>JAKANS010000124.1 GCA_021823625.1 bacterium | reverse complement strand
GCGCATAACTCTCGGTCTCGCGGACGAGCACGGCGCCGGCCACACAGCCCACAAGGGCTTCGACCAGCTTGAGCACTTCCGCGGGCAGCGGCTTCAGCAAGGCGATGTCCGAAACCGCGACCCGGCCGCCGGGCTTGAGCACGCGGGCCATTTCGCGCCAGACCTGCGGCTTGTCCGGCGAGAGATTGAGCACGCAGTTGGAGATGATTACGTCCACGGAATCGTCAGCCACGGGCAGGTGCTCAATTTCGCCGAGGCGGAACTCAACGTTGTTCAGGCTGGTCTGCTCGCGGTAGGCGGCGACGTTGCGGCGGGCTTTGCCGAGCATCTCCGGCGTCATGTCCACGCCGATGGCGCGGCCGGTCGGACCGACCTTGCGGCCGGCGATGAACACGTCGAAGCCGCCGCCGCTCCCGAGATCGAGCACGACCTCGCCGGGCTTGAGCGCGGCCAGCGCAGCCGGCTTGCCGCGCCAGCGCCAGGATCTTTTGGTGAGCTGCCAGTGTGGTAATGCCGGAGGCCGCGCCGCGGAAGGCAAACCAATCCCGGATGGGCGCGCCGTACGCGAAGTCGCCGACGACCAGAACGATGTCCGGGTCCTTCGCCCAGATGGCCTCGGCGAGCGGTTTGAACTTGTTCCAGTAGGTTTCGTCCACGCGCTCCTCGTTGCCGAGTTCGAGGTGCTTCAGCCGATACGGCTCCGGGTGGCCGTCCGCCGCCCGCCGCGCCACATGCCGCTGACCTCGAACGCGGCCGGGGCGTCCTGCCGGAACGCGTGCGGCGTGGTCACCCCGCCGGTTCGGACCCAGAGGTTCCGGTACTGGGCTGCGCATTGCCAGGTCCGCAGACCTACCGCACCGGCGCGCAGAGCGCGGTCACCGTCGTCGAACGTGACCACGGACTTGCCGTTGACCACGATTTCCAGCGTTTGCCCGGTGAGCTTCACCACCAACGGAATCCAGGTGCCAACCGGCACGTCGCAAGGCGTGTCGCGGATCAACTCCCAGTTATGGCGGTGCCGGCCCAACCGGAGCACACCCGCCGCCGCGTCGAGCGAGACCTCGTAGCCGTCGAAGTTGTCGGCGCCCACGCCGGGCTGGTTCGCCTTCACAATCAAGCCCGCGTTGCCCGTGGTGCGGTCGGCGAACTGAATTTCCACGCCGACTTCGCCGCGGTCGAAAGCCGGTTGTTCGCTGACCAGTTTTGGTCCGTCGCCTCCCGCGGCGGCGAGTTCGCCGTTCTCGACGCGCCAGGTTCCGCCGAAGGCGTGAAAGCCGGCTGGCGGCACAGTGGGCGCGGGTTCCTGAAAGCTCTCGCCAAAGATCATCTGGCTGTACAGGCCGCCATAGACTTCGTGGTTCACGTCCTCCAGGCAGGCGCCGGTGAGCAGGCGTGAGATCGGGCCGACGACCTCGCCCGCGCGGACCGTGATCGTGGCCTCCGCCGGGGCGGCCGCGTCGCCGCCCGACACCTCCAACCAGCGGACGGCCAGAGCCAACACGAGCAGCGCCGGCCCGACCGGCCGCGGTACCCGCAGCGAGCGGAGAGAAAACGCTGGCAGACAGCGATTCCCCAAGGTTCGGATCGTGTTCACCCGCGCAGGATGGCCGCCTCGCCGGGCGCGGCCAAGCGTTTCATGGCGTTTCGGGAATCGCATTTTGAGCGAGCGCTTGGCGGCGGGGCGTGCTTAAGCTCCGGCGGCACACACCAGCACATGCGGAACGTTATTCCCATTTCCTGCGTCGTGGCGATCGCCGCCGTCATTACGGGCGTGAAGCTCACGCGGCACACCGTCGCGCGGGAACCGATTGTCTGGTATGGCAACGCGGTTCACCCCTACATCGCCGAGGTGCGGTCGGGCGTGGAGGCGTTCGCCCGCGACGCCGGCATCGCGATCCATTGCACGGTCGGCCAGGAGTGGACACAGGATAACCAGAACGTGAACGTGGAGGCGCTCTCGACGCAAGGTTACCGGGCGTTCAGCCTGTACCCTGGCGATCCGGCGGGCGCGAACGGCTTGTTCAAGTTGCTCCGCAGCCGCGGCCAGCACGTCGTCGTCTTCGGCGCCGAACCGTCCTTGCCGACGCCCGCGCCGTTCACCATCGCGACCGACGTGAAAGGCGCGGCCATGACCGCCACCGAGGAATTGATCCGCCTGCTGGGCGGCCGGGGGCGAATCCTCAATGTGCTGGAAGCGGTCACCGACGTGAACACGCGCAAGCGCGACGAAGGCGTGCGCGAAGTGGTCGCCCGCCATCCCGGCGTCGAGATCGTGCAGACCATTTCGGACATGATCCAACTGGGCGAGGCGACCACGAAGATCCAGAGCGCGCTCGCCGCCCGGGCGGACGAGATCGACGGCCTCATCGCCACCGGCTTCAACCCCACCGTGGCCGCGGCGGCGATCCTCACCGAGTGGCACAAAGACCCCAATCACAAGCGCCTCCGGTTCGTCGGCATCGACACGGACGCCACAGTGCTGCAGGCGATCCGCGCCGGCGGCATCGACGCCACCATTGCGCAGAATCCGTTCGGCCACGGCTACATCAGTTGCGCGATCCTCAAGCTCTTGAACGACGGCTGGACGCCGCGCCGCGAGTACCAGTTCATCGACGCCGGCATCGTGGTGGTGACGCGGACGAACCTCGACACCTTCCCGGCGGACGTCCGCGCGGTCACGCAACGACTGGTGGCCGAGCTGAAAACGAAATACCTGAACCCGCCCCGATGACTCCGTTGCTGGCAGTGCGCGGCCTGAGCAAGTCCTTCCCCGGCGTGCAAGCGCTCGCGAATGTGAGCCTCGAATTCAACCGCGGCACGATTCATGGACTCGTCGGCGAAAACGGCGCGGGCAAGAGCACGTTGATCAAACTCGTGACCGGCCTCGAGACGCCGGACCGCGGCGAGATTCGGTTGGACGGCCAGCCGGTGCGGTTCCGCAACTGGCGCGAAGCCCAGGCGCGCGGCATCGCGTTGGTCGGCCAGGAAATCCAGGTGGTTCCGGAAAGTTCGATCACCGAAAACGTGTTGCTGGACCGGCTCGCCACGCGGGGGCCGCTCCGGCGCGTGGACTGGCCGGCGATGAACCGCGAGGCGGAACGATTCGTGCGCAGCGTGGGCTTGGACCTGCCGGTCACCACCCCGGTCAAGGGCCTTAGCGCCGGGCAAAAGCAGTTGGTGCGGATCGCGAAGACGCTCGCGGCCAGGGCGCGACTGGTGTTCCTGGACGAGCCCACCAGCTCGCTCACCGAACACGAGGCCGGCCAATTGCTGGGGCTCCTGCGCGAGCTACGGTCGCAGGGCGTCACCGTCCTCTACGTTTCGCACAAGCTCGAGGAAGTCTTCGCCGTGTGCGACGAAGTGAGCGTACTGCGCGACGGCCAGCACGTCGGCACGCGTGCGGTCGCGGGTCTGACCAAGGCCGAACTCGTCGCCGCGATGATCGGGCGCGAGGCGCGCGAGGAACGGCTGGGGCGGCTGCCGGTGGACCGCGGTTGCGAGCTGCTCCGCGCCGAGCGACTCACCCGGCGGGGCAAGGTCAGCGAGGTCAGCTTCGCGCTGCACCGCGGCGAGATTCTGGGGTTTTACGGCCTGGTCGGGTCGGGCCGGACCGAGACCGCGCGCCTGCTCATCGGCGACGACTGCCCGGACAGCGGCGCGGTCTTCGTGCGCGGGCGGCAGATCGCGCTGCACTCGGTGCGCGACAGTCTGCGGCGTTGCCGGATGGGTTATGTGACCGAGAACCGCAAGGAGGAAGGCCTCTTCCTGGCGGCGTCGGTCGGCACCAACATCGCCCTCACCGTCTGGGACCGGATGGTACAGCGTTGGACTCGCCGCATCTCGCCGACCGCCGAACGCGAGGTCGGGCAAAGACACGTGGCGGCGCTCGACATCAAATGCGCTGGACTGGACGAGCCCGCGGGCAACCTGAGCGGCGGGAATCAACAGAAGATCTGCCTGGCCAAGTGGCTGGCCGCGGATTGCGACATCCTGCTCATCGACGAGCCGACGGTGGGCGTGGACATCGGCGCGAAGGAGCACCTGCACCGGTTGATCTGGGAGCTGGCCGCGCAGCAAGGGAAGGCGATTATTCTCATTTCGTCCGACATGCCCGAGATCATCAAACTGGCCAGCCGCATCCTGGTCTTCCGCGACCAGCGGATCGCGGGCGAAGTGCCGGACGTGGACGCGCCGGGCCGGACTTACGCCGACATCAGCGCCGCCATCGGCCGGTATTTGAACTGAGCTTCCCACCCATGAACTCCACCCTTGCGAATGCACCCACCGCGACGCCCCGCCGGATTTGCCAACGACCGGGCGCGGGCGAATGGTTCAACGGCCGCACGAACGGCTTGATTCTGTCCTTCACGGTGCTGTTCTGCGTCCTCGCCCTCGAGTCGCCGACGTTCCTGTCGGGTTACACGCTGTTCGTGCTGTCGCGGCAGGTGGCGTTCTGCGTCCTGATTGCGCTGGCGCAGGCGGTGTGTCTGGTGGTGGGCGGCATGAACCTCTCGGTTGGCGCCATCGGCAGCATGACCACGGTGGTGTTGGGGCTGTGCCTCGACAGCGTGCATCTGTCGCCCTGGCTGGCGGTCCCCGCGGCGCTGGCCTTCGGCGCTCTGAGCGGCTGGCTCAATGGCGCGCTGATCACGCGGCTCAAGCTCGACTCCTTCGTCATCACGCTTTCCATGATGTTCATTTACATGGGCCTGCGGTCGGGCGTCTCGGGCGGCCAACCGTATCGCGTGCCGGAGTCGTTCACCTTCGCCGGCCAACGCGCGTTCCTCGGCATACCGTGGGTGTTCGTGCTGGCGTCCGGGTTGCTGGCGGCGATGGCCTACCTGTTTCGCTGGACGGTCTTCGGCCGACGCCTGTTGGCGACCGGCGGCAACGCCGACGCGGCCCGCCTCTCCGGCATCGACACCGCGCGGATGGTGGTGGCGGCGAACGTGCTTTCCGGATTGTTCGCCGCGCTGGCGGCGGTGCTGTGGGCGTCGCAACTCGGCTCCGCCGCTCCCGAAACGGGCGACACCTGGCTGATCGTCTCCTTCGCGGTCGCCATCATTGGCGGCACCGGTCTGAGCGGCGGCGTCATCTCGGCGTTCGGCCTGTTCATGGGCGCCGCCATTTTCATGCTGATCAAACACGGGCTGGTCGAATTGAAGGCGAACCCGTATTTCGCGAATGCCTTTCTGGGCACCTTGATCCTGCTGGCGGTGGTCGTAGATCGCGTGCGGGAAATGTACCTTGAACGCCGCCTGCCCGCGGAGAAGCTCGCTCCGCCAGCGAATCCCTGACCGCGAAACGCAAACGCTGCGGCAAGCTCGTCAGCTCCCATGCCGAATGCTCCGAGGAATGCAAGCGCCTGCACGCGGCGATCTGCGCAGCGAATGTCACGGCCGGGCCGATTCGAGGCTGGTTGCCTTCGTGCCTGCCTGCCCGCCTCACGCGGCAGGCAACGCCGATGTGCCCACAAGGATTGGGAAAGCCGTTGCGCTCTTGACCCCACGGGCGCGCTCCGCTTCCTTTGCGGTGTCCAATCAGCCAGTCGGCACTGCTGCCGGCCGTAACGAATGAAGATCCGCACGCTTATCGTGGACGACGAACCGCTCGCGTGCGAGCGGTTGCGCGGATTCTTGAGCGCCGAGGCCGACCTCGAGATCGTCGGGGAATGCGCCGACGGCCAGGCTGCGGTCGAGGCGATCGAGCGCGACCAGCCGGATCTGTTGTTTCTCGATGTGCAGATGCCCGAACTCGACGGCTTCGGCGTGCTCGAAGCCGCCAAACCGGTGCGCCCGCCGGTCGTGATCTTCACCACCGCCTTCAGCCAGCACGCGCTGAAAGCGTTCGAGGTGCATGCGCTGGACTACCTGCTCAAACCGTTCGACCGCGACCGCGTGCGGGTGGCGCTCGACCGCGCCCGCGCCCACCTTCGCCAAAGCCAGGCCGGCGTCTTGAACGAAAAGCTCGCCGCGTTGCTGGCGGAGATGCGGCCGCCCACGCAAACCACCGATCGGCTGGTGGTGAAGACCAGCGGCAGGGTCATGCTCGTGCGCACCGCCGACATCGACTGGATCGAGGCGGCGGACAATTACGTGAGCCTGCACGTCGGTCCGGAGGTGCACATGCTGCGCGAAACGATGGCGGCGATCGAGGCGCGGGTGGACCCGAAACTGTTCCTGCGGATCAGCCGCTCAACCATCGTGAACCTGGAGCGAATCAAGGAACTCCAACCGATGTTTCACGGCGATTACACGGTAATCCTGCGCAACGGCACCCGCCTGAGCCTGAGTCGCAGTTACCGCGACAAGGTCAAGCACCTGCTCGCCCAGTGAACACCGTCACGACCCGGGAGCCGGCAAGTTCGCGAGCGCGGTGCCTTCGCGGCGGAGCAACACCGCTTCCATTTTCGGCACGTACATCTGGGTTTCCGCCGGCAGGTGGGTGGCCACCTGATCGAACGTACTCGCCCGGTACTTCGTGAGCGCGGATTGCAGCCGGCCATCGCCGCAATTGTACGCGGCGAGCGCCAGCGGCCAGTCCTTGAATCGGCCGTACAGGTAGCGGAGATACCGGGCGGAGGCGCCGGCGCTTTTCTCCGGATCGAACCGTTCGTCCCGCGGACGCAGTTCCAGCCCCAGACCCTTCGCCGTCGCCGGCATCAATTGATAGAGCCCCGCCGCGCCGGACGGGCTCACGGCGGCGGGATCGAACGACGATTCGACCTCCGCAAGCCACACCGGTTGGGGCGGGAGTTTCTGGGCGGCGAAGACGGGCTTGAGCCGCTTCACGTAGGCCTCGGCGCCGCGCGGCGCGGGGCGTTTGGCGAGTTGCGCCCGCCAGACTTTACGTTCCTGCTCTGGGGTGGGATTGGGGATGGGCGGCGGCGGCTGGCCCGGCTCCGGCTTGGGCGGCGGGATGATCAGCCGGAATTGCTCGGCCGCCCGGAAATAGTCCAGCCGCGGACGCAGCCAGGCCGCGTACGGTTTGGTGGCCTTGAAGCTCTCCAGCACGGGCACGAGGGCCTCCGCGGTGCCGCCCAACGCCGCCAGGTCCACCACGTACTCGCCCTGGAACCGCGCCTGGAAATCGCGGAGAAACTGCCGCGCCTTCGCCTCGTCGATCTGTCCGAGCGACTGCAGCACCCGGTCGTCGAGGTTCTCCTGCATCCATTCCCGGCCGGACTGGAGCAGTTCGTCGAGCGTCATCGTTTCCTCCTGTTGGGCCCAAGCCAGGCCGGGCAGGAGAACGGCGAGACCCAGCAGCCAACCGCGTTTCATGGCCTCAACCATACCGGGCCGCGGCGCTGGGCTCAACCGGTCGCGTGCGCGTCTTGAGTCTGGCATCGGCCGACGCGCCGCGGCATACTGCGACGCATGACGACCGACCCGATCCTGCGACTCGATCTGCCCGGCCTGGCCAAACTCAAGAGCGGCAAAGTCCGCGAGATTTTCGATCTCGGCGACGCCTTCCTGCTCGTCGCCACCGACCGCATCTCCGCGTTCGATTGCGTCATGCCCAACGGCATTCCGCGCAAAGGCGAGGTGCTGACCCAGCTTTCGCATTTCTGGTTCGAGCGGTTCGCCGGCGACGTGCCGAACCACCTGCTGGCCAGCGCCGCCGACCCGCTGCCCGCGCGCCTGCAACGGTTCGCCGCCCAACTTTGCGGCCGGAGCATGATCGTGAAAAAAGCCCGGCCGCTCGCGATCGAGTGCGTGGTGCGTGGCTATCTCGCCGGCTCGGGTTGGAAGGAATATCGGAAGAGCCAGACCGTTTGCGGAATCAAGCTGCCGGCCGGCCTGACCGAATCCGCCGAGTTGCCGGAACCGGTTTTCACCCCCGCCACCAAGGCCGAATCCGGCCACGACGAAAACATCTCGTTCGCGCAGGCGGCGCGGATCGTGGGGCCGGACATCGCGGCCCAGGTGCGCGACCGGAGCCTCCAGCTTTACGCCGACGCCCGCGACTATGCCCGCGAACGCGGCATCATCGTCGCCGACACCAAGTTCGAATTCGGCAGGTGCGACGGCGACTTGATCCTCATCGACGAGGTGCTTACGCCGGATTCGTCGCGATTCTGGCCGGCGAGCGAGTACGCGCCGGGCAAGAGCCAGCCCAGCTTCGACAAGCAGTTCGTGCGCGACTACCTGGAAACGCTGGATTGGGACAAAACCCCGCCGGCGCCGGCGCTGCCTCCGGAAATCGTCGCGCGGACGCAGGCCAAGTACCTCGAAGCCTTCGAGCGGATCACCGGCCGGCCGTTGCCGTGAGGCGGTGGAGCAGTGAGGCACCGCGCCCGCGCGCGCCATGAAACCGGTCCGATTTTCCAAACACGCCTTGGGTTACGCATCCCGGCGTGGCTTTACGGTGGCCGAGGTTGAGGAAGCAATCCGCACCTGTCCTTGGAGCGCCGCCGAATTGGGGCGGCTGGAATGCCGCAAAGATTTCCGTTTTTGTCAAAACTGAACGGCAAGGTTTACCCGACCAAGCAAGTGCGTCCGGTGTTTGTAGAGGAAGCCGCGGAGCTGGTTGTGATCACGGTTTATACCTATTGCTTTTGAACGATTATGAAGATCAGCTATGACGCCGAAGTGGACGCTTTGAGCATCATCTTCCGCGAAACTACCGTCACCACCAAGCGCTTGGACGATGGCATCGCGGCCGAGTATGACAGCGAGGGCCGTCTGGCTGGCTTGGAGATTCTCGACGCCCAAAAGCGCTTTGGCGGACGCGAGACCATGCGGCAGATCGTCCTGGAAGGCTTGGCTGCGTAAACCGATAAATTCGTCCACGGAGATCGTCGCGCGGACGCAGGCCAAGTACCTCGAAGCCTACGAACGTATCACCGACCAGCCGCTGCCTTGACCGCGGCTCTTGTCGGAGAGGCTGCGGCGGATTGCGCGATTCAGGAATCCGTTATGGCAGGCAGTGAACTTCACGTCGTCACCGGCGCATTCGGTTACTCGGGCCGGCACATCGCGGCGCGGTTGCTCCAGGCGGGGCACCGCGTGCGCACGTTGACGAATTCCACCGGCCGCGAAAACCCGTTCGGCCACCAGATCGACGTGCAGCCGTTCCGCTTCGAAGATCCAGCCGCCCTGGTCGAATCGCTGGCCGGCGCGACGGTGCTCTATAACACCTACTGGGTCCGCTTCAACCACCGCGCCTTCACGCACGAGCAGGCGGTGCAGAACACGCTAAAGCTCTTCGCCGCGGCCCGGCAGGCCGGGGTGACGCGTGTGGTCCATGTCAGTATTACTAACCCGTCGGCGGATTCGCCATTCGAGTATTTCCGCGGTAAGGCGCGGCTGGAGCGGGCGCTGGTGGAGTCTGGTTTGTCGCACGCCATCCTGCGGCCGGCGGTCTTGTTCGGCGGCCGCGACATCCTCATCAATAACATCGCCTGGGCGCTGCGCCATTTGCCGGTGTTCGGCGTGTTCGGCAACGGTCAGTACCGTCTCCAGCCAATTCACGTAGCCGACCTCGCGAAGCTGGCAGTAGAACAAGGAGCGGCCCGCGAGAACGCGGTCATCGACGCGGTCGGCCCGGAGACGTTCACCTACCGCGGCCTGGCGGAAGAACTCGGGCGGATCATCGGCCTGCCGCGCCGGATCGTTTCGGTGCCGCCGGCATTGGGCTATGGGTTTGCCTGGCTGGCGGGCAAGTGGCTCGGCGACGTCTTGCTGACCCGCGAGGAAATCGGCGCCTTGATGGCCGGCTTGCTGGCCGTGGACGCCCCGCCTGCCGGCCAGGTGCGCTTGACCAACTGGGCGCGCGAGCAGGCCGACTCGTTGGGTGTGCGGTACGCCAGCGAACTGGCGCGCCGGCGCAACCGCGTCGCCGCGTACGAACGGCTGTGAGTCTGGAGTTTGCAGGGCGGCGGGAGGTGGAGTTGGTTTTGCCTTCCGCACCGGCTCGCTGCGGTCAGTAGCTCATGCTGTTGAGCCGCACTTTGCCCCGGAAGATCCAGTAGATGCTCACCGTGTAAGCGAGGACGATCGGCGCGCCGATCAGCGCAATCGTGAGCATGATGCCCAGTGTCTTGTGAGAGGAAGCGGCGTTGTGGATGGTCAGGCTGTGGGCCATGTCCGGGTTGCTCAGCACGAGGTTCGGATACATCTCCAGTCCGAACAGACCCATCAGCGCGATCATCGCCACGCAGGAGGAGACGAAGGCGCGGCCGTCGCGGCCGTAGTGAATTTCGCGCGGGATGTTCGCGATCGCGAGCATGTTGAGCACCGCCACGCTGAACAGCCACGGGTTCCCTCGCACACGCGCCGCCATGTGCGGCACGTAGATCAACGTCGCCATCGTCGTGACGGCATAGCAGATGATGAAGAAGATGATGGCGTGGTTCACCCAGCCGCGGAGTTTCTCGTGGAGTTCGCCCTCGGTCTTCATCACCGCGTAAATCGCGCCGTGCATCGAGAACAACGCCACGGTGGTGATGCCCAGGAGCAGCGCATAAGGATGCAGCAGGTCGAGGAACGTGCCGGCGTACTCGCCGCGTTCGTCCAACGGCACGCCCCAGGCGATGTTGCCCATCGCCACGCCGATCAGCAGGCTGGACACGACGCTGCCCGCGCTGAAACCCACGTCCCACATCTGCCGCCACCAGCGCATCGGCTGTTTACTGCGGAATTCGATGGCCACCGCGCGGAAGATCAGCGCCACGAGCAACAGCACGAACGCGAGGTAAAACCCCGAAAACACCGTGGCATAGACCATCGGAAACGCCGCGAACAGCGCCCCGCCGCCGGTGACGAGCCAGACCTCGTTGCCGTCCCAGACCGGCCCGATGGCGTTCAAAAGCGTGCGCCGTTCCTCGTCCGTTTTCGTGAACAGGTGCAGCGCGCCCACGCCAAGGTCGAAGCCGTCGAGCATGGCGTAGCCGGTGAACAGCACGCCCAGCAGGACGAACCAAGTCGTGTTCAAATCAAGCGAGCCAAAGTCCATAGGTCAGCGGAGCGGCAGGGCCAGCTTGCCCGACGGCGTCAGGTCGGCCGTGTCGGGGCCGTGCTGGATCTTGTCGTTCAGGAGGTAAAGGAAAACGGCGAACAGCAGCAGATACACCAGGCCGAACAGGATTAACGAGCTCAGGACGGTGTTGGCCTTCACCACCTCGGACAGGCCCTGCGAGGTGCGGAGGAGCTTGTACACGATCCAAGGCTGGCGCCCCAGCTCGGCGCTGAACCAGCCGGCCTGGTTGGCGATTTGTGGCCCCAACACTGAGAGCACGAGCAGGCAGAGCATCCATTTCTTCTCGAACAGCGACCCGCGCCAAAAGTAGAGAAAGCCGAGCGAGGCGATCAAAATCATCCCGAAGCCCACCGCGACCATCAGGTGATATAACTGGAACACGCTTTGCACCGGCGGCCGGTCTTCAGGCTTCGGCGCCGCCTCGCGCAGACCTTCCACGGTCTGGCGCGTGTCGCCGTGGACGAGATAGCTCAACAGGCCCGGCAGGGCGATGCCGTGGACCTTTTCCTCCTGGGTATCCACCCAGCCGAAGAGGTACAGCGGCGCGTTGGACATCGTCTCGTAATGGCCCTCGAAAGCGGCGAGCTTGGCGGGTTGGTTCTTTGCCACGCCGACGGCGCTCTCGTGGCCGCTCACCAACTGGAGCAACGAGGCCGCCAATCCCACCACCAGCCCGACCCGGAGCGAGCTCCGCGCGAAATCCTGGTGACGACTCCGCAACAGGTAATACGCGCTCACGCTCACAACCAGGAACGCCCCCGCCTGCCAGGCACCGCACAGCGTGTGGAACAGGCGGTCCATCGCGGACGGGTTGAACACCATCGCCCAGAAATCCGTGATCTCCGCCCGCACGCGCAAGCCTTCGCCGACGATGTGGTAGCCCGCCGGCGTCTGCATCCACGAGTTCGCCACCACGATCCAGATCGCGCTGAAGTGCGCGCCCAGGCACACCATGCAGGTCGAGAAAAAGTGCAGCTTGCGGCCCACCTTGTCCCAGCCGAAGAGCAGCACCGCCAGGAAACCCGACTCGAGGAAGAACGCGAAGATGCCTTCCGCCGCCAGCGCGCTCCCGAACACGTCGCCCACGTAACGCGAGTAAGTCGCCCAGTTCGTGCCGAACTCGAACTCCATCACGATGCCAGTGGCCACGCCGATGGCGAACGTGAGCGCGAAGACGCGCGTCCAGAAGCGTGCCATTTGGTGGAACACCGGGCGGCCGGTCTTGAGCCACAAGCCTTCCATGCACACGAGCATGACGCCCAGGCCGATGCTCAGCGGCGGGAAGAGGTAATGCACCGCGATCGTGAACGCGAACTGGATGCGTGAGAGCGAAAGGACATCCATGCCGGCGTTCGTGCTAACGCCTCGCCGCCGCCGGGTCAAGCGGGGTTCCCGAATCCCGGTGCGGACCGGGCGCGTCGCGCTTGGCAGCGCGTTGCGTGGCGTCCGTAATCATCTGGCGGTGCTCGGCCGGTAGGGCGACTCCTTCGGCTGCCCGTCGCTTTGAATTGCCAGGCAGTGCAGTTGACCCGCGGCGATCGCCACCACGTTGCTGAGTCCGGCCGGCACCCAGGCTGGACGTCCGGCCATGTGCCCCCAAGCGACCACTGTGCCGTCCTGCTTGAGGGCGAGGCCGTATGGCTCACCGAAGCCGACCAAGCCATATCTGTTTCCTGCGGCGATCGCCACCCCGTTGCTCAACACTCGGCCGTCCACCTGCACCAGACCGCTCGCCACGTCTCGTACCGACTTCGAGGGAACCCCGGTCGCCTCGCCGTACGTGTTCAGTCCCCAGCCGAAAACGGTGCCGTCCCTTTTCAGTGCCAGTGAATGCCGCTCGCCCACGGCGATGGCGATCACATTGCTCAGGCCAGGTGGTGGTGGCGCGTCATCGGTGTCCGCACCCCAGGCAACCACCGTGCCATCGGCCTTGAGCGCCAGGTTGCGCGCATACTGAGCGCCACCGGTGGCGATGGCCACGACGTTGCTCAAGCCCGCAGGCACTTTGGCATCAGACCTTCCCCAGGCAACCACCGTTCCGTCGGCTTTCAACGCCAGACTGCGCGCGTATCCGGCCGCGACGCTGACGACATTGCTCAAACCCGAAGGTGCGGACGCCTGGCCTTCGCCATCATCGCCCCAGCCGATGACCGTTCCGTCGCGCTTAAGCGCCAGACTGTGCCTCCAGCCGGCGGCGGCCCCGACCACGTTGGTCAACACCGCTCCCTTGATCCTCACGACGCCGGCCGTGCTGTGCTTTGTCGGACTGCCCGTCGCCTGAGCGTAATAGTTGTAACCCCAGCCCAACACGGTCCCGTCCCGCCTGAGCGCCAGGCTGTGGGCGTCACCAGCCGCAATCGCGACTACATCGCTCATGACCTGCTCCGACAGAACCACAACGCCCGTTACATCTTCGGAGGAGCGTGCGGAGGGCACTCCGGTAACCTGCCCGGCAACGTTCACGCCCCAGCCGAGTACGTGACCCTCAGATCGGGCCTTTCGTGCCAAGGACAAAACGAGGAGTAGAAGTGTGCCGATTTTCCAAAGCATTCTCATTGCGTTGCGCCGGTAGTTACTACATCGTTGATGGTTCGTTCAACATACACTCGGAATTTATCGATTCGGAAAGTGCCATCCGGCCTGAGTGTGGAAACTTGGCTCCAACCTCCCGGTAGGTCGTGAGGTTGATCTTCACTCCCTACGCGCCATTTAACTGGAATATCCCAAGTGAAGCCTCCACCATTTCCATACGGATCCCTTGCGCTACCCTGACACTCGTCACCCAACGCCCAGGAGTTGTCTTCGTTCACGGACAGCCATGTTCCGTCTTCGTGATCTGGGGGGGCGTTAGTCTCCCAGTAGCCATAGGCATTCGTCGCTGGTCCGCCAACCTCTTTGATTTGAACTCGGTAAAAAGACACAGTCGTATGGGCAAAGACCACGTTGACTTTCATATAGGCCGCAGAAAGGCCAACGCCAAACTGTCTTGTTTCAATAATGCTTGCATGGTCTACACCTGTAGGCGCCAGCACAGAAAAGTCCTTGGTAACAGTCGTGTTTCCGGGAAGGATGGCCGTGACCGTGGTCGGAATCGCATTGCTGGGTGCAGTCAACCGGGTGAAGCTGGCATAGCTATATTGGACACTTCCCGCCGACGTGGTCCAAATCGGATTGGATGCGGTGGCAGGCTCGAACATGAGATCCACTTCCTCGCCGACTCCGATGGTTGTCCTCGCACGATCGCTCGGTGTGCTCGCGACGCATTGCGATACCAGCTCGTGTTTGCCGGGTATGATATAATAGAGGTAAGCGTAGTAGGGTGTGGAGGGAGTGACATCGAAAGACGAATTATCCGGCAAAAAGAGATACCGATAGCCATTCTCGTCGAGCGTTTCCCCACGCACCGTTATCGAAGACGAACCTATTTCCAAAGGGGTGTACGGTGACGGCGAGTCCGTCAACCATCTTACGTCCCCTCCATGCGTGAAGGCACGGACATACAGGCTGATGAGATGGGATACCGAGGAACTCGCCTTCCCGCCCGTGTGCAACACGGCAGAGCTCAGCAAGAGCTGTCCCACTCGTCCGAGTAATCTGCGAAATACCATGTATCGATGACGTCGTCAAACCCATAAACATGTAGCGGTTGCCTCGGCGAATCTGGGCCCACGAATCCCGTGTAATCGTAGTAGGTACAGACACCCGGAGTTTGCGGCGTATAGGGAGCTGGCCAAGTATAATCCCATCGATACCAGCATTCTAAATCGTCAACCGGTATAAACCTGCTCAACCAATATGCTGCGCCACCGTAGTCGCTATTGTAGTCCACGGCGTAGGTGTCCTGACCAGTGGAATCGCCGTAATAGACCAGCGTTTGGGTCCTGTTCCAGATGGCGACGCTCTCGATCCACGGCGGAGTATCCCAATCGAGCTCCGCTGCGACTGCGGAGCCTTGGAAACAGGTTATCGCCCAGATCGCGGGTAACAACCTGCGCAGGTTTTCGATAGTACGGTTCATAAACGCTGGCATGTGGAGATGAGTGGACGAACTTCAATGGTGGGTTCCCGTTGGCGCTTTCGGGTTTCCCATGTCCTCCAAGCGCGGCGGCCGCTGGGGCCAGCCCGGCAAGGAATCTGCCACCGATCGGTGAATTGCCACGGCTTGTACGATCGCAGTGCCGGTTTCGCTGTTCAGGAGCACGGAGCGCGCGACCCAGCGCGTTCCGTGCATCTCCGCTTTGGTGCCGTTTACCCACACGATGTATTCCGGATCGCTGACGGTGCCTGTGATCGTTGGCCGGCGCGTGGCTTTCTCCTTTTCCGTCGGTGGGTCGATTTGTATTTCCACCGGGTGACGCTCGATCCGAAGGTCTTGCGTGCTCTGGTTGCCGGCCGCATCCGTGGCCGAGACAGTCACGAGATTCCACCCCACGGTCAGCGGAACATCGTAGATCCAGAAATGGCCATCGAGTTCGGCGATTCCGGGAAACACCGTTCCATCCGAACGCCGCGCCTCCACATGGACGCTACGTTCGCTCGTGCGCCCTCGAATGCGACACGTGCGTCCGAAAACTTGGTCGGAGGCCGTGGGCCAATGCACAATGATTTCCGGCGGCGTGGTATCCACACTGGGGTCCAGCGTATAGACGACAGTTGCTTCGGAGACGTTGCCGGCAACATCTTCCAGTTCAAAAGTGATGTCGTTGCGACCCGGGGCGAGTTCCACGCCCCGGCACTCGAAGAAAGTTAAGGCGACCCGCCCGGTGACCTGGTCGGGTACCCGCTTGTTGATCGCCGCCACTTGCTTGGCCAGGATCCCTCGGCTGTTCTTGAGTTGATAGGTGACCCGAAGCAGGTCATCGGAACTGGTGGCCTTAAGGTGAAGCAGCGGGTCACTTACCACCGTGCTGCTTGGCTCCTTGATTTGTAGATCGGGCGGGGTTGTGTCAACGCATACGCGCCGCCGGATCCACCGTTCCCGCCCCGAACCGTCGCGGAAGCCGAACCACACCGAGCGCACGTCGTCACCTGGGCCCAGGTCAATTTGCACCGCGTCTTGAAGGGGTTGCCAAACGATGTTTGGATTGCCGGCAAGCTCATCCGGCCGTAGTCGCTCACTTCCAGCGATGGGTGTCTGGAGCACTACAGCCATCGCGCCGATTTTGCTGCGGTCGGTGCCGGTGAGATCGGCGTCAAGGATCGACGACCGAGTGTACTGATGCTTTTCGCTTAGCTTTACAGCCACCGGCAAGCGCTCAGCGCCTGCCCCCTCTGGGGGACGAAACGGTCGGGATTGAGCGGCGGCAGAACCGAAGTCGGCCAAAACCAGCGACGGCAGCAGGAGAGCAATGTGGGCACGCATTCGAAAGGAAGGGGTGGATTGAATGAAACCTTTGCTCATGGCAACGCAATTGATTGCTATGCCAACTTCTTTGAAGAGTCAAGGCCCAATGCCGACAAAACTCAGTTTTGCCATGGTCCCTGCCCTTCCTTGTGCTTGAATCAGGGGGTGATTGGAGGCAAATTCGCTCCGAATTCCGACTAAGCCCCGTCTCGCGAACATGAAAACTGCGCTTCGAATCCTCCCGTGTTGTTTGGTCGCCACTGTCTTGTATTCACCCCAGTCGATTCTCGCTTCGATCACCGAGTACCAGGCGGCGGTGAAAAGCGAAGCGAGCCTCATCTCCTACTACACGTTCGATGCCGGGAACGCCAACGACGCGCAAGCCGCGAACAACGGCACCGTCGTGGGCAGCGCCACCTACGGCCCCGGCGGCGGCGGCGGCACGGACAAGGCCATTGTCCTCGATGGCACCGGCTACGTGAACCTCGGCCAGGTGGACGCCTTCGACTTCATCTCCGGCTACGGCACGGTGGAGGCTTGGGTTCGCGCGGACTGGACCTCCAGCCCCGGTTACAACCCCGCCATTTTCGCCGATCGCGATGGCGGCCCGGTCAATTGGAGTGTCCACATGGAGGCGAGCAAGGCGGGCGCGGGCCTCTGGAATGGATCGAGCTATCAGCCGCTCGCGATCGCCGGCACCGGCACCACCTGGCCGTGGTGTTCGATTTCGACGCGAACCTCGGCGCGAACACCTTCACGTTGTACTGGGACGGCGTTCCCGCCGGCGTCACGCAGCAAACCATCGGCGCAGACCCTACGCCCCCGACCGAGCTGGGATCCGCTTCGGCGAGCGGACAGGAACGCTGGATCGGCGCGCTCGACGAAGTCGCGTTTTACGGCAACGCGCTTCCGGCGTCGGCGATCCTGAGCCACTACCAGGCCTTGCTTGGCGGACCGGCCGAACCACCAACGCTTCAGTTCTCGCTCACGG
>JAKANS010000123.1 GCA_021823625.1 bacterium | reverse complement strand
CTCCAACGTCGTGTGATCCAGTTCGCGCCCCTCCATCGTCATCGGGCGATTTGATGGCACGCCCCATGCCATGGTAGGCCATCCCAACGACTCGGCAGTAAGTTGGACCGGCTCTGCCCTGGCCTTCACGCCGCTGTGCGCGCTGCTGCACGACGAAAGCAACTTCGTGCGGTACGCTGCCGCACAAGCCATCGGACAGTTGGGCGCGCCTCAATCATTCGCGGTACTGACAAATTGCCTGTCCGACGCCGATTTCACCCTGCGCATCGCGGCGGTAAGGGGCTTGATCAAGCTGGGACGGCAAGTTGAGCCAGAGTGGGTCAAGCCAGTGATTCTGTCAGGCGGGGAAGGCAGTCAGACTTATTACGACGCGATCGATCTGCTGCGGGTGTACGGGGGGGACTCGGCCGCGCCGGGCTTGGCCAGTTGTCTGCACTTCGACGATCCGTCGGTGAGGCACTCCCACAACATGCGGTTGATGCTGGCACTGGAGTACAGTCCCAAAGGACCGAAGTATTATTACCACTGGCACCATGATCCGAACCGAGACGGCATCGAGAAGGAGCTTTCCGAGAACCGCCAGATTCTTGCCGAACTTAAGGCATGGCTTGCCAAGCAGCGTTAGCAGCCATCTGTCGCCCCACCGCTGTTCGCCTATTCAGCGCGACGGCTGTGCGCCCGCTTCGTCCGTTTCTTGACGTGCCGGGGCTTGCGCCCGCTCTTGGTAAGCGCATTTCCCCTGTAACCCGAATCTCCAAGCCTGCTCGGAAGCGGAAGTTCAGGCCGTCGGCACCTGCAGTAATACGCCGCGTCCACGAGCCTCACAGCCGTGGTTTCACCGGTTCCAAAACCACGATCAGGAAGGTGCAGATCGGGCCGAAGAACAAGGACGCCAGCCACCACCCCAAACCGCTCCGGCCCTTGGCCTGGGCGAGGCCGGCGTTGATCAGCGACAGCGTAAACCAACCGACGGCGTATTCGCCTGTGTTTCGCATAGCGTTCCGATTTCTTCGACCGTGGCACAGGCCGCTGTGCCGCACAAGTGCCTGAGTGCTTGGAACGTGTGCGCGCGGTTGCCGGGCAGATCTCAACGGGGGATTGCGCGTTTTCATCAGCAGCGATCTGCCGGCCACTCGCCCACGTCCGTAAGCCGCCTGGGGGTGGAAATCCTGAGGAAGCAGCGTACCTTTTCGTATTGGCTCGTGCAGCACACCAGCACCCACTGCGTGCTGGCATCACTGAGGCGACCGGCGGCGAGTTACAATAAGAGAGGAGCACCTGCTATGATGACACTTGAGCTGACAGATGAAGAACGGGAGGCGCTCCGCCAGGTACTGCAGAATTCACTGGCGACGCTCGAACTCGAGATTCGGCACACCGACCACGCGGAGTTTAAGGCACTCCTGAAGCGTCGCCGGAATCAACTCGAAGGATTGGCCGACCGGCTGCCGCAGCCCGTGGTGGGCGGGCCTTAAGGCTGCGGCGCTCAGGAGCGCGGCACCTCCAACCGAAACGCCCACGCGTGCGCACAGGGGGGCTTGGCGCGCGCAGCCCCAGGAACCACCACCACCGTTTCGCCGTCCTTCGTCTCACCCACTGCCAGCGCGCCGTAGCCGAGCAGCGAGATCTTCGCCGCTTTCGCCGCCAGTTCCGCCGGGATCGACACGGTTTCCGGGAGCGTTCCGTTGTCGTTCTTCGCCAGCAAAATGGCGTACACCGTGCCGTCCGGCTTGGCGGTGAAGGCGTAATCGCCGCGTTCGTAAGGCTTGAGCGGTTTCGTGTCGTAGATGGCCTCGCTGTTGACCTTCATCCACTCGCCGATCTCCTTCAGCCGCGCGTACGCCACCGGATCGAACTCGCCGTCCGGTCCCGGCCCGATGTTCAACAGGAGATTGCCGCCGCGCGCCACAATCCGGCAGAGGTGCCGCACGAGGGTGCCTGTGCTCTTGTAAGAGTCGTTCGGCACATAACTCCACGAGTTGGCCATCGTCATGCACGTTTCCCAAGGATAGGGCAGCAACTGGCCGGGCACCTCGTTCTCGGGCGTGCAATAGTTCTCGTTCGGGCCGGTGACCGTGCGGTCCACGACCAACAAACCGGGCTGGTGCTGACGCGCCATGGCGGCGAGGCCGTCCATGTCGATGTCCTGCCGTGGCGGGCGCACCTGGCCACCGTCGAGCCACAAGAGGTCGATCGGCCCGTAGCCGGTCATCAATTCCTCGATTTGGCTCCAGGTGAAATCTTTGAACTGCTTCCAGCGGTCCGGGTAACGGGTGACATCGTAATTGGGGTTCCGGTCTCGTGGTGGAAAATAGGGCCACCAGTAAAACGGGCTGTGCCAGTCGGGCTTGGAGAAATAGGCGCCGATGCCGAAGCCCGCTTCACGGAAGGTGGCAAACACTTCCTTGGCCACATTCGCCCGCGGGTTCGTGTGAAACGGGCATTGGTCCGAAGTGATCTTGTAGTCGGTCTGGGCTGTGTCGAACATGCAGAAGCCATCGTGGTGTTTGGTGGTGAACACCACGTAACGCATGCCGGCTTCCTTGGCTGCCGCCGCCCAGTGTTCCGGATTGAATTTCACCGGGTTAAAGGTCGTGAGGAGGTTTTCGTACGCGGTCTGGTAAGCGAAGTAGTTCGTCGCATACGGCCCGCGCCGCCGGCACCAAGCCTCGTCTTCCGGGCAGATGGACCACGACTCGACGATGCCCCACTGGCTGTACGTGCCCCAGTGCATGAGCAAGCCGAACTTCAGCCCCTGCCACCACTCGAGCTTCTTGCGCACGGCTGGGTCGGTGGGCCACACGTAGCCTTTGCTCATCGCGTGTTTGTTCCCGACAGGCGCGGCGGCTTCCTGGGCGCCGGTGGCCGGCACCAACACCCCAGCCGACAACGCGAGGCCGACGAATGATTTCAGGGCAGTGTTCACGGCTTGCGAGTGTCGGGAATCCCGGCGCGCGTGGCAATCCCGATGGCAGAAATGTCAGCAGCGATCCGTGCCACCGGCGAGGCGCTCCCCACCACGCCGCGCGATTCTCGAGGTCCGCACGTACGACAAGCAGTGCTGGCGCGGCTCACGCAGCCAGAAGCCGGGCGCCGGGACTTCCATCCCTTCATCGACGAGTTCCAGGACTTCGCGACGGACGCTTTTGCCTCCTACCCGCCAGGCCGCGCCGCTTCACCTCGCGTGACCCAATGGTGGCACCTCCCAATTCGACCTCAAACCCAACGCGCCTTGGTCCTCCCTCCCAACTGACAGTTGACGAAGACTACCCAGTCGCAAAAGCGCATTTGATCGAGCTTGACAGAATCCTGCGCCCGGCGGGAATCGGTCTGATGACTCATTGCATTCGCCAACACGCTCTTTTGAGGCACTTGCCGGTCCTGTGTGGTTTGCTGCTGGCGGCGAGCGTCGGCAACGCGGGGGCGGGCGACATTCACCTCTTGAACTCGCCCGACGGCCGGATCCGGGTGTCGATTCAAATGCCTGCGCCAGGCTCGGTCGAGCGGCCACGCTGGTCGGCCACCTTTCATGCCAAGCCGATCCTGACCGACTGCGGTCTGGGACTGCAAACCGCGGACGCGGGTGACTTGATGATCGGTGCGCGAGTTTTGCACGCGCGCAGTCGCTCCGTGAACGAGCGCGTCCCGGTTCTGTTTGGAAAATCGGACCAGGCGAGCGATCGCTTCCATGAAACCCGCTACACGCTGGAATCTGCCCAGCACCGCAGGGCGGATGTGGTGTTTCGTTGTTACGACGATGCCATCGCCCTGCGGTACGAATTGCCGACCGATGACACGGCAACGTCGGTTACCATCACCGACGAAACCACCTCCTTCCGGCTGGAGGGCGAGCCTACCGCCTTCGTGCAGTACCTGGAGAACTTCAAGACATCGCACGAGCCCAACGTCATCGCCACTCGCTACCGCGACATCCGGCGGGGCACGCTGTTGGATATGCCGTTGACTTTCTCCTGGGAGGACGGCACCTATGCGGCGCTCACGGAGGCCGCATTGCGCCACTACGCGGGCAGGTCGCTCCTGCGGCCTGCCGGCGAGGAAGCCCGCGACGAGTTGGTTTGCCAGCTCACACCCCGCCCGGATGGAACGAAGGTTGTTCGCCCGTTGCCGATGCAGACACCGTGGCGCGTCGTGCTGATCGGAGACCGTCCCGGCGCGCTGCTGGAATCGGAAACGATTTACTGTCTGAACGATCCTTCCGTTCTTCAGGACGTGTCGTGGATCAAGCCCGGCAAGATCACTTTCCCGTGGTGGAATGGCGACGTCTATGACGGCCAGCCCGGCCAGCCCATCCTTTCCTTCGCGATGGCCAGGAAATACATCGACTTCTGCGCGCGCAACGGCATCCCCACCCACTCGCTGACCTCGACCGAAACCACGATCACCCCCTGGTATCACCAGTCGAAACCGGGCGTCGAGCCGGGGCCGGACACCGATGTCACGCGACCGCGAGCGGACTTCGACCTGGCGGCCATCCGGCGGTACGCGGATTCCAAACAGGTGCGGCTGTGGACGTGGGTGCACCAGGGCGCGCTCCGCGGACGGGTGGAAGAGGCGTTCGCGGCGTTTGAAAAGCTCGGCTGGAGCGGCATGATGGTGGACTTCTTCGACCATGACGATCAGGACGCCATCGAGTTCGCCGAATCAATCTTGGAAGCCGCCGCCCGCCACCACCTCTTGATTCATTTCCACGGCGTCTGGAAGCCGACCGGTTGGGAGCGCACCTACCCCAATCTTATGAATCACGAGGGTGCGCTCAACCTGGAATACCTCAAGTGGAGCGACCGGTGCTCGCCCGAGCATGACCTCACGATGGCGTTCACCCGGCTCCTCGCGGGGCCGATGGATTACCACCTCGGCGGATTCCGGGCTGTGCCGCGAACCCAATTCAAGCCCCGCAACCTTGCGCCCAACGTGCTGGGCACGCGCGGCCACATGCTCGCCCTGTACGTCTGCTTCGATAATCCCAATCCGATGCTGGCCGACTACCCGACCGCCTACGAAGGACAGCCCGGATTCGATTTCCTGAAACTGGTTCCGACCTGGTGGGACGAGACCAAAGTGCTGGCCGGCCAGGTTGGCGAACTGCTGGTCACCGCGCGGCGCAAGGGCACGACATGGTACCTGGGCGGCATGTCGGCAAAACGGCCCCGCGAACTGGCTCTCTCGCTCTCCTTTCTGGGCAAGGGTCGCTACATCGCCAGGATCTGGGAAGATGCTTCCGATGCCGAGTCTGACCCAAATCATCTCACCACCCAAACCCTGAACCTCTCGTCGGCCGACACGCTCAAAGTCCACCTCGCGCTCGACGGCGGTTTTGTGGCACAACTGGCACTCGCGGGAAAGTGACCCGCATCTGATGCCTCAAAACGGCACGCAGCCAAGTCAGCAACCGCGCATCGCCCATCGGTGGCATGTGACGATGCGCTTTCGGCGACGCGCCCCGCTTGGACCTGACTCGACTGTTGCGGCTGAATGTTCGAGCGCCGTCATTCTCCGTTGGGTGTAACCCCTGACGCGGCCTGGGGACCCAGAATCGCGGGAGTTTTTCTGACAAAGTACTCCAGCCAGTCGAAGGTGAGCGCATCGGCGATGCTGCCCTTTTCCCGCTTGTATTCCGCGATGGTTTTCCCCCAGTAAAAGCCAATCCAGCCCACGGCCAGCGGTTTCGATCCGTCAAGGAATTGATCCAGCTCCGCCACCGAGCAGCTCAGGGGGAACATCTCTTCGATCACGATGGGTTTGCCGATGTCGTAAACCGCCAGCGCCTTCAGCGCCTGGCTCACCTCGGCTTTCCGGGGATAGAAGTGGAGGCTCACAAAATCCAGGTTCCGGCTCACCGGCTTCGCGTAGAAGAGCGGCTTGGCCTGCGGCCAGGTCAAAGCCCACGGAATCGCCCCGACCGTCACGAGATGCGCCGGGTCGTGTTTTCGGATGGCTGCCACCAGTCGGTTCACCCAGGCTTCGGCAAGCTGCACTGGCGTTCGGCCCGCGAAATCAAGTGTCAACCGTTGCACAAAGTACCGGTCACCGAACGCACCCGGTGTCCAGTCCCGGCCCTCCTTGTCCTCGGTCACCACCGGTTCGTTCATGAGGTCGTAGCAGAACACCGCGGGGCTGTGGCGGCAGGTCTCGGCCACCGCTTCCCAGAACCGGGCTTGCACGTCCCACCGCTGGCCCTCGTTGAGGGCGTTGTACCACGACGGCACGTCCTTCCGGTCGTAGCAACCCAGGCCGGTAATATCGAGATGGAGCCCCGTCTTCTCAGCCAGGGCCCACAAACGGGCAAGCTGCGCCAGCGAATCCTGATTCGCTTCCTCGGGCGAGTTCATGAACCGCGACACTTGCAGGTGAATCCGAACCGTGTTCGCCCCCAGTTGCTTCATTTCCTGGAAATCCCCCGCGACGGCGCTCCACTCGCCCTTCTAGTACGTTTCCAAGAGACGATTGGTGGCATCGTGATCGTAATTGAATCCCCACGGCCGGAACTCAGCGCCGGAACCGGACTGCACAAAACGGCGACCGTCGGGGCTGACCCGGATGAATTCCAGCACCGGTTTCCCCGCCCTGATGTCAGGCTGCGTCCAGCCCAAGGCTGGCGTCAGGAGCCAAACGAAGACGACCATGCGGGACCATCGAAATGCCGGTGTCATGCCTGAAGTTGGATTGCTTGTCCCGGCGTGTCCAGAGGGAGATGCAGCAAGGGCAATTGAGCACACTGTTCCAGGCGGTTGCCGGAGTCGCCGAGTGAACATCTGCCGCTGGCGTCTGGCGATTCACCACACTGAAAGTGTCTTGCTTCCTAACGCTTTCAGAACGAAGACCGCGCCTGCTAGAATGAGGGCGTGTCTTCTTCCCATGCCGTCTTCCCCGCTTCCATCGTGCGCCAGATGTTCCCGACATCCGGGTCACGCCACGCGATGAGGACTTGATCAAGCACGTTTTTCGGCATCGCTTCCTTCGATCCCCCCACCTGGCCGGGCTGGCTGGTAGCTTGGCTTCTGGATACCGCGAAAGAGCCGGCCCAGCGAACTCACGGAGCCGGCTGGGCTCAATCGCAACCAACTACTCGGCCCTTGCAGTGGCGGGCCAAAGCGAAACTCACGGTGCCGAACCACGCCCCCCGATTCCGCGATGAACGTCGCGGCCACCAGACTGCCGAGACACAACAGGGCCACCCCCAGTGACGCTGGCCAGAGAGACCAGGGCCACTTCCAGCCCACCACCATCGCGACAGCTCCGGCGGTAGCGGTGACATAGAAAAGGAACATCCACCTTTCGGCCAGGTCGCGGTGCCGCTCCAGATAGACCTGGCCATCGTCGTCAGACATGGACAAGACACGGTCGTAACCGCGCTCGCCGTATTCGGCCACCGGCCAGGCGGAAAGTGCCAGCAGGCTCACCAGCGCCAGCCCCAACAACAGGACCGGGCGTTTCCGGACGACGAGGCCCACGACCAGACTCAGCAGCGCCACGCCGAGCCCGGTGATCGGCAGGTGGTTTAACAGGACATGGACGTATTCCGGCTGCTGAAGAGATTTTAAGAAGACGCTCATAGACAAGCCGTAACCGGGCAGCGCCGATTGGCCAAGCCAACACATCCGCCCCGCATGGGCGGGGCGGATGAAATTACTTTGCGCGAAGGCTACTTCTTGATCTCGGCGTTTTCGATCATCTTCATGCCGTTACGCTCGACAACCTTGCCTTTGATGGTGACGGTCTTGGCCGCGAGCGGAGCCAGCTTGTCGTTCAAGGGCTTGTGTTCGCCGATGACCAGGTAGAGTTGGTCGTCCTCGGTGAGGATGCCTACGGGTCCGCCGGACTCGATGCAGGTCTTGGCGCACGAAGCGTGCTTGTCGCCTTTGGCGCCGTGGTCCAGATAGCACATCAGATCGACCACTTCGCCCTTGACGCTCTTGGTGTCGGCCGCCCGCGCCGTCGAGACGGGCGTACCCAGTCCCAACAAAACGGCTGCCGTCATGGACGCTCCGAACAATTTCATCGATTTGGTTCTCATAGTCGCAAGTTCTGTGTTTGCGGATCGAATCTAAACCATTAGATCGCCGGTGCAAGCCGGCGCTCCGGATTTTTCCTCGAACACAGCGGCGAGCGTGGTCGCACCCCAAGGCCCGCGCCCCGCGGCGTCTGGCCGGCACTTACCGCCGCTCGGGCCCTGGCGGATGTGGGGAAAGAACTGCCCAACCTGGCGAGCGCAGCCTGGCGGTCGGTTTCGATGCCGTCGAGCAGCCCGTCCGTCCAACGAGGTCCCGGTCCAGCCGGGCTTCGCCGGGGCCGGCATCGAACGCACCCTCGCGGCGCTCTGGGAAAAGGCGGCGGCGCGGCGGGACGTTTGGTAGTGTCCCGATTTGGGTGGTGGCGGGGCTGCCGCACCGCCCTGCGCCGCCGCCGCCGCCGCGCAGCCACCTATTCGAAATCAGGACACTGCCGGACGTTTTCTTGACTTGCTCGCCCCGACCGTTAATTAACGCGGGCAAAACTCACATTTCGTTTTACCCGCGACGCGCGCCTAAACCAATCCGCATGAAATTCCTGTTTCGTCGGCGGCACGTTCACGACGTGCAGGCCGAGGCCGCCAACGACCAGCGTCTGCACCGCGCCCTTGGGCCGGTCAACCTCACCGCGCTGGGCATCGGTGCGGTGATCGGCGCCGGCATCTTCGTCCTGACCGGCCAGGCCGCCGCCAAGTACGCCGGGCCGGCCATCGTGTATTCCTTCCTGCTGGCGGGCCTGGCCTGCGCCTTCGCCGGCCTGTGCTACGCCGAGTTTGCGGCCATGATGCCAATGTCCGGCTCGGCCTATTCCTACGCCTACGCCACGCTCGGCGAGTTCATCGCCTGGATTATCGGCTGGGATTTGATCCTGGAATATATGTTTGCCGCCTCGACCGTCGCGGTCGGCTGGTCGGGTTACGTGGTATCCTTCCTGAAAGATCTCCACATCGTCATCCCCGCGGCCTTCACCGGCGCGCCTTACAACCATGTCGCGCCAGCGGACGCCGGCTGGAACATCTGGCGACTCTTCACCGAAGGCTGGACGCACACCGGCGCCGTACTGAACGTTCCGGCGATGGTGATTGTAGGTCTCATCACGATCCTCCTAGTCCTGGGGATCAAGGAATCCGCCACGTTCAACAACCTTATCGTCGCGGTGAAACTTCTTGTCATCCTCATCTTCATCGCGGTCGGCCTGGCCTATCTCAACCGGCACAACTGGGTGCCGTTCCTGCCGCCGGCCGAAGGGCCGGGTACGTTTGGCTGGGGCGGTGTATTGCGGGCGGCGGGGGTGATTTTCTTCGCCTACATCGGCTTCGATGCCGTGTCCACCGCGGCGCAGGAGGCCAAGAATCCCCAGCGCGACATGCCCATTGGCATCCTCTGCTCGCTGGCGATCTGCACGATTCTCTACATCGTCGTGGCCCTCGTACTGACGGGCATCGTGAAGTACACGCAGCTCAACGTGCCGGATCCCATCGCGGTGGCGATTGATTCGCTGGGGCGTGGCGTGGCGTGGTTGCGGCTCATCGTCAAGATCGGCGCCATCGCCGGGCTGTCGTCGGTGATCCTGGTGATGATGCTGGGGCAGCCGCGCATTTTCTACTCGATGTCCAAGGACGGCCTGCTGCCGCCCGTGTTCAGCCAGGTCCATTCGCGCTTCCGCACGCCGTGGCTGGCGACGGTGCTGACCGGTTCGGTGGCGACGCTGATGGCCGGGCTGTTTCCCATCGGTCTGCTGGGCGAACTGGTGTCCATCGGCACGCTGCTGGCGTTCCTGATCGTGTGCGTCGGCATTTTCGTGCTGCGCTTCACCCAGCCGGAGATTCATCGTCCCTTCCGCACACCGCTGTTCTGGCTCGTGTGTCCGCTCGGCGCATTCTTCTGCGCCTGGCTGATGTATGGCCTGCCCCGCGACACCTGGGCGCGGCTGTTCATCTGGCTGTTCATCGGCCTGGTGATTTACTTCGGCTACAGCCACCGGCACTCCCGCCTGGCAAAGCACCCTGCCAATCCGTGAAGCGCGTGGGTGTCGAGCGAGCCTCGCGGTTCGCGCCCACACCCTCCGGCACAGTTGCCAACAGAATTGTAAAGGCGGTGTAAAAAGGCAGGCATTGCGCCGCCATCGTGGTAAGCTCGCGTCCATCGATGAACGCGACGGCTGCCAACGAACGCGACGATGCCGAACTCGCTCCGGACCCGAACCGCACCCGGCTGCTGGTCATCGATGACGACCGCAAGCTGTGCCGCCTGATCCGGGATTACCTCGAACCGTTGGGCTACGCGGTCGCGATGGCGCACACCGGCCCGGAAGGCGTGGAGCGCGCGCTCGCCGAACCGTGGCAGGCCGTGATCCTCGATGTGATGTTGCCCGGCTTCGACGGCTTCGAAGTGCTGAAGCGCATCCGCGCGAAATCGGATGTGCCCATCCTGATGCTCACCGCCCGCGGCGAAGAGGCGGACCGCATCGTCGGCCTCGAGATCGGCGCGGACGATTACCTGCCCAAGACTTTTTCCACGCGGGAGTTGTTGGCCCGCCTCCGGGCCGTCATCCGGCGGTCGGGACGAACCTCCGAACCGGCGCCGGCGGCCGAGCCGGAAATCGTCGTCGGAGCGCTGCGCATCAACGACGGCGCGCGGCGGGCGGTGCTGGATGACCAACCGCTGGAGCTGACCGCCGTCGAGTTCGACCTGCTGACCGCACTGGCGCGGGCACGCGGGCGCGTGAAAACCCGCGAGCAATTGCTCGAAGAGATTCGCGAGCGTGACTACGACGTGTTCGACCGCTCGATCGATGTGCACATCTCCGCGCTGCGGAAAAAGCTCGGCGATGACGCGCGCGAGCCGCGATTCATCCGCACCATCCGGGCGGTGGGCTACATGTTCATCCGGCCGGGCGAATCCAATTGATGCCGTGAAACTACGCTTCCCGCTGCTGGCCCGGATCCTGGGTTGGTTCTTCTTGAACCTCCTGTTGCTGGTCGCGATCGGCTACGGCGTCTTTCGGGCACAATTCAGTTTCGGCCTGGACCTCCTCCTCGCCGGGCGCTCGGGCGACCGGTTGCAGGCGCTGGCCGATGGCGTCGCGGCGGAGGTGAGCGAGCAACCGCGCGCGCAGTGGGACGCCGTCCTGGCCCGGTTCGGCGAGGCGCACGGCGCAAGGTTTCTATTGTTCCGCCAGGACGGTACGCAGCTCGCCGGCCAGCCCGAACCGTTGCCGCCCCGTGTCCGCGAGCGATTCGGGGCCGGGCGACGCGGGCCGCCGGGCCGACGCGGGCCGTCCGCCGACGACTTCCGCGGGCCGCCCGCGCAGCGGCCCGGCCTGGGGCTTGGTCCACCTCATTTGCCGTTCAACCCGCCGCTCCGCGACCGGCCGCCGTTCATGGTGCGCACCGAAAGACCGACGCAATACTGGGTGGGAATCCGGGTTGGCGTGCGCGAACCGGAGCTGCCGCGGCTGGTCCCGGCCGTGCTGTTGATCGTTTCGGGCAGCGTCCACGGCGGCGGTCTTTTCTTCGATTTCAAGCCGTGGATCGTGGTGGGGAGTGCGGCGGCGGTGGTGTCGGGCTTGTTTTGGCTGCCGCTGGTCCGCGGCATCACGCACGCGCTGGCCCAAACCACGCGGGCGACGGAGCGGATCGCGGAAGGCAAGTTCGACGTGCGCGTACCCACGCAGCGACGCGATGAACTGGGCCAGCTCGGTGAGGCAGTCAACCGCATGGCCCAACGCCTCGAAGGACTCGTCAATGGGCAGAAGCGCTTTCTGGGTGACATCGCCCATGAGCTCTGTTCGCCGATCGCGCGCATTCAGATGGCGCTGGGCATTCTCGAACAGCGTGCGGACGCCCGGCAGCAAGGCTACGTGGACGACGTGCGCGAAGAGGTGCAACACATGTCGGCGCTGGTTGCGGAGCTGCTGTCGTTCTCCAAAGCTTCGCTCGGTTCCGGCGCGGTCAGGTGCGAGCCGGTGAACCTCCGCGCCATCGCTGAACAGGCGCTGAGCCGCGAAGCCCAGCGGGGGGGCGATGTGCGTCTGGAAGTGCCCGTCGAGCTGCAGGTCGCAGCCGCGCCCGACCTGTTGCAGCGCGCGCTCGCGAACGTCATCCGCAACGCCATCCTGCACGCCGGCGGCACCGGCCCGATCCTGGTCTCTGCCCGCCGCGATGGCGCAGAGGCGGTGATCACCGTTGCCGATTCCGGCCCCGGCGTGCCCGCCGATAGCCTGCCGAAACTCTTCGATCCGTTCTATCGCGTGGACCAGTCCCGCGCGCGCGAAACCGGCGGCGTGGGCTTGGGGTTGACCATCGTGAAGACGTGCGTGGAGGCCTGCGGCGGCCGGGTCGCGTGCCGCAACCGCGAGCCTCGCGGTTTCGAGGTCAGCCTTGTGTTACCCATCGCACGCGAAACTCCGGCGGCGAAGCCAGCCACCTCGGCCTGAACCCTCCCGGCCGTTGCCGCTGAGCTCGCCGACCGGGGGAGCGGCCCGCCCGAACCAGTCGCTCGCTCCGGCCTTCGCATCCGCGGTTATGCTCGAACCAATAGCCGCTCACATTTTGGCTACAGTATGGGACATAAAGACACTTATCGCAATCCGGTGTAACGCGGAATACAGAGCCTAAATGACACGTTGCTGAGATCGTTCTGATTCCAGCAATTTTATCAAATATCTATTTACAAATGAGTTGTGAGATCGAACGAATCCGTGGATCCGGTTGGCATCTCGGAAGCTTTTGAGAAATCGCGTAAACGATAAAATCTGACAAGAGAAAGGCAATGAACATGAAACTGATTCGATACACGCGACCTGACTTGTGGAGTGTCTCTCCGTTCGAGCAGATGAACACGCTGCGCGACGAGATCAACCGGCTCTTCGAAATGCCCTTTGGGGAATTGAGCCGGCCGGGCGAGTTCTTCACGGGCTGGGCTCCGGCCCTCGACCTGCGCGAGGATAAAGACCACCTCGTCGCCACCGTCGAACTGCCCGGCCTGAAGAAAGAGGACATTGAGGTCTCCGTTCACGAAGGCGTGTTGAGCGTCTCCGGAGAGCGGTCTCAGGAGAAGAAATCCGAGTCGGGCGAAACCTACCGCAGCGAGCGCTTCTACGGACGGTTCCATCGGACCCTCTCGCTGTCCAAACCGGTGAAGGTCGAGGCGATCAAGGCCGCCTATAAAGACGGCATCCTCACGATCACCATGCCGAAGACGGAAGAGGCCAAGCCGAAGCAGATCGCCGTGAACGTAGGTTGAAAGCACCCCGGCGCCCGGTGCGGTCTGCAAGGCCCGCCGGGCGCACCGAATCCTTGAACATCATGAACACACTGACTCCAGTCGAAAAAAACCGCGAAGTCGCCAAAGCAGAACCCTGCTACGCGGCCCCGGACGTCGATGTCTTTGAAACCAAGGACGAGTATGTCCTCGAGGCCGACATGCCGGGCGTCAACAAAGCCGGATTGGAAATTCTGCTGGAAGGGAACGAACTGACCCTCACCGGCCGACGACAGCCGGCGAGCGGCGAAGGTACCTTCCTCCACCACGAGACCGCCCGGCACGACTTCCGCCGGACCTTCGTGCTCGATCCGGTCATCGATGCGGCGCGCATCAGCGCCCAGATCGAGCAAGGCGAGCTCCGCGTGCGCCTGCCCAAGGCCGAGATGGTCAAGTCGCGCCGCGTCGCGGTGACCGATTAAGCTCGCGCGGTCTGGCACACCGGCCCGTGAACCCGAGGTTCACGGGCCGCTTTGCATTTGGGTCAAAGACGGTTTCCCGGACGCGGAAACGGATTGAGTTTGGGCTTCCGCGGTCCAGAGTTCCCCCGCGTTTTTCGACCGAAACCAAGAGACCGCTTTGCTTATGTCCACCTTGAACGTCAAACCCACCGGCTCCTGCCAATACGACCTCCTTTCCCTGGGCGAAATCATGCTCCGCCTGGATCCCGGTGAAGGCCGCATCCGTTGCGCGCGCGAATTCAAAGTCTGGGAGGGAGGCGGCGAGTACAATGTCGCCCGTGGCCTCCGCCGCTGCTTCGGCCTGACGACCGCCGTGGCCACCGCCTTCGCCGACAACGACGTCGGCCGCCTGCTCGAAGACTTCATCCTGCAAGGCGGCGTCGCCACTGAGTTCATCAAATGGTTGCCGTTCGACGGCGTGGGCCGGGTCACCCGCAACGGCCTCAACTTCACCGAGCGCGGCTTCGGCGTGCGCGGCGCGGTGGGCATTCCCGACCGTGGCCACACCGCCGCCAGCCAGCTCAAGCCCGGCGATTTCGATTGGGACCGCATCTTCGGCCAGCTTGGCGTGCGCTGGCTCCACACCGGCGGCATCTTTGCCGCGCTCAGCGACACCACGCCACCCCTGGTCATCGAAGCGGTCAAAAAGGCCAGGGAACATGGCACGGTCGTCAGTTACGACCTGAACTACCGGCCGAGCCTCTGGAAGTCCATCGGCGGTCAGAAGCGGGCCCAGGAGGTCAACCAGGAAATCGCGAAGTACGTCGATGTCATGATCGGCAACGAAGAGGACTTCACCGCCTGCCTCGGGTTCAAAGTGGAAGGCGCCGACAAGCACCTGCTCCACATCGATGTCACCGCGTTCAAGCGGATGATCGAAACCGCGGTGAAGACCTTCCCCAACTTCAAGGCCACCGCCACGACGCTGCGCGCCGCGCACACCGCCACGCGCAACGACTGGGCGGCCATCGCCTGCGTGGATGGGAAGTTCTACGAAAGCCGTCCGTATCCCGATCTCGAAATCCTCGACCGTGTCGGTGGCGGCGACAGCTTCGCGTCCGGCTTCATTTATGGCCTCATGACGACCGGCGATCCGCAGAAGGCCGTCGAGTACGGCGCTGCCCACGGCGCGCTCGCCATGACCACCCCCGGCGACACCAGCATGGCGACCAAGTCCGAGGTCGAGAAACTCATGAAAGGCGGCGGCGCGCGGGTGCAGCGGTGACGCCGCCACCGCTCATGTCAAAGACAGTTCCGGTTGTGACGACAGGCTGGGAAACTGGAGGAGCAAATGATGGCAGGTGAAGCCGCGGGGGTATCTCTTGCCGGTTGGTACCTTTCGAGTGTGTCGTGAAACGCGGTGGGGACGCTGGCCGAAGCGCTCCTGGCTTTCAAAGGCACAGGGTACGCCTGCTGCAATGTGACCGAAGACGGCTTTTGGCGAACCGGCCAGCAAGTATCCCAGCATCGCGGCCTCGCTGAAAAACGGTGCATACCGGCAGGCCAGATACTGTTTCTTCACATCGGCCACGTAAGTCTTCAGGTCACGTCTGCAGTCGTTCTTGAGCACTTTGGCTTCGAGCGGCCACATGATCCTCTTGTCAGCGAAAAGAACGAATGCGATGTCGTACTGTGGCGGTTGAGCTGGAGCGGCCACCTTGGTTTCCCGCTCGTACGGGCCGTGCTGGACGCAGAACGGCTCGTCTCCGGTTATGACCTGGTGGATGTGCGGTTCGAGGAGTTGCGTGAGGCTGCGCTCCAAGTCTTCTCGGTTGATGGCTGCCGGCATCGCAGCAATGAGTGAATCGTATGCCCGCCAAACATAACCGAGCAGCAGCGACGACTGGTTTGCGCACCAACCGGCCGCAAGAGCGACGAAGTCCGGCGAAGGACACAGGGGCCGGCTTTCGCTGTCCCCATCAGCCACGGGTCCCCCTTTTGCCGCTTGGCCTCGCCGCGGCCGCTGCTTGCCAGCTCGTGAAATCGACCGCCACCTTATCGGCATCGTGCAACCCCATGCTCCGAGTCCAATAACGCCGCGCGTCAGACTTGATGATATAGATGGTCGGCGTCTTACCACGATGGTCGTAAAGCCGGGCGATGCGTTGGAAGTAAACGCTTCCGGGACTGTCCTTCCGCGCGTGCAGCCAAGTCTGGTTCAGCCGTTCGAGTTCGCCCAGAAGTTCGGACGAATCGAGTGGCTCCACTTCCACAGAACGCGCCGAGCCGGTCTCGATCTGGAAGGCAACGAGGCGGAAGGGCAGGAACGGCCGTGCGGTTTCCTGGAAGACGGTCGCGGCGAGGGATTTGCTCGGGCCAAAGCCGGTTCTGAGAACCCGGCTGAAATATTCGCAATACTGCCGCAGTTCCGGCTCCTTGGCCGAAACATGCTGACGTTGCGTCGGCTGGCGTCTGGGAGAACGGGCGTCACCCTCCTTATCGGGAAGCGTGATGTTGAAGAGGTTCTCGGCCAAGACCCACTCGGCGTCTTTGAAGCCGAAGGCCTCGCGCACGCGGGCGTCCACGTCGGATGGCTTGGTGATTCCTGTCAAGAGGCCGGGCCGCGGCTCAGGAATGGGCACACGCAGAAGCTCTTCCACCAGAGGTTCCGGCCGGTAGGAAGCGAAACGGCTGCTCGTCAGCAGAAGGAAGTAAACGGCGAGAATGCTGTTGTAGCTGAGGCAGGCGGCTTCCAGAGCACTCTCAGCCTCTCGCTCTGCATGGACTGACGCATAGCTCTGGGTGCAGACAGCGCCATTGCCAGTTCTGTCGGGTTGGACGACACGCGCTTGGAAACGCCGCTGCCTGGCAGACCAGGCCTGTTTGATTCACGAGTGTCCGGTTATAAAGCAAACAGTGTCAACTGGTAGGATGAGTGCCCATTGAGAGATTTGAACACCTGTTCTGCAAGTAGTTCATGGAGAGGCACTTTCTCAAACGGGTGAACGCTCAGCAGTTGCAGAGTTCTGTGCAACTCCCCGGGCAGGTGCAGTTGCTTGTGGAGAATGGCCACCAGCGGGTAGATCGCCATCGCGATCCAGATTTGCGTCTTCACGGCGTTGGCGCTGGTGCCGAAGTAGTGCTGCAAGCGCAGATGCCCTTTGATCCAGCGGAAGAACAACTCGACCTGCCACCGCAACCGATAGAGTCGGGCCACCGTCACCGCCGGCAGTTCCAGGTGGTTGGTGAGGAAGACCAGGTCGCGAGCCGTCTCGGCGTCGAAATAGCGGACCTTGCGCAATGGCCAGGGAAAGACGGCCCGCCCGCGCGAGCCTCTCGGGCGCCCGATTTGATCGCTGCGCACTCCCGCCGCGTAGTCGACCGGGAGCGACTGGGGACGACCGAAGCGCAGGTTGTGTTTGGCCCGGGTGACGAAGAACGCGCCCGCGGTGGCGACCCGGCTGAGCCGGGCAAAATCCACGTAACCCCGGTCCAACCCCTAGAAGGCGCCGGCTTCGAAGCCAAGCGGATCGAGCCAGAGCACATCGTGCGGGCGGGCCGGACCGATGGCGATGCAGGTCGGGATGGGACCGCGCAGGTCGAGTTGGGTGGGGCGCTTGATGCCGGCCCGGGGCCGGCGGAAGTCCGCCCCGGGAA
>JAKANS010000295.1 GCA_021823625.1 bacterium | reverse complement strand
CGGCTCGGCCGCGGCCCACTTCCGCAACAGGAGCTGCGCGAGCTGATATTTGATCTTGGGCTCGGGATGGGCCGCCACCCGGATCAGCGCTACGGGAATATCGGACACATCGATGGCCTCTGCCAGCCGGCGCACGGCATCCTCACGCCGCTGATACGAGGTCTCGCTCATGGCCGCACGGATTGCAGCGTCGAGTCGGTCAAGGGTGACCCGATGGGGAGCTGCGCTCGACGAGGCAGATGATGCTCCTTTTTCTTTGCTTTGGCGCGAAACCTGTGTCGGATTCGGCCTGTTGGGCGCGCTTGATTCGGCGTCACCCGCCTGCGGTGCATCGCGCAATCGCGGCGCGAATGGCCGACCCGCAAGAAATCCCAGCCCTACTCCGAGGGCGAGAAGCAGCAAGTGAGAAAAGTTCGTTTTCATGCGTCCGACTTCCTTCTTACCATCAGTGGTTGCCCACTGTCGCCCTCATGACGCCAGCGTGCTCAACCGCCACTTGATCGACGTCTGGCAAAACCGCTGTTGTTTCATCTCCGCTGCTGCGGCGCGACGGCTTCCCGATTACATCAAGTGACAGCACGACGCCAGCACAGTGGCCGCGCGTCTCCAAGTCCATTCCTGACGTGCTACCGTTGACGCTCTTCGGCCAAGGACCCTGGCGTCGTCCTGATGGTGATAGATGTACTGCATCAGATAAATCAAATGGTCGAGATCGGGTTCCACATGAAAACGCCGCACGCTGCCGTCCCCGCTTTTCTCTGGCACGGGGTTGGAATGACGCAACGTGAAGGCATACCGCGGCGAGAGGAAATCGGCCGGACCGCTCCAAGGCGTGGCAATAACCGGGAGACCACAGGCCATTGCCTCGAGTATCGTCATGCCAAACCCTTCCGCGCGTAACGGATGCACGTAGCAGTCGGCGCCCGTATAGACACCTCCGCGGTGCCTTGCCTCCACATCCTGTTCCAACAGCACGACTTCCGGCGAACCCGCCTTTCCCGTTTCGTCCCGGATCAGCCGTTCCAGCCGCCCGAAAGTGGCCTCACGTTCCCCGGGTTGCTGAATGCGTGGCGTTCTCAAGATGAGGGCTGCGTCATCGCGATCCGAAAAGGCGCGACAGAACGCCTTCACCGTGAGGTCAAACCCCTTTTCGTAGATCCACGGAAAGCTGGTTTGCAGGAACTTGAACCGTTTTGGGGTCGCGTATGGGAAGGGAGGAGCTTCCGGGGAATAGACCGCGGGATCGATCCCATGCGGCACAATCGCTCCCCAGCGTCGCGGCAAGCCCGCTTCCAAGTATGGCCTCAGGACGTGTTGCGCCGGGGCCAGGATCATCTCGAAGCTGTCCAGCAACCGTCGCACCTGCTCAGGGGTCACGGTGTGGTTGCCCGTAGTGTAAAGTATCTCGCGCCCGGACAGACTGGGGAAGACGGCGTGGCGGGCGTAGCGCATCCCGGACTTGAAGAGCGAAAAATGGACGGTGATCGAACTCTCCGGGTCGTACTCTTCGTGCAGGTGCTGGCGCACCCGGTCGTACTTCGCGGGAGCGCCGAGGCGATACAGTTCCTCTTCCCGGTGGATAAAGCCCTTGGAGAAGAACATGTGCTCCGCTTGCGGCACGGTGGGAATGCCCAGCTCGATCAAGGCATTCGTCAATTCAAACATGACGTGCGCCAGGCTGGTGTTGCAAAACAACTGTTGACGCATCACCAGGTGCCTGGGGCGGGGCAGGGCGTCGTCGGGAGACGAAATGTGTCCATTGAGCACCGCATGCTTCAACCGTTGCAGCACCGTCGTGGGATCGGCGCCGTCTCGTTGATCGGAATCGCCGTCGCGAAGAAACGGGACAAGGATGCCGTTGCTGAACGCGGGCAACTTCGTTTCGTTCCCCACCAGCACGGCGCGCGCTTGAGGTGTCCATTCCGATTCGATGTCCTGTGGGTTGAGCCGATGAACCCAGCGAACGCCGCCCCGGCTCAGGAATTCAAAAGCGGCGGGATACGCCGAACGAGGCTGATTCGAAAAGACGACGTGCGGGCGCTGTTGGCTGATGAGGGTCGCGAGAAAGTCCACGGTGTCGCAGGCTTCCGGCGGGATCGGGAAGACACGAATGCCGTTCCAGAAGTGAGGCGGTTCGGTAGCGCCCGCCGCAAACCATAGCGGAATAACTTCCCCGCTTCGCGCCAAGGCTCTTAACAGCACGCGTGTTTCCCGTGCGGAGTAGGAGTCCGCGTCCTCGGCATCAGCCAACCACGCCAGCCTCAGTTTCATGGCCCTTTCAGCAAATTGCGGAGAATCCCCGGATGACGCGACCGCAGACGGTCGTGGAGGTGCAAGACCTGGTCGTGCAAAATCCGCGAGGCCGCGCAGTACTCTGCTCCCGGATCGTAGAATGTGTGCGTGGAATCCACACACTCGGCATAGCACCAACTGCGGCAAGTGAGAGCCGCCCGGCAGTTCCGGCAATCGGCCCTGGCATCCTCCAGGACGTTATAGTCCAGAAAGACGGCGCGCAGACGGTCATCGAATCGTCCCCCGAGTGTCCCCAGGCGAAACTTGCCGCCGCATTGGTGCGGGCCAAACCGATGGCAGGGCCAGAGGTCTCCCCGCGGATCCACCAGGACAACGCCGCGGCCAGCGCCGCAAGGGAACCGGGAGTTGGCCTCCACGGAGTGCAGCGACCGGATGCCTTTGTGGAATTCCTCAATGTTGACCGGTCGGTTGGAAACCAATCGCTCAATGTAAAAGTCACCCACCTTCTCGTATTGGCGGCGCAAGACCTCAAAATCTTTGGCGGTCCAATTGCAGTTGACGGCCGCTTTGAACGTCATGGAACGAAACCCCAATCCGATCAGGTATTTTGCACTTTCGTGCATAAAAGGTACGGACTGCGGCGAGATCGTCGCCCGGGCCATGACTTGCGGCCGGTACGACAGTATCTTGGGCACGGTTCTCTCCACGGCCGAGGAACTGCCTCGCCCGCCCAAGAAGGGCCGATTGACATTCTGGACCTCGGGAATGCCGTCGATCGAGCAGTGGAAGCCCATGCCGAACCGGCGCCAGAAGCTCAGCATCTCGTCGGTGAGCACCGTGCAATTGGTCGTGCAGCCGAAGTGCAAACTTTTGCCTCGCTGCCGTGCGCGTAGCTTGCCGTACGGTACGATCTTCTGGATCAAGTCGAACCGCAGCAGCGGCTCGCCGCCCATCAAGTTCACTTTCAACTCGCCCCGGAAACTGCCGCTGGCTTCGAGCAGCCAGTCGATGGCGCTTTTGGCGGTCGGTTCCGACATGTGGACCGCCTTTTTCTGCCACTTGAAACAGTAGATGCAGGCGAGGTTGCAGGCCTCGGTGACATCCAGGTCGATGCTGTGAACAGTGCGAACGGCGGGAATCGTTCCATTGATTTGGGACCACGCCATCGCCGGACACTGCGCGCATTTCAGCGGCGTGGTCTGTTTGGGTTCTGCGGCAGGGGCGGTACTCATGGCTTAGGCCTCCTCGGTGGCGGCTGCCGGTTCGAATGTGAACCCGTCCGGGTGCAATTCAATCCGTTCCCGCGGCCGTTTCTCCGTGCCCGCTGCAGCGGCCTCGACCGAATCCCAGCGCATTTCTTCAAAGAGCGCTTTGCGCGGGGCACAATACAACTCACACAACGGCGACCATCCGCCCCCCGTGTCGATGTGCCGTTGCGCTTCCAGCAGGCGCACGGCCGGATCGATGCCGCCGCAGCGATACCGCCAGTCGCAGGTTTTGCACTGAGCCGGTGCCGTGGACCGGGAAAAGACCTCGGGAATGGCGTCCAGACGTTCCCAAGCGAGCGGGTC
>JAKANS010000294.1 GCA_021823625.1 bacterium | reverse complement strand
AGGACCTCATCCCGGAGTTGGCAGGAAAGCTGGAACGCCACTGCTTACCGCCCGATGCGCCCGACCTCAACCCGGACGAGTTTGTCTGGGGCGACATGAAGCCCCACGGGCTGAGCAAGAAGCCGCTCCGCAAGAACGAGTCGCTCAAAGAGCGCGTGCAGAGCGACCTCAACACGCTCAAAGGAAACCGGAAGCTCGTGCGCTCGTTCTTCGGAGCGAAAAGTGTAGCCTAGGCCGGCGACTAGGCAGTATCTCAGTCACCAGCGGCACGCTCGACTCCGCGCTGGCAGACTGGCTGAGCGACGGCGGCCCCGCCCGCCAAGCCGCCTTGTTCGAGACGGTGTCCTCCACCGCCTTGAACAACGACGGCGTGGCGCAAGCGCAAACACTCCGCACCGTCGAAGTCTGCCCGCCCCTCACGCTCACCGCTCAGGTTTCCGGCCCGGATGAGGGGACGTGGGCGGCAACCCTCCAACAATGCGCCCCGCTCATCCGCGCCTTGGGCAGCCACCGCCATCGCGGTCTGGGGCGGTGTCAGGTCATCGTGACGGAAGACCCGCCGGCGCCCGCCCACACCGGCAACTCATCCCTGCCTCCCACTGCTGCAGCCGCCGGTTGCATCTGGCTGGACATCGAGTTGCGCAGTGACGTGATCGTCAGCCTCAGCGCCGCCACCACGGGCGGGCACGATTCGCTCGACTACCTGCCTGGTTCGGTCTTGCTCGGCGCGGCAGCGGGACGACTCTTCCAGCAACCCGGTTTCGGGCCGGAGGTTTTCCTGAGCGGCAAAGTCCGTTTCGGCGACGGGCTGCCCCTGACGAAAGCCGGCGCCCCTGGCTGGCCGGTGCCGCTCAACCGCCATTTCATCAAACAGCAGGGCATCGAAGGCGAGGCGATTAACGGCCTGACCGACACCAAGCCCGATGCCGACGCCCGCACGCAACGAAAAGAGCAAGCCCAGCAACTCCGCACCGGCCATGCCACCCTGGACGGAACCCACTTCGAACTCGAAGGCGACTACCTGCTCAAAACCGCGCTCGACCGGGAGAAGTTTGGCCGCGCCAGGGACCGGCAGCTCTTCGAATACGAAACGCTGCCCGCCGGGACGAAGTTCCGCGCCGCCATTCGCTGGAAGCCGACCGACCCCATGCTCACCGAGAAGGTCGCCGAGATCATTCGCGCGCTTACTGCCCCCGGCATCGCCCTCGGTCGCTCGCGCAGCGCGCAGTTTGGGCGGGTAAGTATCACGGTGGTTCCGCGGGCACCTGCCGAACCGTCTTCGCTGCCTGCTGGCGTGGCCGCCAACGAGCCCGGCGCCCCGAAGCACTCACTCCATTTCTATCTGGTCAGCGATCTCGCGCTCCCGGCTTGGGGCGGCGCGCGGCTTCAGCCTGCGGCGGCCGAATTCGGCCTGGCCCCGGAGTGGCAGTTCCGCCCAGACCGGAGCTTCCTGCGCACCCGCCGCTATTCGCCTTGGAATGACTTCCACAACTCCCGGCTCACCGAGCGTCAGGTCATCACTCGCGGCAGTGTGGTCACCTTTGCCCGTGCGGATGACCAACCGGCGTTGGAAGCTGAAATGAAGGCTGTGCTCGTGAAGTTGGCTGACGGCATCGGTGAGCGCCGCGAGGAAGGGCTGGGCTGGGTGATGCTGAACCCGGATTTCGCCCTGGTTTTGACCCCGTTGCACAAGTTGTCCCGGGATGATCGAGTCCAGCGCGCCCAGCCGCCGCCGTCTTCGGCCACGCTGTTGACCGACTGGATCGCGCGCCGCCAAACCGACCGCGCCGTGCAGACGGAGGCTTTGAACCAGGGCCGCGCCTGGGCCAACAAATGGCTTCCCTTCCATGAGAAGGCGGCCAATGCGGAGCGCCTCGGGCGCTCCGGAAGGAGCCAGTGGAATGAAGTACGCCAACTGGCCGTGCGGTCCCGCGGCGATGCCGCCAAATTGCGCCAACTGTTGACCGAGCATTGCGACCGCGGCCTGCGAAAGAAGTACTGGCGGCATGGCGACGGGCACCCGCAGCTTTGGAAGGAACTGCAGGCCGCCTTGGACACCGCCCAAGCCCGGGGCAGTCAGTTCACTTGCGCCGCCATCGCGCTGGCCGCCGAAACGGTCGTCCGCCGTTTGCAGGCGAACGACGACCGCCACACCGGTGAACGCCCCAACCGCAACGTTCCCACCACGGAAACCCAACCATGAGTACGAGCGCTCCGAAAACGCACGCCTTCCGCCACGTTGCCCGTGTGGTCATCGAGTTCACGACGCCGTTCCACGTCGGCACGGGCGAAGGGGGCTATGGCGCGGACGCTCTCGTGGTTACCGCCGCCAACGGCCTGCCCGCCATCCCCGGCAGCAGCCTGGCCGGGTCATTGCGGGCGGCGTACCTGGAACGGGTGCGCGGCACGTTGTTGGCCGCGGGTCAGGCGGCGAACATTGCCGCGGACGAGGCGGAAAACCAGGCCAACGATTTATTCGGCCACCAAACGAAAGACCAAGGCTGCGGTTCCCGCCTCAGCTTCACTTGGGCCGCTATTCACGACCGCAACGACCAGCCCGTCGAGGGACTCAAAGCACGGTCCTGCCTCGAAAGCGATCCAGTGCTGAACGAGGCCCTCGGCTTGCGCCTCCGCGACCATGTCCGCCTCAGCCATCGCGGCGCAGCCGCTCACCGGGGTAAGTTCGATGACAGCCCCGCCGCGGCGGGCCATCGGTTCACCTTTCAACCCAATTTCCGCAATTGAAGTGGTGGTCGAAGGGGGATTGAGTGAACAAAACTGGGGGCGATGAGCGCATTTGCATCGCTGGTTTCGGTTCATCTGGCGGGTGAAGGGAAAGACGGGATTTCCTTGGACACGCTGCCGGGCAAATGCACGGTGACGCGCCCGGACGCAGCGCTGACGCCTTACGGCGGCCTGGCGGCGGGGAGCGGTTTTCTCAAACATCGGGGCCTCATTGAACGTCTCGCCGACCCTTGCCCGGGGGCGCGCACCAGGCCCAATGCCGCGCCGGGACGCGAGGTGTTGCACAGCTTTCTGCGGGGGGCGCTGGTGGAAGGCAAACGCTTCTGCCAGGTGCGCTGGGGGAGGGCTGAGCCGGCGGTGGCGACGCTGCTGGGCCGGGACCGGGTGCGCGGCGAAGAGGCCTTGCCCCGCTTGGGCAAGGGCCGGGACCGGGACCGTCTCCGCCAGTGGCTGAACCGGCCGCAAACCGAACTCCATGCGGCGCGGCCGGAACGCTGCATTGCCGACTGGGATTCGACGGTGAACCCCCGTTACGGGCATCAGGCCGCCGCCGCCGTGGGCTACAACCCGCACCAGCGCGGGCGCAAGAGCCAGCCTCCGCTGATCTTGCGTGGCGGCGCCCACGCGGCTGTGCCTGCCTCTGGAATGGCGTCCGGGCGACACCGTCAGCGCGACTGACTGGCAGCCGGCGATGGAAAAACGCTGGTCCCAGCCGACGATCCGCGAACGCCGCTGGCGCAATCGCGGGGATGGGGGCTTTGGGCAGGAGGCGATCGGGGCCTGGCACGAGGGCGAAAGCCAAAAGCACCCGCCATACCTGTTCAAACGCAAGCTCACGAACAACGTGCGGCGGGCGATTGCCCGGGGGCCCCGGCCGTTGTGGGAAGGGGCGCCGGACGGTGGGCGGCCGGCCGTTCGCCGCGACCAGGGTGCGGCTGCAAGGCTGGCGCCGGGAACGGCGGATCGTCATCGTGCGCACGCTCAAGCCCGTCCCCCCGACCCCGCAGGATTTAGGCTGGGCCCCCCCCGCGGATGAAGTGGCGGGGTCGGTGACCCCGCTGGAGCGGGGCGACGCGCCCCCGATCCACAGGAAT
>JAKANS010000122.1 GCA_021823625.1 bacterium | reverse complement strand
ACGGTGGAAGCCAGGCCCCACCCGGAGCCGATCGCCGCCATGGGCCAGGCCCTGGCCCGGGTCACCCCTCAGGATGCCCTCAGTTGGTTCGCCCCTTGCGGCTATAGCTTTTGTTGAAATGCGCTAGAGTTTGGGCATGAGAACCGTCCACGCGGTGTTTCAGAACGACGGCGAGTGGTTCATCGCCCGCTGTCTCGATTTTCCGGTGACCACGCAAGGCAAGACGCTGGTGGCCGCCAAGAAGAACTTGCGGGAGGCCATTGAGCTTTACCTTGAAACCTGGGGGGAACCGGAGGACTGGCAGCCGGCACAGGAAACCTACCTCACCAGCCTGGAAGTGGCGGTATGAGCCGTCATTTGCCGGCGCTCTCGGGACCGAAGCTGGTTCGCGCTCTTCAGCGGGCCGGGGTTCGTGGTGCTGCGACAGCGAAGCAGCCATGTGTCGCTGGAGAAGCACACGAACGAAGGGCGCTGGCGCACCGTCGTGCCCTTGCACCGGGAGATCCGTCCGGGCACCCTCAGTGACATTCTCAGGCAGTCCAGGCTGACGAAGGAGGACTTGCGCCGTCTGCTTTGAGCCGCGCGGGGTGAGATGGATCGTTCGCGGAGCGCATTGACCGCTGGTCGCAGCGCCAGCAACGCCGCGACAACCTCTGGTTCGGTGTTCCCCAAACCCAATGAACAGTGGATCATTTGCCGCGAGGCGGTACTGTGCGGTTTCCTGGCTTTGAGGAGGTGCGAGAGCGCGTCGGAGCCGGCCAGACAGGCGGAGCCGAAGACGGCACAGACACCCGCCTGGTCGAGCAACCCCAGCAGCGGTTTCGATTTGCTGCCGTGGAAGGTGAAGGTCGTCGTGTTCGCAAGGCGCAGCGTCGGATGGGCAGGCTCCCCAGGCTCTCGACTCGCGGATCCTCGGCTCTTCAACGTGCGCGTGGCTCCTTCCCGCCGGATCGTGCGTGATTTCGCTCATGTGGGTGTCCCTCGCTCGGGTCCCCCCCTTGTGAGTTAACGAATGGTTTCCGCCAACCACTTCATCCCGCCCCGGGTAACATTCTTTTTGAGTCAAATCGGACGAAAGTGAGCCGGCGAAATGTGCTCGCCAAACGCGGCCGCAGAAGCGATGTTCACACCCGCTCTTAGCTGGCGTCGCTTAAGTACCATGGCAAACCGGTCAAAGTCGTTCAGGGAATCGTTCTGCGAAAAATACCGGTGTCCTACGGAACGGTATGTTCTGCTCGCCACACGCAAGTGTCTCCCCTGGCGGGTACGACTGTTGCGCCCGTTCATTCTCTTGCTTCACCCCGAACACTTCCAGATGGACTTCGAGTTTGTCGAACGGGCCGGAAACGCCTTGAATTGGTCTGAACTCAATGGTGCCATCGGCGCCTTCGACGGCAACAACCGGTTGCGCGGCGGCTTCTATCGCAACACGCTGAAATTGCGCGTGTCCGGCAAACGGCTCAGCCGGCTTGTGCGCCGTGTCGTGGGGTATAACGGCTCCCACCGCGCAAACGGCCGCTAGGAATCGGTCCGGCGAGTTGCGGTATCGTTTCGCGGTGATACGATTGCCGACATAATCTTTTCCCTCTGCCCGATGATAAACCGCCGCGAAGCCCTGAAACGCACCGCCCTCGCCGCTACGGCTTTGACGGCCAGCGCTGCTTGGAAAGTTGTTCGTGCTCAAAACGCCCCGCCTGTCCCGCCTGCGCCCGCACCGACGGGCCCGTTCCAGTTGCCGCCGCTGCCGTTCGCGGCGGACGCGCTCGAGCCGGCCATCGACGCGCAGACGATGACGATACACCACGACCGACACCACGCGGCCTATGTGGCGGGATTGAACAAGGCCGTGACGGAAGCACCCGAATTGGCGAGCCGCTCGGTCGAAGATTTGCTGCGGTATTTGGACACCGTGCCCGAAAAGGTCCGAACCGCCATCCGCAACCACGGCGGCGGCCATTTCAACCACTCCCTGTTCTGGCAGATGCTCAAGAAGAACGTGGGGACTGGACCGACCGGAGCGTTGGCGCAGGCGATCGCTCGCAGCTTCGGCAGCCTGGCAAACTTCCAGGCCGGCTTCAGCAAGGCGGCGCTGTCGGTTTTCGGGAGCGGTTGGGCCTGGCTGACGCTCGACGGCAAGACGCTGAAAATCGAGACCACGCCCAACCAGGATTCGCCGCTCACCCACGGCCGCACGCTGTTGCTGGGCGTGGACGTGTGGGAACATGCCTACTACCTGAAGTACCAGAACCGCCGTGCCGATTACCTCGCGGCGTTCCACAGCGTGATCAACTGGGATTTCGTGGCCACACGCTACCAAGCTGCCTTGGCCTGAACCGGAATACGCTTCCGGCTTTGCTTTCGGCGAAGCCAGCACTTCACACCGAGGCGCGCAGAACTTTCTGGGCGCTTTTTTCGTGTCCGCGAGCCGCCCGCCCCCCGTCACCAACCCAGCAACCGGCCACCTTGGTAAGTCACGAACGCGAGCAGCCAGGCCAGGCCCCCGAGGTATATCCATTGGAAGACCGGCCATTTCCACGAGTTCGTCTCGCGCCGGACAATGGCCACGGTGCTCGCGCACTGGAGCGCGACCACGTAAAACACCATCAGCGTCAAGCCCAGCAACGGGGTGTACAAAGGCGAGCCGTCCGCGCGGGTTTGACCGTGCAGCGTCTCTGCCAGCGTGGGCACCGCCGCTTCCGGATCGTCGCCGCTGCCGACGTTGTACACAACGGACATGGTGCTGACGAAAATCTCGCGGGCAGCGAACGAGGTGACTATCCCGATGCCGATCTTCCAATCGAACCCCAGCGGCCGGATCGCCGGCTCGATCGCGTGCCCCAGCCAGCCGGCGAAGCTGTTTCGGATGCGTTCTCCCGCGAGGTCGCGATCCAATTCCACCAGCCGCGTGGCCAGCACCGAATTCGCGTTCGCCTCTGGCGAGCTGACCTTTTCGTCGTGGACGGCAGCCTTCACCGCCGCGGTCCAGGCTGGAGTTTTTTCCAGTTCCGCGAAAGCCGCTTCAGCAGCTCGCGGGGTCGTCGTGCCGGGGAAGCGTTGCTGGAGGGCGGCAAAGCGGGCGTGCTCGAAAGCCGCCTCCGTCGCACGCGGACGCGGGTAAGTGGCAAGGAACCAGAGCAGGATGTTGAATCCGAGGATCACCGTCCCGGCCTTGCGCAGGAAGAGGCGGGCACGTTCCCAAGTGTGGCGCAGCAAAACAGTCGCGGTGGGACGCTTGTAGGGCGGCAGTTCCATGATCAACAGCGGCGTGTGACCACGGAGCAACGTCTTCTTGAACACCCACGCCATTCCCAGCGCGAGCAACACCCCGAGCACATACATGCTCAGCATGGTCAAGCCGGGCAGGCCTAGAAAGCCCAACACGCGCCGGTTCGGAATGCACGCGGCGATCAGGAGCGTGTACACCGGCAGGCGGGCCGAACAACTCATCAACGGGGCCACGAGGATCGTCACCAGCCGGTCCTTCGGATTCTCGATCGTGCGCGTGGCCATGATGCCCGGAATCGCGCACGCGAACGAACTGAGCATCGGAATGAAACTCTTGCCGTGCAGCCCCACCTTGCTCATCAACCGGTCCATCAAGAACGCGGCGCGCGCCATGTAGCCCGTGTCTTCGAGCAGGCCGATGAAGAGGAACAGCAGGCAAATCTGGGGCAGAAACACCACCACGGCCCCGACGCCGGCAATCGCGCCGTCCACGATCAGGCTGCGCAAATCACCCGGCGGAAGCAGCGTCCCCACCTGCCGTCCCACCCAGCCCACCCCGCCCTCGAGGAGGTGCATCGGCAACTGGGCAAGGGTAAAGATGCTCTCCAACATCAGCGCCATCAGGACCAGAAAGATCAGTGTGCCCCAAATCTTGTGGGTGAAAACACGGTCCAGCCGGTCGCTCACTGTCTCCCCCACGACGCGCGTTTCGGTGACCACGGCGTCATGGATCGCCCGGGCGCGATCGTAACGGGCTTCAATCGCGGCGGTGCGCCAGTCCACCCCCGCCTGTTCGAGCCGCAGGCGGGCGCGCAAGGTCGCGGCTTCCACCGCCGGCGGATGATGCCGCGCGTTTTCGCGCAAGTTCCGTTCGTCGCTGAGCATCAAGAGCGCCTCGGCACGAATGCGATCCTGAGTTTCCGCCGACGACTGGCCGACCAGTTCCGCGAGCGCACCGATCTCGGCTTCCATCGCGGCGGACAGGTGTTCGAAGCGTGATCCCGCGGAGGGCGCGGTCAGGTCGTGGCTGAGACGGATCACCTTGTCCCGCAGCGCCGGGACGCCTTCGCGGGTGCTGGCGACCATCGGAAAAGCCGGCACGCCCAACTCGCGTTCGAGCCGGGCCACATCCACCTGGTGGCCGTTGTCGTGCGCCACGTCGAGCATGTTCAACGCGATCAAAGTCGGGTAGCCGAGTTCGATGACTTGCGTGGCGTAGTACAGGTTGCGTTCGAGGTTCGAGGCGTCCACGACCACCACCACCGTGTTGGGCGCGGGCACCTCCTTCAGGCGGGCGAGCAACACGTCGCGGGCGATCTGCTCGTCCAGCGATTGCGGGCTGAGGCTGTAGGTGCCGGGCAGATCGAGCACGGTGATCGGGTGCCCCGCACCGGTGCCGGGCAAGCGACCTTCTTTGCGTTCGACGGTCACGCCGGCGTAATTGCCCACCTTGGCCCGCAGGCCGGTCAGCGCGTTGAACAGCGTCGTCTTGCCGCAATTCGGGTTGCCCGTCAGCACCACGAGAAACCGGCCCGGCGTTGGTGCGGCGGGAGACGGGGGAACGGAACTGGGCGCGGCGGCAGACATCAACAACGAGTGGCGGCGGCGAAACCGCGACGGGAGAAACGATCGACGCCCAGGCGCCGCCCACCGCGCCGGCCGTCAGGCGCGCGGCCCGCGGGTTCGGGGGGGGTGGGAAGTCGGGAGATCAGGCGCACGGCGCTGGACCGGGTTGCGTCGCCGCCTATTGCGGAAGTTGCACCAGGATCTGCTCCGCTTCGGTGCGGCGCAGCGTCAGGTTCGATCCGCGCAGGCGAATCTCCACGGGATCGCCCAACGGGGCAAACCGCAGCAACTGGACGGAAGTTCCGGGAGTGAGTCCCAACTCGAGCAGGCGCGCCCGCATCTCGGGAGCGACCCGCACAGCCGTCACCACGCCGGTCTGCCCGGCCGCGAGTGAGGGCAACGGCTGGGGTTCGGGAACCATCGCTCAGGCGGCTTGTTGGTCTGGGTGGAGCGGCTCGACCCAGATGGAGTCCGCCAGCGGACCGCTCAGGCCCAGCCGCACGTTGCACACCTGGCAAACCACGCTGCGATCCTGGAGCAAAAGCTTGATCCGTTGTTCCTCGCACAGTCCCAGTTCCCGCAAGCGATGACAAAGGTCGGGCGACGCCAGCAATTGTTTGATGCGCACAGAGGTACCGGCCCGGACTTGGCTGAGCGGACAGCCGGCCGGACGCCTCGCGGGGGCCACCTGACAGGTGGATGGCGCCTTTTCTTGGCTCACGGGCACGCAAACTAAGCGAAGCGCCGCACCCAAGCAAGTGAGTTCTCCCGACGCGTTGTGAGGCTGAGGCGTTTGACCGGCAGCCCATTTGGTCCCGGACGGCGGCGGGCAAGCCGGGCGTGCTCCCACGATTCCTGGACGCCCGCCGGCGAGCGCCTGCCCCCCAGCCGGACGGAGCGATCCCCGCCTGGCCGGGCTCGCACGTTCCGTTGACGCGCCCCGGTGGCTTGGCAACACTGCGCCGCTGCCGTTGCCGCGCAAAATCAGGAACGGCACTCTGTTAAATGAGTTCAGTCCTTGAGATTGTGCCGGTCGCCCGCACCGGGCGAGGCGTGAGCCGGTTCCTCGCGGTTCCTTACGGCATTTACGGCAACGACCCGAATTGGGTGGCCCCGTTGCTGTTCGACCTTAAGAAGGTGTTCACCGACGCCAATCCACTGTTCGGGCACGCCGAGATGCACCTCTGGGTGGCGCGCCGCGATGGCGCGGACGTGGGCCGCATCGCTGCCATCCTCGACCACCAACACAACCGCGTGCAGAAAGACTCCGCGGTGTTCTTTGGTTTTTATGAGTGTCCGAACGACGCGGCGGTGAGCGAGGCGTTGTTTGGGGCGGTCTTGAATTGGGCTCGCATCAAGGGCCTGCGGCGCGTGCTCGGCCCGATGAACCCCACCACAAACGACGAGTGCGGGTTGCTCGTGGATGGCTTCGATTCGCCGCCGGCGTTCATGATGACTTACAACCCGCGCTATTACGTCGATCTGGTGGCCGCCGCGGGGTTCCGCAAGGTGAAGGACCTGGTCGCCTTTTACCTCGATCTGGCGGAGGCCCCGCTGGAGCGGCTTGGTCGCATCGCCGAGAAGACCCGCAAGCGCAACCCCGAACTGACCTTCCGCCCGATCCTGCGCAAAACCCTCACGGCCGACCTGACCAAGGTTAAGGAGGTTTACAACGCGGCCTGGGAGGACAACTGGGGCTTCGTGCCGATGACCGACGCCGAGATCGACTTCATGGCTGCGCGACTCAAGCCGCTCCTGGCCGAAGGGCTGGTCTGGTTGGTGGAAAGCCCCGCCGAACCGGTCGCCTTCATGTTGGCGATACCGGACTTCAACGAACCGCTCAAGCCGTTGCGCGGTCGGCTGCTCTCCTGGCAACTCCCGCGCTTCCTGCCTTACGCTCTGGGCTGGCGCAGCCCGCGGCAGTGTCGCGTCATCACGTTGGGCGTGAAGGAGCGGTACCGCACGCGGGGCCTCGAGGCGGTCATGCTCACGGAAGGCTTCAAGGTCGGGTTCCGCCTCGGCTTTCGCGGCGCCGAAGCCTCCTGGGTGTTGGAAGACAACGTCGCGATGTGCCGGATGATCTCGGCCTTCGGCGCCCGGATCTACAAGACTTACCGGCTCTACGAGCGCGAAGTTTGACCGGTCGCCGGTGGCGCGACACCCGTTGGCTCGCGGGCAACGCCTGGCTGGCTACGAGCGCATGACCACGCTGGCCACGAACAGGCCGATCATCGCCGCACTGCAAGCCACCTTTCCCACGACGCCGGCCAACAGACCCAGCACCGCTCCGAGGCCCGCCCGGGCCGCTTCGCGGAACTCACGGCCGCCGAGCAACTCACCCAACGTCGCACCGGCGAACGGCGCGGCAACGATACCCAGCGGTCCGGTGAAGATGCCCACCACCGCGCCCACCACCGCGCCCACCGCCGCGCCCGTCACGCCCCGCCATGTCGCGCCGAGTTTTTTCGCGCCGACCAGGCTGGCCACGTAGTCGAGGGCGAGGGCGAGCACCACCAGCCCGGCCAGCGTACCGAGGACGAGATTGCTCACGCTCGCCGCACCGAACCACAACCGATGCCCGATCGCCGCCGCCAACACCAGCGGCGGTCCCGGAATGCCGGGCAAGGCGCTGCCCGCCAGGCCCATGGCCATGACGAGCAGCGCGAGCACCAAGCCTGCGATTTGGTCCCACGACATCGTTCCCGACTGTAGCGCGCGCGCCGGCCGTCGCAATTATCTTGGGGACAGGTGCCGGACGGCAAAGAAATCCCTGGATTCGGCGAGGAAGCCGGCTTTCGGCGACGGCGACGGCGACGCCTTGCCTGTCCGGCTCCCAGCCGGTATTGCTTCCGCATGAACGAACGCAAGTGCCGCTGGTTGTCTTGGATCGCTCCAAGCTCCGCGGTTCTGCTGGCGTTGGCGGTGATTGGTTGCAGTTCCACCCACTCTGCAGCAAAGGCGCAGCAGCAGGCAGGGCATTGGGTTTACCTCCCCGCCGAGACCGGCAGCCGACTGCCCCGCAGGGTATGGCAGAACGAGGACGGCACCTTGGTCGATCCCAACACAGGAAAAGTGTTCCACGGCGATAGCGACGTTGCCGGCCAGCTCCAGCGGCAATAATCGTTGGCCTCGCCTTCCAGCGGTCGGTAAAACCGCGGAGCGGCTATCTTGATCGGCCGAGTAGCCGAACCGTCTGTTCGAAGTCCGCGGGCCAGGGCGCGTGGAATTCCACCCGCCGGTCGGTGGCGGGGTGCTGGAAAGCCAGGAACCGCGCGTGCAGCATCTGCCGCGGCGCACGCACGCCGGTCAGTTCCGCCAGCCGCGCATTCTGCCGCTTGCCGTAGGTTTCGTCCCCCGCCAGCGGGTAGCCGAGGTGCTTGAAATGCACCCGGATTTGGTGGGTGCGCCCGGTGTGGAGCCGCGCCTCGACGAGCGTCGCGGCGCGCAACCGTTCCAGAACCCGGTAGCTCGTCCGCGCGGCGCGTCCGCCTTCGAGCACGGTCATCACTTTCCGGTGGCTCGGATGGCGGGCGATGGGGGCGTTGACCTCGCCTTCCGAGCGCGGCAATTCGCCGCACAGGATCGCGTCGTAAAGCTTCACCACCTCGCGTTCGGCGAACTGACGCGACAGCGCCAGATGGGTGGCGTCGTTCTTGGCCACCACCATCAAGCCACTGGTGAATTGATCGAGGCGATGAACGATCCCCGGCCGCGCCACGCCGCCGATGCCGCTCAATCGCCCGCGACAATGGTGCAGCAACGCGTTCACCAGGGTGTTGTCTTCGTTACCCGCCGCCGGATGCACCACCATCCCGGCCGCCTTGTTCAACACGACGAGCCACTCGTCTTCGAACAGGACGTTCAGCGGCAGATCGCGCGCCTCGACCGCGGGCGCCCGCGGTTCGGGCCAGGACACGGTGATGCGTTCGCCAGCTTGGGGATGGTGCGTGGCCTTGGCAGTCGCACCGTTAACGAGAATCGCGCCTTCGCGCAACAGGCGTTGCAGTGCGACGCGCGAAACGCCTGGAAAATGGTCGCGCAGGAAGGCGTCCAACCGGACGCTTGGCTGCGACGCTTCGACGATCACGGTGTCCGTGCGTTCAGACATGGCTGGCCCGGTTCGCGACGCTTTCCCGCCGGGGCGGCCTCACACTGACGGCGACGCCGGCGGCGTCTCGGAATGGCGCAGTTTGGCGTAACACCAAAGCCCCGCCGCAAACACCACCACACTGAACGCCTGCCCCGGTTTCAATCCCGCGAACCGGTAGTCGCCGTAGTCGCCTCGGAAGATTTCGACGGCGAACCGGATCGGCGCGTAAGCGAGCAAATACAGCGCGAACGTCTGGCCGGCGAAACGTTTCCGCCGGTACTGCCAGGCCAGTGCGCCGTAAAGCGCCAGCAGCAACACCCCTTCGTAGATCTGGGTGGGGTGGACGCCGATGCCGCGCAAAAACGGATCGTCGTTGAGGTGGATGGCCCACGGCAGATTCGTCGGCAGCCCGTAACAGCAGCCGTTCATCAAACAGCCTCCCCGCCCAAAAGCGTGGCCCAGCGCGATGCTCGGGGCCAGCGCGTCGGCGAAAGTCCACAGCGGCACTTTCCGTCGGCGAACGAAGAGCAGCGTGGCGACCACCGCTCCCACCAGGCCGCCATAAAAAACCAGGCCGCCGGCGCGGAGGTTGAGCGTTTCCCACAACGGCTTGCCGGCGAACTCCTCCTGCCAGTAAGAGAGCACGAACCACAAGCGGGCACCGACCAAGGCACCCACGATGACCCAGGGCCCGAAGTCGGCCACCGTTTCCGCGGGGATGCCATACCGGGGCGCGCGCCGACTCGCCGTCCAGAGGCCGACCAGGAACCCGACTGCCGCGAGGATGCCGTACCAGTGAATCGCGATGCCACCGACGCTGAAGGCAATCTTGCACATCGCGGGTGATTGTAGCGGCTTTGCCCCCGCGCGTCGAAAGCTTTAGCCAAACTCAGACCGGGGCCATCGGTTAACCCCCAGGCCGGTTGGTTACTTTGAGCGGAGTCCGCCGCGCCAGCGGACCATCGTCAGCACCATACCTCGCACTGCCAGAAGCCGGGCGCGAAGTGACGAAAAGGCCTTGAAAACTGTGTTTGACGCGTAGCGAAGCTGGGTTACAATCGTCCCCGCTTAAAGAGCAGATGGGGTCCGGTGAGACAGATGTCCGTTCAATTGTCGGCTTCGACGGTCCTGCGGGTGCAGGATCCTCCCGCCTTGCTTCTTTGAGCGCCCCCCACCAGCTATGAGCGACTGCAGACTCTTCGTAGGCAATATCTCCTACCGAACTCTGGAACCAGACCTCCAGGATTACTTCACCCAGGCGGGAGTTGTGACTTCGTGCAACCTCATGCTCGACAAATTCACCGGCAAGTCGCGTGGCTTCGCCTTCATCGAGTACGGCACGACGGAGGAGGCCAACAAGGCGGTCGAGCTGTTTCACGGCAAGGATTTCCAAGGCCGTGAGCTGACCGTCAACATTGCCCGTCCACGAGAGGATCGCCCGCCGCGCGAACCTCGTGGCGACCGTCCGCCGCGCGAAGCGCGTTCGGAATATTGATCTCCGGCGGCAATCCGCTGCCCGCCTGGTTTCCACCCCGCTTGGGTCGCCTGACCTGCGGCCGGAGGTGTTTCGTCGTTGTACTCGGCAGTGCGGCGCGAAAAAAAGCTAAGCCGTGCCAGAGGCTGGCTGCCTTTCGCCTCGCCATGCGTGGCACGGCTACGGAATCGCTGACAAACGCCAGGAGCCCCGACGCTGGTTTCCAGCGAACCACCGGCCAAGGGGACAAATCCAGTCAGTGCTTCGCAACTGGCCACTCGGGTTACCAACCTGACGCTTGATCAACCGGTCGGTTCCGCGGCTGCTTCGGTTGCCACTTCGCGCAAGACCGCCCTCGCTCGCGCGTTGTTTGCCGCCGCCGCGTCCGGCGATGCCGCCTCGGTATAGACGCGGAACTCCGGCGCGTTGCCGGATGGGCGCACATGGACGATGTCGCCGCTCGCAAACGTGATCCGCGCGCCGTCGGTGAAGTCGAGCGTTTGCACTGCGCCAAACGCGCCACCGAAGAATCGCTCCGCCACCGCGGTGCCACCCGCTTGGAATTGTGTCACCAGTGCCCGCCCTCGCTCGGTCGGGAACGGCCGGAGCAGCCCGCTCTGCGTAAACCGTCGCGGCAGGGTGGCCACGAGTTGCGACACGGTCCGCGCCTGCTGCGCCGCGGTGTGGAGACAGGCCAGCAGCGGCAACGCCGCATCCCGGGTCGGCAGTGGACGCAGCCGCGCACCGGTGGCCGCGCTGGCGATTTCGCTCGCCAGCAGAAAGCCGCCGTTGGCTTCGTAACCCACCACCCGCCGGCAACCGTCTGCGACCGCGGCCTGCATCGCTTCCACCACGTACGGCGAGCCGATCCGCGTCCGCTGCACGCACGGGAAATGGCCGGACTTCTCCAAGGCGGTGTTGCAACTCACCGGTGTGGCGATGGCATCGGCGCGCAGGTAGGCTGCGACGAGGATTCCCAGCACGTCGCCGCGTACCAAGGCGCCTCGCTCGTCCACCAGCAACGGCCGGTCGCCGTCGCCATCCGCCGACACCAACGCGTCGGCTCGGTGTGCGTGGACCCATTCCGCGAGCTGGTCCGCGTTCGCCACCGCCTCCGTATCGACCGGGATGAACTTCTCGGAACGCGCCAGCCGCACCACCTTCGCCCCCAGCCCTTCGAGGAACTGGCCTAGAATGTCCCGCGCCACGGATGAATGCTCGTAAAGGGCGATCCGTTTTCCGGCGAGGCAAAGCCGCGGAAAGAAATCCAGGTAGCGACGCAGGTAGGCGGCTTCGGCCTCCCCGTTCGCGGTGGGCAACTCCGGCGGGGCTTCGAGCCAGAAACTGCCGTCCGCGCCAAACACGCCCGTCACGCTTTCGTCGGTGGCGACTTGGGCCTTCAGCTCCGCGTAGCGCCGGGACAGTTCGGCCTCGTCGGCCTTGAGCACCTCGCCCCAAGGCAGGTTGAACTTGATGCCGTTGCGGTCGTCCGGGATGTGGCTGCCGGTGACCATGATGCTCGCCCGGCCATGCTCGAAAGCATGGAAGGCCAACGTCGGGGTGGGGATGAATCCGCCGTAATCGACCGTGGCACCCTCGTGCGCGATCCCCCAGGCCACCGCACGCAGAATCCGTGGGGTGCTGCTACGGAAATCGCCCGCGAGCGACACGGTCGCTGGCGCGCCACGCTCCCGCACATAGCGGACAAACGCGCGCGCGTACAACGCGCATTCCAAATCCGTCAATTCCGTGACCAAACCGCGGACGCCGCTGGTGCCAAAACCAAGTGCCATGATAAAGCAGGTTGGCGAAATCGTTCGGTGCCGCAGCCGGCCTTGTCAATACCAAGGCCGGCGTTGCCGGGACTCCGCGCATAAAAAACGGCATTGGCAGTCCCGCCCGAGGCGGGGTAGTTTCGACATCGAGATTCGTTGTTCAACCAATTAAGTTCACCCATGTCTGTAAACTTGACCGTTTTACTGGCGGCCTCGCTGACGCTCGGCGTGGCCACCGAACAAGCCTCGCTGGCCGCGGAGGCGAACCCCCTGAAGGTGCTCCTCGTCGCTGGCGGTTGCTGCCACGATTACGCAACGCAGAAGGACATTCTGAAGCGGGGCATCGAGGCGCGGGCCAATGCGGTGGTGGACATCGTGTACGTGGCCGACGGCAGCACCCGCCCGAAACTGCCGATCTACGGCCATCCCGATTACGCCAAGGGCTACGACGTCGTCATCCACGACGAATGTGCCGCCGATGTGAACGACCCCGCCGTGGTCCAAGGTGTTCTCCAGCCGCACCGGCAAGGCATCCCCGGCGTGAATCTCCACTGCGGGATGCACTGCTACCGCATCGGCAATCCGAACGATCCCGTCACGCCGGGCACGCCCCACGGGTTCTGGTTCGAGTACCTGGGCCTACAGTCCAGCGGCCACGGGGCACAGGCGCCCATCGCCATCCATTTTCTAGACTCCAACGACCCGATCACGAGAGGATTGGCGGATTGGACCACCATCAACGAGGAACTCTACAACAACGTTCACCTCTTCGAGGGCACGCACCCGCTGGCCCGGGGCAAACAGGGCCGGAGCGAAACCGTGGTCGCCTGGACGAACCTTTACCAAGGCAAGACGCGCGTGTTCAGCACGACCATCGGGCACAACAACCAAACGGTGGCAGACCCGCGCTACCTCGACCTCGTGACGCGCGGCCTGCTCTGGGCCTGTGGCAAGCTCGGTGAAGACGGAAAGCCGCAGCCGGGCTACGGCAAGTAAGCCGGGGCAAATCTGCCGGAACCTCCGCACAGAATCCGGGCTCGCGGAGCGACGCGCTCTCCGCTGAGTCGTCAGGCTCCACCCGATCCGCGCTACCATCCTCCAGGTTGTGACGAACACTATCGCTTTGTCCGCCGAGGGTGGGTTCAAGTCGGCGGCAATGCCGATTGGCTTGAAACGGGCTGCCTGTTAGCGTCTTCGCATGACGGTGCATTCCCAAGTTGGCGGGGCGAGGGGCGACCGAATCCACGGCGCGCCGGCTTCCAGCCGGCTTTGCGAGTACGGCACCGGTTCCGCGTTCCGCCACGCCCAAAGCCGGCTGGAAGCCGGCGCGCCGACAACTTCGAGATGCAATGTTCGCACGACTGTGACAACTAAGGCACCTGCTGGGCCACCCGGCTCGTCTCCCGCCTCGGCGACCGGCCGCACATATCGAAACCCAAGATGACGGATTCCGGTACACTCGTAATCCCCATGACCCTCGCCCAACTCAAATCCCAGGTTAAGTCCGGCGTCATCGATACGATCCTCGTCGCCTTTCCCGACCCGTTCGGCCGGTTGGTCGGGAAACGGTTCACCGCCGACTTCTTTCTCGACTCGGTCGTCAAGCACGGCACTCACGGCTGCAACTACCTGCTGACCGTGAACCTCGACATGGATCCGCTCGACGGCTTCAAGGTCGCCAACTGGGCCGCCGGTTTTGGCGACTTCGCCTTCCGCCCCGACCTGTCCACGTTGCGGGTGCTGCCCTGGCAACCCGGCGCCGCCTTGGTGATCTGCGACATCGCGCGCGGGGACGGTTCGCTCGTCGCCGAAGCCCCGCGTTCGGTGCTGCGCCGGCAACTGGACGGGATCGCGGCCCAGGGGATGACCTGCTTTTGCGCGAGCGAGCTGGAGTTCTACCTGTTCAACCAGACCTACCACGCGGCGTTCCAGAGCGGCTACCGCGACCTCCAGCCGTCCAGCGACTACCGCATCGATTACCACCTCATGCAACCCACGCGCGACGAGCCGCTCATGCGCGCCATCCGCAACGGCATGACCGCGGCGCGAGTGCCGGTCGAGAGCAGCAAGGGCGAGTGGAGCCGCGGCCAGCACGAGATCAACTTCACCTACGCCGAACCGTTGCCGATGGCCGACATGCACGCGCTCTTCAAGCAGGGCGTGAAGGAAATTGCCGAGCAGCACGGCAAGGCGATTTCGTTCATGGCGAAACTGGCGCCCAGCGAGGCGGGCAACTCGTGCCACCTCCACGTGAGCCTGTGGAGGGGCGGAATGCCGTTGTTTTGGGATGCCAAAACCCGTGGCGGCTCCAAGCTTTTTCGCCAATTCCTCGGCGGTTTGATGAAATATTCGTCGGAGTTGTGCCTGTTCTTTGCGCCGACGATCAACAGCTACAAACGCTTCCAGCCTGGAAGTTGGGCGCCGACCCGGATGGCGTGGGCCACTGACAATCGCACCACCGGATTTCGCATCGTCGGCCACGGAAACGGCTTCCGGATCGAGAACCGCATGCCGGGCGCGGACGCGAATCCATATCTCGCTTTCGCCGCGATGCTGGCCGCCGGCATGGCTGGGGTGAACGAAGGGCTGGATTGCGGCGATCAATACGCCGGCAACGCCTACGTGGATCCCAAGCTGACCCGCCTGCCGAGCAGCCTGCGCGACGCCACCGACCTCATCGACAAATCGAAGCTGGCCCGCGCCGCTTTCGGCGACGACGTGGTGGACTTTTACGTCCGCCACGCACGGATCGAGCATCAGTCCTTCAGCGAGGCCGTGACCGACTGGGAAAGACAGCGGTATTTCGAGCGGATTTGAGGCGCCGGCGAACAGTGCTGTCGCAATAGTTGACAATACTTGGCGGTATCTTAGCGTGGCCAGCATGAAGATGACGACGATGAACGTCTCGCTGACCCCGGAGCAGTCCGAGTATGTGCGGCGGAACGTCGAACGTGACTTCGGCAACGCCAGCGAGTTCTTCCGGGAATTGATCCGGGAACGCATGCGCCGGGAGATCGAGGCCGATCTGGCCGTGCTGAATGCCACCAACCAGTTCGCGCCTGCGGGACCCAGCGCAGCAGAGCTTGACCAGGTGCTCGCGGTGCAGCGACAGGTGCGCAAGGATTTCAAGCGTGCGGGTCGTCTTTGACGCCAACGTCGTTGTGGCCGGCGTCTGCTGGCAGGGAGAGGGGTGGCTGTGCCTGCTCAAGATGGCCCGACGACAGGTGTTCGCTTACGGCACGGAGTTCACTTTGGCAGAGACGCGTGAAACCACCGTGCGCGTGATTCGCGAACAGGCGCCGGCTCACAACGCCACTGCGCGGCTTGCCTGGTATCTCGACCGGGTGCGACGGGTGGACCCGGCACCGCTGGGCAAACAACGGAGTCGCGATGCCCACGATGATCCTTACCTGGCGGCGGCGCTGGCGGCGCACGCTGCCGTCGTGGTAACCTACGATCGGGATTTGTTGGTCCTCGAAAAGCCATTCGGAGTCCGCATTCTTCGCCCGGCAGATTTTTTGCGACTCGTTTAGAGACCTACAGACGCTCAGCGACGCTGTGACCGATTGGGAAAGGCAGCGGTATTTCGAGCGGATTTGAACGAGGTGAACTCGCCTCGTTCGCGGCGGCATCCGCCAGTTCTCAGCCGCAGTCAACCGCGGTTTGCGGCGCGCTGGGCGTAAAGCCGGCGGAAATTGGCGCGCGCCGGAATCTGCTGCGCCGAGAGCCGTTCGCTTTCGAGCCAGCACCGGGCAAAGGCTGGATTCGGCACTGGGTTTCTCCCGAAGAGCCATTCCAGAAATGCCGGTTCAACTTTGCCGGCGGGGAGGATCGGGAACAGCGGCGCGGTGAAGATGTCCTGGCCGGGCGCCAGTCCCGCGGCAGCGGCGTCGATACCCCGCGCGCGGAACCAATCCGCTGCCGGCTTTCCCCGCCACAACGTGCCAGGCGCGTCCACGGCGCCGCGGAACGCGTCGTCGATGCCGCAATAGCGCAGGCAGTAATCCGTCTCGCCGACCGGCGTGAAGTCCAGGCACACGCCAGGTTCGAGCCGCAATTGCCAGTCGTTCGCCGGCACCCCCACCAAGACGTGGTCATGCGCCAGATGCCAGGAGCGCGGGATGGTGCTGTTCTCCGCCCAAAGCGTGCGGTTTTGGTCGGGGTCGAGCGCGGCTTCGAAGCGGCAGTTCTGAACGTATTGGTCCACGATCCGCTCCGGCGCACCGCCTGTTTCGTGCGCCCTGGCAAGCTCCAGTCTTCGCAGCGCCGAAACGGATTCCACGATCTGCCGGCCGGTGCCGAAATGGTGGAACTCCGGTTGCGGCAACCGCACCACTGCGGACGTGAGCGCGCCGATCTCGACGTCCGGCATCGCGGGCGCACTACCCAGCGAGAGGCCGAATTGGTCGTATAACTCGTACCGTTTCGCCAGCCCACCAGCGAACTCGGCGCGGGCGGCATTCCAGGCGCAACACCGGAGCAGCACGTCCACCGCCCGCGCGCTGAGCACCCACAGGCCGGTGTCCACCAGATAGTCATAGTCGGCGGCGAGCTCGCGGATGCGGCCCGGCGGAGGCTTTTGCAGAAAGAACGCGAGTTCGGCCGGGCTGGCATGTGGCGTGAAGAAGACACCATGCCGCGCGGCCCTTTCCGGCGGGACGGACATGCCGAAGCCGAGCACATCCACGTCCGGTAGCGGCGGGAGAGGCTCGCCGAACCGGAGCAGCGTGTCGCCGCTGGCGATCATGACCGCGGCGCGCGGCGGTGCCTGGCGGAGCACGCGCTCGCAGAACGGCAGTTGCAGGTCGAGCAAGGTGCACGGAACTGGCGGCCCGCTTGAATTGGCCAGCGACGGCACGGGCATCAACGGTTTGCCCACCGCCGCGTAAGCCGGCAAACGACGGCTCTCACCCGCGCCGTGAATGATCAATTTGCGGCTGGCCCGCAGCCAGTCGGCGAAATCCGCTCCCCCGCCGGTGGCCCGCCAGGCTGCCACGAGCAGATGCGCGGTGCCACCGCCGGAGCCGAGTTTCTGGCCCGGCGGGTCGCCGGCCGCGAACCACTGCGGACGCGGGCGCTGCTCTAGTTCCTCGAACAGCACCGCCATCGCGGGCGGCAGCGAAACCAGGCGTTGGTTGGCGGACGGCGGCCGTTGCATAGACGCGGGCAATTCTTTGGGAACCAGGAGGGCGTGTCGAGCCGGGGCAGAAGCCAGAAGCCAAGGCTGCAGAAGCGTTGTCCTGCCCAAGCCAGCTAGGGCGGGCTGCCCCCCTCCCGCCGGGAACCACGGCTGATTCGACGGCGCAGATGTTCCTTTCGGTGGGGCAAGACTCCGTCGCGCCCTGCGATCTCAGCCACCGAAGCCCGGATTTTGAATGAGGAACGCAGGAAAGCCGGAAGGCCCAGCCCGCGGTTCCTGAATTCCTGCGTTCCTCATTGGACCTCGGCGTC
>JAKANS010000293.1 GCA_021823625.1 bacterium | reverse complement strand
CGTCCAGGCGAACAGCGTCGGGTAATGGTGGTTGACCGCCGCCAGGAGCACAACCGCCGAGGCCGGGCCGACAATCGCCCCGCAGGTGTCCATCATCCGCTCGAAGCCGAAGGCGCGGCCGTAAGTCTCCTTCGTCACCGCGCCGGCCAGAAGCGCCTTGCGGACCGGCGTGCGCACGCCGCGTCCGAGCCAGGCCAGCGACCGCGCCAGCAAGACGTGCCACGCCGCCGCCGCCAACCCCAACGCCGCCGTGCCCAGCGCCGTCACCACGTAGCCCGCCACGGCGATGGGCTTCCGCCGTCGAAAGCGGTCGGTGTAGTAGCCCGACGCCAGCTTGGTGAAACTCGACAGCCCATCCGACACGCCTTCGATCAGTCCCAGCCACGCCGCCGCCACGCCCAGCGTCGCCAGAAACGCCGGCAGGACGGCCGAGGCGATCTCATGTGACCAATCGCTGAACAACGAGGCCAGCCCGATGCCGAACACCGTGCGGTTGAGCCAGCGGCCGGGGCGGCGGGTGGCATCGGCCGACTGTCCCGCGGTGCCCGGTCCGGTTTGCGTTGAATCGTTCATCGCGTCGCGCGGCCATTCTCAATCGCGCGAGGCGTTTCGGACAAGCAAGCAGGCGCAGCGAGTTGCGCGCGGAACGATTCGAGTTCCAAAATGACTTCCCGCAGTTGCGGCTGGTGGGTTTGGCCCTGGGCCAACATTTGTTCCAGAGTCGTCAATTCGTTGAGCGCATATTGCTCGGCTTGGCGTCGCAACTCCTGGACGCCGGCGCTCACTCGCGTCTGCCAATCCGCCGCGAGCCGCGACAGGTTCTTCTGCACTTCCCAACGCGCTTTGCGCAGCAGCACACGCTCGATTGGCTGGCGGAAAAGTGTCAGCGGAATGAGCCAGCCCATCGTGGTAAACGCCGCATCGAAGGCGTACGACACATCCACCGGCGGCGCGGACGGCTCGCGCACTTCCAAGGCAAACTCGCGCCGCGTCAGCGCCACGCCGAGCGCGGCCTTCACGTACTCGGCCAACCGGTCCTGAAAGGCACGCAGCACGCGGGTCAGCCGTTCGCACGCCTTGTGCAACGGCTCGCAAAACATCCCGCGCCGCGCCTGCGACACCTCGCTCAATTCGCGGCCGAGGAAATCGTTGAGCCACGCGCGCCAGGCTTCCAACAAACGCGGCAGCCGCAGCCGCCATTGCCCCAACTGCGCCTCCAGCCCGGCGGTGACTTCGGCTTGCAGCGTGCGCGCGACTGGCTGCAAACGTTGCACGGATTGTTCCAGCGCCTGCCCGGCCACGTCGTGCGCCAGCAAATACAGCTCTTCGCGCAGCGCGTCAAAGGCGCCGCGTTCCTCCAACAACCGGTCGTGCAGCGCCTGCCGCGAAGCTTCCGCCTGGGTCGCCGCCGCCAGCGCGACGCGCAAATAGTCGAGCGCCTGGCCGATGAGCGAAGTGAGTTTATGCCGCAAGATTTGCTCCGCCGCCGCGCCGCGGTCCTGGCGCAGCGGTTCCAGGAGACGCTCCACCAAGGCCGTTTTCAACCCGGCAACCCGGGTTTGATGGAGTAGAAAAACACCGGCGGGCTGCCGTCGCCCCAGCGTTCGGCCAGTTGGCGGCGCAGGAAATCCCGCACTTCGACCTGTTGCGACGCCGTCAGCAAATCCGCCTTCGTCAGCAGCAATGCGATCTTGGGCGGCGGCGCCCCCGCACCAGCGACGCGAAGTAGAGCGCCAGCACCACGAGCGATTTGCCGGACCCGGTGGGGAAGATGAAGGGCTTCGCCTTCAACCTGCGATTGACGGGCGGTGTTGAACGGCTCACCATCCGCCCATGCCGCTGCGCGCTGTCATGGACACGAATGTTCTCTACGCCGCCTTCCGGTCGCGGCTGGGATCTTCATTCGAGATTTTCCGGCGCCTGCGCTTGGGTGCATGGACGGCGGTGGTGAGCAACCATCTCGTTCATGAATACGAGGAAATACTCAAGGCCAGTGCCACGGAGTTGGGCCTGAGCCTGGAAGACGTGGACGAACTTCTGAACGCCATTTGCGCCCGGGCTGAGGAGTGACAGTTGTAGGCGGGGTGGTGGCCTATCCTGACCGACCCGGACGACGAACCCCTGGTGCAACTGGCCTCGGAGTCCGCCGCCAACCGCATTGTGACTCACAACGCGCGGCATCGTGCGCCGGCCGCCAGCGTGGGAGTTCAAGTCTTGAAACCCGGCCAGTTCTTGGGCACATTGACAGCGACGTGACATGACTCTGCAAGTGAACATTCCAGATTCGCTCCTGCGGCAGACCGCCGAGTTGGCGGAGCGGCAACAGGTCACCGTGGACCAAGTGGTCGCGGCGGCGCTCTCCGCCCAGGTTTCCGCAGCCGCCGCGCGTCCGAGCATCGCAGAGCGCGCCCAGCGCGTGAACTGGCAAAAGGTGGACGAAATCCTCGCCCGCGTCCCCGCCAATTCGCCTGTGCCAGGCGACGAACGGTAGCCATCGCGGCCGCGAGCGATTTGCCCTACCCGGTGGATTGTTCAGGATGACATTCTTCTCCTCGGACAACTCAAGCACCGCTTCCTCCTGCGCCGGGTAAAGCGTGAGCCGCCGGCCCGCGACGTAGTCCAGGAACCGCCCCAGCAGGTTGTCGCCGCTGAGGTTCCCACCGCGCGCCAGAAGTTCGTACAGCGTCGTGGCCACAGGGCGGGGACTTTACTCTCCAAGCGGGTGGCAGAGAAGGACGCAGATGGCTGCTGCAACGATGCTACTCATCGTGTGTGGACGCATAGTCATCCGGGTCGGCAGCATCGGCAACATGGCATACGCAAAACCTGACAGGCTTTTCCTGCGCGAATTCGGGTTGAGAGTCCGAAAGCTGCGTGAAGCGGCGGGCTGGTCCCAGGAAGACTTCGCGGAGCACTGCAATCTTCACCGGACTTACATCGGCTCAATCGAGCGAGGCGAGCGCAATGTCGCCATTCTGAACATCCGCAAGATTGCGGCTGCGCTCAGGATATCCATGTCCAAGCTGCTGGAGGACATTCCCTGACGATTCGCAGTGCAGCGGAAACGTAATCTCACGCGGTCTTCCACCAGTGCTTCCACTCCTGCCCACACCAAATCTATGACACACAAATCCAAAGAGAACATCGGTAGCCGACGGGGTAAGGCCTACGGCAAGGTTAAAGGCCAGTACAACCAACCCACCGTCCGCAAGCGCATTGAAGCGTTGTTCCTCGACAACATTGGCAAGGTGATGACGCGGGATATGATCATTAAAGCCGCCACGGACCCGACGACCGGAAGGCAGCCAGAAAACTGGCATCAGCGCCTGTCCGAACTCCGCACCGACTCCGGCTACACCATTCTCTCTTGGCGAGACGATGTAAGCTTGGCAGTCGAAGAGTATCTGATGCCGACCAGGGAGAGGAGACCGATTGCCGCCAAGCGCGTTAAACCTACCAAGGAGTGCTGGGACGCGGTGCTGGGGCAGGCGAAACATGCTTGCGAGTGGGACGAGGACGGACAACTCTGCGGATTGAAGGAAGGTGACACGGATCCGGTAGGCGGTGGCAAAGTGAAGCTCACGCCCGACCACAAAAGCCCACACTCCATGAAGCCTGACACGGACCGGGCAGACCCAAACCAGTGGCGCGCGCTCTGCGGTCGCCACCAAGTGATGAAGAAGAATTATTGGGACAACCAGACCGGAAAGCTGAACATCACCGCCATCCTCCAAGCGGCCACCGAGAAGGACAAAAAGGCGGCGCTTGACCTCCTGCTGAAGTATTTTGGTTACAGTCTGGCCCAAACCGGCTAGAACACTTGGCAGCAATGACGAACCGCAGCATCAAGCCGACTCAACAGGCCCTCGTAACCGTTCAGGAAAG
>JAKANS010000121.1 GCA_021823625.1 bacterium | reverse complement strand
GTCTCGGCCCTGCTCCAGGAAACCAGCGAAGCCTGGGAAACCGGAAAAGTTTACCTCAACATGGAATGCCAAACCCAGTCCTCAGTTTGATGCTCAAAGAATTTACAGAAAAGAAATTGCGCGGCCCACCGGGTTGTGACGTAGCATTAACGCGTTGTGAGACCTTAGTTGCCGAAAGGCCTGTCCGGTGTGCACCGGGTTGTGACTTCGGTTGCATCGAGGATCGGGGCCATTCCTAGCCGAAAGGCCTGTCCGGTGTGCACCGGGTTGTGACAACACCGCGGTCGTAGCTAACGATTGCAACTGTTGCCGAAAGGCCTGTCCGGTGTGCACCGGGTTGTGACTAAAACATCATTTCTCCATTGGTTGGTACGTTGCCGAAAGGCCTGTCCGGTGTGCACCGGGTTGTGACTTCGGTTGCATCGAGGATCGGGGCCATTCCTAGCCGAAAGGCCTGTCCGGTGTGCACCGGGTTGTGACTTCATGTTGGCAGGGAAAGACTTTGTTGAGGCCGAAAGGCCTGTCCGGTGTGCACCGGGTTGTGACAAGTGCTGGTAGCCTGGCGTTGGGAGTCGTTGAGCCGAAAGGCCTGTCCGGTGTGCACCGGGTTGTGACCCTGCGTTTTGAGGATGTTCACCGTACGAGGGCCGAAAGGCCTGTCCGGTGTGCACCGGGTTGTGACGACTTCACCCCGATCGCGATCGGAGTATATGCCGAAAGGCCTGTCCGGTGTGCACCGGGTTGTGACTCATTCAGCTCTACAATGATGTAGTAGCAAAGCCGAAAGGCCTGTCCGGTGTGCACCGGGTTGTGACGCATATCGGAATTTCATTGTCGTATCTCCATGCCGAAAGGCCTGTCCGGTGTGCACCGGGTTGTGACATGTGGGTGGCTCCGGCGCATATTGCCTCGTTGCCGAAAGGCCTGTCCGGTGTGCACCGGGTTGTGACATGATACTCGGCTTGCGCGCAGGCTATGGTGAGGCCGAAAGGCCTGTCCGGTGTGCACCGGGTTGGGGTGAGGCAAGGGGCTGGGGGCGAGTGAGCGCGGAACAATGCGCCCGGACTGCTTCTCTGCGTCCCTGAGCCCTCGTCCCTCCTCCCTCCCGACCGGCTTGTTTGGCTCGGCGTCTTGGCGTCTTGGCGGTTGATTCGGCGGGTTGCCGCGGCCGCGTGTAGAACCTGCTGCTTCGGACTGCATTCCGCTTGACGATCCTCGCCGGCTTGGGGAGCCTCAGCGCCCATGCCCCGCGACGCCCAGTATGTAGCCGTGTACGACGTGAGCGCGGATCGCGAGCGGGATCGGGTGGCCAAGGTGCTGGAAGGTTTCGGAATGCGGGTGCAGAAGAGCGCCTTCGAGTTGCGGCTCACGCCGGCCACGCGCCAAACCCTGCTGCGCCGCGTCGAGGCGCTCCAACTCCAGTCCGGTTTTCTCTACCTCTATCGCCGGGCCGGCGGCCATGACCGCACCGCGGCCGGCACCGTCCCGGAAGACCCCCTGGCCGAAGACCGCCACGCTTTTGTGTTGGGCGAAGCACCGCCGCCCGCTCCCAGCCGCCCGCCGCAGGAGCCGGTCACCCGCCCGAGTCAACCTCGACGTACGAAGCGACCCTGCCGCGGCGCGCCGGCCGAAACGGCTTTCAACCCGGCCTTGCCCGCGAACTTGCCTGGCTTCGCGGGTTGGGAGGCGGAGGCCGGAGGAACCTCGGCCGCCAATTCCGCCACCGCCCCATGAACCCGCAGCGCACCTTGATCGGGAGCACGTTTCCGTTGTCGCTGGTGCGACGGCGGGTGGTGATCGTGCCGGAGACGATCGCGAGGCTGCAGGCGCAGTTGGGGGCGCGCGGCGTGGAGGCGTTAAGCGTTCCTGGGCGGTCGGGCGATTATGACAGCACTTCACCGGCTGCTTCCGCCACGCTAATCCCGTCATGAGCACTCTACTGGCTGACGGAGATTCGAAGACGTTCGATCCAGCGGTGAAGCCGGGCGATCCGATGAGTGAACCGGCGACGTTTACCCGATTCGTCCTGCCGTTCCCCTACCGCGCTCACGAGCCTGGGCGCGAAAAGACTGGGGGACTGTATTTCGAGGAAACTGAGGCCGGCGATTGGCTCCACAGTCCGCTGGTCGCCACCGGCGCGGGCGTCGCTCCGCGTGACCGCGAACGCCGCGACTACTTCACCCGCGAAACGACCAAGGTGCTTTACGCGCGGGCTAAATGGTTTTTGCTGAGAGGCAAGGCGGATGAGACGGACTCCGGCGGCAAGCGGCACGTCGTGGACTTTACCCGTCGGGATGGACTGGTGGGGTTCACTTTTCACTCGCCCACGGCGCGTTCTTTGGAAGTGCAGATGCGAGCACCGGCGCTGGTGCTGTTCGAATGGCCGGAGCATCAGTTTCAGGAGCCACCGGACCACAGTGCGAGCGAGCCAGAGAACGACCCGCTGCGGGTCGGCTTCATCGTTCTGGAGTTGTACTTTGGATCGACTCAAGGCGCCGACACCGCCCCGACGCTGGACGATCTGTTGGCGCTCAACGAGTTGTTCCGTTACTGGCAGCGGCCCTACGAGAAACACAGCTTGCCCGCCGGGGACTACTGCCATGCCTTGGAGCAAGCGCCCGTTGATCTTCGGCATCCTGGGCAGACGGTGAGTACGCAGGCCAAATCGAACGCCGAGTTGAATGCTTACCTGCGACGTTGGGATTGGTACCTGAAATGCCCGCTCGTGATGGACGACGGTCGGCGTTTCGAGTTGGTGGAGAGCGAGGAAGTGAAGGCGGTGCAAGCCTGGGTGTGCGGCAAGCAGGCAGCGCCTACCAAGGCGCCCGAACAGCCCACGGAACCTTACGGCTGGATGGAGTACGCCGATCATCGGGCATTTGTCTGGACCTGCGCCGTGCTGGACACAAAGCTGCCGGAACGAAAGGCGGGCGAACCCGAGGCCAGACCAAGAAGGGGTCCAGGGCAGCGGCAAGCACGGCTCTTGCAGGGGCTGATTTCGTTCTTGGGTATCCGGCGGCTCGATTATTGGCCTGAGTGTTCCGGACACTGGATTCGCCTGCTCAATGTTGACCTGCCGAAGATGGAAAAACGGGTGGCGAACGGGAAATCCTGGTGTTGCACGGCCTTTGAACGGGAGTGGGTGGACAAGCGCACCTACAAGCGTTGGGCGCACTGCGGTGCTCTCTACGGATTCAACTACCACGCCGGGGCGATGCTGACGGCCTACTGTGACGTTCCTCCCACCTGGCGCCACTTCCGGGACATGTATTTTGACCAGACGCTGCTGATGCTGTACCTGCGCACGGTCTTGTTCCGGTTCAGCCTCCAACTCAGCCGGGTCTCGGAACTGGGCCGCGCCACGGTGCGTCGCCGGGATACGAGGCCAGCGATTTCTGACGAGTTTCTGAAAGAGTTCGCCTGGTTGCGTCACGACTTTGCCATGTTCACCAACCTCTATCAGTTCCCGCTGCTCTCGAATCAGCAGCAAGGGATCGAGATGTATGCGATGTGCCGCAAGGCGATGGATGTGGACGACCTGTTCAAGGAAGTGCAAGCGGAGATCGAAAGCACCCACGAGTTCCTAAACGTCGAAACTGCGACACATATTGGCGAGACGACCCTGATTCTATCGGTCGTGGCGACGGCGGGACTGGCGGTAAGCCTCCTGCTCGCCTACTTCGGGGCGGATAAGTTGCTGGAAGGTCAATTGGTCTTGCCGTGGCAGGATGCGGCTCCACGCTTTGCCTGGCCGCTGGTGTTCGCGCTTGGGCTCGCCGCTCTCGCGACCGCCCTGTTCATGGCGGTCACGCTGTTTTTTGCTCGTCCCATATACCACTGCATGGAGTGGTGGCACAGCCTGTGGAAGCGCAGTCAACGCAGGAATCGATGATGAACTCGGCCTACTATCTTCGCATCGAGGCCGTCAACCTCGCCCACTTCGTCTATGACACCAACGACCTCGCCACTGTACGCGGCGGGGCGCTGTTGCTGCTGCGTGCGCCCGCGCGTTTAGAACATTCTCTCAGGGACCGAGGCTATGCACCAGAGCGAATCACCGATGCGGCCAGCCATGCTATTTGGAAAGTCACGCCTCCCCAACCGGTGTCGGCGGACGACTTGGCGCGTGAGGCGGAAGCCTTCTTCCGGGATTCAGACCGCGGCATGCTTCAGCATGCCACCATCCTGGCGGCAGCCGCGCCGAGCGAGGGCGATTTTGCGGACATATACCAGCAGTTGCTGGGAACCATCCGACACCGCCAGATGCAGGCCGCCTCGCTTGCGATCCCGGACTGGAACAACAACCGCAGTCTCAATCCCTGCGGTGAGGACCATCTGCGGGCCGCCAATGGCAGGGACTTCTACGGCAGCAGAGGCGAAAAGCTCAGCTTGGCGACAGCAGCCCGGCGGGAGGAGGGGCGTGAAGCGCGGCAAGACCTTTATGGAGACGAACTCCACCTTGCCGACCTGGCCGATGGGAGGATCAAAGCGCTCCGCTTCACCGATGACCTCGAAGCCCTTGCGGCGGACAAGCGCCGTGGCAATCTCGACGGCAAGACTGCCGTGTTCTACGCGGATGGCAACGCCTTGGGCGCGTTCTATCGTGACTACTGCGGTTCCGAGCCCGTGCTCAAAGCGGCATCCAACACCCTCAAACAGAAGCGCGCGGAACTGCTGCGCGCCTTGCTGGAGTCTGCGAATGCCGGTGAAACCTGGAAAACGGACGATGGTCGCCTCCGGCTCGAAACCTTGCTCTGGGGCGGCGACGAACTGATCTGGGTGGCGCCGGCCTGGGTCGGTTGGGAAATGCTCACCTTGTTCTACGCGGCCTCAGCCGATTGGACCATCGAGGGCCGCGACGAACACGGCAGAACCGTGTCCAAGGAAATCACCCACGGCGCCGGCCTCGTCTTCTGCCATCGGAACGCCCCGATTACCCGGGTCATCCATCTGGCCAAGGAACTAGCAGAGGACGCCAAGACCCGTCGCAAGGAACTCAAGGACGCTGGCGTGACCGAACGGTTGGCGGGAAATCTCTTCGGGTGCGAAGTCCTCGAGTCTTTCGACCATCTGGGTGTGGGCCTGGAAGAAGCGCGCGCTCGGCGCAGCCCGCCGCGCACGGCACGAGGTGACTTGCGGCGACATTTCATCTTCAGCGGCGGCCAGGCGGCGGGGATTCACGACGCGGTCAGACTTCTGCATGCGCAGGACTTCCCTCGCAGCCAACTGCACGACGTGGTGCAACTGCTCCTCGAAGGCGCCGCTCCCGACGATCCACGGGTGCGACGGGTCCTCACCTTCATCGAACAGAAACACGGCGCGGCTCTCGATGCGCTCCGCGCGTTCCGCCAAGCCCTGCGCACCGGTCGTGAACCCTCCGCTCCGGCGGACGAGGCCACCGAATTCGTGAGCGCCTTCGCCGGAGACTGGAGCATGTGGCTCCATCTCGATGAGTGGTGGGATTACGCTGCTCCTGCCGCCTGAATCCTCCAGCCATTGCCCGCCTATGCCACATCAGTTTAATATCACTCTGAGGGTTGTCGGCCCGGTGCTCTCGCGCTCGACCGCCGTGGGGCGCAAGGGGGTGGATGCGCCCGCTGCCCGCAATGCGGACAACCAAATTATTCTGCCCGGTTCATTGGTCAAAGGGAGGCTCGCCCAAGCCTGGAACGAGCTGGCCACGGTTGAAGGCTTGAAAGATCAGTTCGAGGGCTTAGCCGACCGATGGTTGGGGTTGGACAGCGGCGATCAGGGCGGTACCCGGCGCGCCGGTGTCACCCCACGTCGCGGCTGCATCTTCTTCGGGGATTTCGTGCTGCAGCCGATTCCTCCAGTGGATGTATCGGAACCGGCCCGGAAGCGCATCCCCTCGGGCGCCGGCTTCCGCACGCGCATCCAGATAGACGATGCGCGTGGCGCCGTCCAAAGCCAGGCGCTGCAAGTCTTGGAACAGCCGGTCCCAACGGGAACCACGGGCACGTTCGTCGGCACCATCAAAGTCCAGGCGGAAGGCAGTGAGTTGGCCTTGATTCAAGAACGGCTCAAAAAGGGACTGCGCTGGATCACCTCGCTCGGCGGTGAGCGCACCATTGGTTACGGGCGCATCCACTCCGGCATCCACTCCGTCGCGGTGGCTCCCTGCGATCCGGAGAATCGTCGAGAAGTTGAAGAATCCGGTCCTGCGAAGGGTGAAACGGCAGTCGAGTTCAGCCTTGAACTCACGGTTGACGGCCCGCTCTGCTTTGCCCGCCACCGCACCACCTTGAATCTCCACGAAGCGCGCGACGAAATCCCCGGCGCGGCCATCCGCGGGGCTTTGGCGGAGAAATGGCGCGCCAGGGTGGGCGCGTCGGCGATGGGCAGGCTTTCCGTCAGGGAATACGGTGATGCTTCGCGACCGCAACTGGCCACCCACTTCGATAGTCTCGTGTTTAGCGACGCCTTCCCAACCAAATGCAGTGCCCGCCCCACCGTCCCTCCCCAGTCCCTGGTGCGCGTGGGCGAGCGCGAGAACAGACGCACGCTCGATGCCTCGCGGCTGAACCGCGCCTTTTGCGTTGGCGGCAAAGCTCCCGACTTCGCGGTGGATTGGAAAGACGACGACTTCACCGCAGTACGGCCGGCCTTCGGCTGGCACCGCCCGGCCCGCGAGATCCGGGTGCGCACAGCGCTCAATCCCGTGACCCGCAAGGCAGACGAGCAACGGTTGTTCGCTTGGGAAACCATCCTGCCGGAGCCAGGTGCGTTCTGGCGCAGCCGCGTGTCGCTCGCGGGCGTGCCAGAAGCAGACCGACCTGACGTCGCCCGGCAGCTCTCGGAACTCCTGTCCGGCGAACTGCCCGGACTCAGCAAGACCAAGGCCTCCGCCACCGTGCGCCTTGTTCCGGTGACGCAAGCCGCGCAGTGTCCTCCTGCCGGTCCCGAAGGGTGGACAGTCGTCCTGCAGACCCCGGCGCTCCTGTGCGACCCACGGTTGCAGCGAAACGAAAGGGATGCCGCCGGTAATCCGGTGCCACCCTCCGGCCCGTTGACACCGGAGGAAATGCTTGCTCTCTACCGCGCGACTTGGCGGCAGCTTTCGAGCACAACTGCGGATTCCGGGGGAACGCTGGAACTCTCCCACTACTTCGCCCGCCAATGCCTGATGGGCGGGCATTATCTCTGGCAGCGGTTCGTGCCTGATCTTTCCTACAACCCCTGGCTGCTCACCGAGGCCGGCAGCGTCTTTGTCCTCAAGCCGGTTGCCGGAAAGGAGGAAGCCGCCCGGCAATGGCTTGCGAACCGGCTTCCGCTCGGTCTCCCCATTCCCGAGTGGGCGATTCATCTGGGCGATGTCGGCAGGCCGGAGGCATTCTGGCGCCGTTGCCCCTTCGTGCCAGAAAACGGCTGGGGCGAATTCCTCGTGAATCCTCCGCTGCCCCCGGTCAACGGTCAACCCATCGAACGCCTGGAACCCGGAGCCCACTGATCACATGCGCCGAAAGCCACCCGAATTCACCAGCCGCTGGCTCATCCAAGGCCAGTTGAAAACCCTCGCCCCGCTTCACCTCGGTCACGGTGGATGGTTTGCCTGCATGGTTCGCCAAGACGAACGCGAGCCAGAAGTCCAGGTGCGCGCCGTGTGCAAGGACGTCCAGGGGAAACCGTTCATCCCCGGCTCCGCGATCAAGGGCGCTTTGCGGCAGCGTCTGGAGCGGGATCCTGCCGCGCTGCGCGGCGATCCCATTGCCGAATTGCTCGGCACCCGGGTGGTGGAAAACCCCAAAGACACCAACGATCAACCCACCCTGATCACCTGCGGCGGGCAGGCGGAGTTCTGGGACGCCCAATTCTTGAATGGTCCCGCCCCTTTCCCGGCCGGGGCCGAACCGCCTTGCTGGTGTGCGGATGCTTTGACGGGCATTGCCGCCGGCGTGGCCATTGAACGCCGAACGCGCACGGCTGAGGAAAACAAATTGTTCTTCGCTGAATTCGTCCCGGCCGGAGTCACGTTCCAAGTGACCATCGCCGGTCAGAACCTGACCGACGCGCAAGTCGGCAGCCTACTGGCCGCGCTGTCAGTCTTCAACGACCCAGCCGAGGGCATCCGCTTGGGCAGCGGCGTCGCTCACGGCTGGGGCAAGTGCGAGTGGGTTGAGTCCACGGTGAGAGTTTTCCGCATGGGCTCAGGGCAGGTCGCCGCTTGGTTGAACAATCCGGCCAATCCGGCCAACGCTGGTTGGGCTGCGCTTCCGGAGCAGTTGACCGGCACGCAGGTTGAGCAACTGCGGTCGCAGGCTCTGCCGCGCGTGCGTCCGCCCCGGCTCGTGCTGGACCTCAAGCTACAGTTCACTTCGCCGCTGCTAGTTAACGACCCCAGCAAGGCCCGGGCGCGCCAAGCAGAGGGTAATAACGAGCCAGGCGAGGATGAATTCCATATGGTGGCCCAGCAGACACCCGACGGGCGTGTTCTTCTTCCTGGCAGCTCCGTCCACGGCGTCTTTCGCAGCCGTGCCGAGATGATCCTGCGCACGATCATTGGCGCCGGTGGCCGATCCGTGGACGAGGCCGTGCCGCCGCCTGACGTCGCCCGGCAAGTCAAGAAGACGGGCGAGGTGGACAGGCTGCCCACCATGGACCGCTTGTTTGGCGTTTCCGGTTGGCGGTCCTCCATTCGCTTCTCGGAGTTTGTCGGCGGCTTCCGTGACCCCAGCGATCCTGCGGTGCCGCAGGAACAGTTGCGTTGTACGAACCACGACCAGGAGTTTGTGGCCATAGATCGGTTTACTGGCGGCGTCTCCGGAGGCGGCAAGTTCCGCGCTCGTGCGGCCTTGAATCCGGAACTGCATGGAACCCTAGTCCTGGAACTGGGACGCTTGGAATCCTGTTGCGCCTTACCCGCCGCGGCTGGGCTGCTCGCGTTGGTGTTTCGGGACAGCATCGAAGGGGACTTGACCTTCGGCATGGGTGCCAGCAAGGGCTTCGGCCAGTGCCGTGTGGTAATCACTGGCGCCAGGCTCACTCCGGGCGCGCCTCTGCCTGGCACTTGCCCTCCTCCCGCGCGCGCAGCCTTGGAAGCCGGCAACGTCCCCACCTTGGACGATGGGCTACGCGACTGGCTCCGTGAGTTGGTCGCCACCCTTCGCGAACGCCCCGATCTCCGGTCCCTTGCCACCCCGACCCAATCCAATCCATGAGCGAGTTCCATAATCCATACCACTTCGTGCCGGTATCCGAATCGCCGCAGGAAACCTCCGTTTCTGTGGTGCGCGATTCAGAGCGCTGGCCGCGCGAACTACCGGCGCACATCACTCACGACCGATTCCTGCCGTCCGATGGCGTTGGTCGCAGTGATCCTGCTGCATTCTATTCCGGTCGGATCGTCTGCCGGCTAACGACCGAAGCGCCCCTGATTGTCGGTGCAAAGCGCAAACCTCACGGGAATGAATCGGCACGGATCGACCCTTTCGAATCTGCGCCCGGTGTCCCAGCCATCCCCGCCTCCTCTTTACGCGGCTTGATTTCCTCTCTCGCCGAAGCTGCCAGCGGCTCCGCGTTGCGCGTGCTCAATGATGCCTACCTCACGCGGCGCGTTCTGATGCGCGACGAGCCGCCTCCACTGACAGCCTTGGGAATCCTCTGTAAGAGCAAGGACGCCGCCGGCAACGACATCCTGAAACTCCAGCCTCTGACACTGCCTGCGATGCCTTGGGACCGCAGGAGCCGGTCTGCGCCTGTTCCGACAGAATGGCGAAAGATGTTTCCAGACGGCTCGAAGCAGCCTTTGCTGAAGGTTTATCTGGACGGCTATGAGCCCGATGACAAGAAACATCCCCAATTGAAGCCAAATAGCTTCCTTGCGCGCCGTCTCCCGAAATCCTTCTCACCAGATTCCAAGGCTTTCTGGTACGTCAAGCTCCGGGGCAATGCCCGGGTCGCAAGGGGAGAGGTCGCGACCACATCTCCGCGGTTCAACGATGGAGGCAATGGCAGCTATCTTGTCGGACAACTTGCTGAGGGTGATCCAATCCCGGAAGCCGAACTGCCGCCTGAGAAAAGACAGGGTTACACCCGAGGCATACTCCGAGTATTGGGCATCGACGGCCGCGAATCCGAGATTCCCGATTCTAAACTGCACGAGGTATTCATCCCCTACGAACACGATAGCTACCCCAAATTCGAGGTCGCCGACGCAATCAATCGATTTCACCAGTTGGCTGATCAGCGCACCGACGAGGATGAGCAACTCCCGTTCACGGTGGCTGGTTCCTGCCGTAACGGCGAGCGGCAAAAGCTCAAGGCGCGCGTGCGCCTCCGGGATGGAGACATCGTTTTCTTCCGGCCTGATCGTGACAACCCAAAGAAAGTCGCTGAAGTCTCCATTTCTGGCATCTGGCGGCGCGACGTGGGAACCGTGCATCAATACTTTCGCGCTGCGTACGGCGAGGAGGTGTTGCCCTTCAGCCCCGATCGGGAAACCCTCACGCTGGCCGAGCAGATGTTCGGGTTCGTCGAAGATCGGAGCAAGCTGCCCAGGGAACAACGCCCCAAAAGAACTTCTGCCTTGGCACTGTCAGGGCGACTGCATTTCTCAATGGGGCAGTACCAACGTAAAGCACCGGACGAAAGGCCGTACGAAGTTGAGGAACCTGCCTTGCTCAAGGTGCTGGCCTCACCAAAGCCCCCGGCGCCTAGCCTCTACTTCAAGCATTCTGGCGGACAGGCCAGGGGCATCAAGAAGCCGGAGCTCAAGCCCGCCGAACCAGACGGACATCTGCCGCAAGGTCGGAAATTCTATCTTCACCATCGCCAGGTGGACTGGCGAGGTCCCTCCACGATCAAGCCCACGCTGCGCAACTATGCCCAACCGGTTGCAGCTTGCCGCGATTTCTACTTTCACGTGGACTTCCGGAATCTTATCCGCTTCGAGTTGGCCCTGCTTTGCTTCGCTCTCCGCCCGGACGACTCTTTCCGCCACAAGCTCGGCTTGGGTAAATCCTTGGGGCTGGGCACGGTGGAGATTGCGCCGGAAGGGCTTTTCCTGACGGATCGGAAGCAGCGCTACAGCCAGGATGACCTCTGGGACGGCCATCGTTACCACTATGGCTGGATTCTGTCTCCTGACGCCGCTGGCTCTTGGCCAGCCGCCTATGCCGCAGAAAAAGCCGGTGCCTCCGACTTGCTCCCTGACGACCAGCGACCTCCAGCACTTGCCGCCGAGTTTGCCCGCCAGGCCGGCGATGTTGCGAAGGCTCTCCGCTTGATCGGAAACCCTGGCAAGGTCACCCAGCCGGTTCACACCCCGCAAATCGCAGGTAGCCCGCTGGACGAAAGGACATACGAATGGTTCGTAGCCAATGAGGACCGCAGGGATCCTCAAGGGCTCCGGCCCTTGACTGCCGCGAACACGAACGACTTCACAACGCTTCCCACCTTGGAACGTTGAACGCCAAGGTCCGACATTCTGCCCTATGCCCACCCTCCACCTTCCCACCGGCCCGCTCGAAATCCCTTGCCCCACCGGGCAGGTGTCCGACGGTTATCACACCTTCGACGAACTCTACGAGCACCGCTGCATCCTGTTCCTCGCCTTGCTGCGGGCACACCCGCAGCTTTCGTGGTGCTCCAAGCTCCACGAAGACGGCACCATGTTCGAGGGCTGGTTCGAGGCCGGCATGGACCTGCCCACCGGACAAGTTACCTATCATTTTCCGGAGCGTCTGTGGCCCTTGGCCGCCGCCTGCTCCCGTGCGCTGCCCCGAGCCCCGAAATGGGACGGGCACACCCCGGCCCAGGCGCTCGAACGCCTCCGTCAGTGGCTTTCCGCAGCGACACCCCCCTCGCAACGAAGAAAAGCCAGGCGGGACCAGATGATCCAAGCGAATGCTAGCCCGAAACCCGAAAGCGAACCGGGTGCGCACACGTCTCGCGTGTGAGTTCCGGCCTGCCGGCGGCGACACTGATTTGCAGGCGGCGTGGAGCCCGTCCGCAGCCGGGGAAGGCATCAAGCATTACCAGGTGCTGTTCATCTTGAACTTTCTCCCGGACTGGGACATTCCCGAGCCCGGAAAGAAAGACAATCCCGAACTCAGAAATAAACTCGGAGCGAAGGTCGAAAAGGTGACGGCTACCGTGGCGGACCCTGCTGCTTTGCGGTGCGTTTGCTGGCGCGAGTGCGGCCCCTTCAAGCCACTCGAACCCCTCATGCCGGCGCCGCGCGTGCTCGTGGAGAAAGACCAAATCCGCTGAACCCGCCGCTTTGAAAGGCAACCGAGAACCGGGCAGTGAAAACCTGCTGATCCGCTCGCCCGGAGAAGTCTATTTCTTCGGCCGCGGTGCCCTGGTGCTGGGATTGAACCAACGGTTCCCTGGTGGGTGGACGCACGTGGCCAGCGCGCCAGTCTTGGACAGGCCGGGGAATCGGCGCGCCGGTCTCTGACCGGCTTACAGCGGTAGAGCCAAACCAGGCCCTGGCGGAACCCGGCACTGCGGAAAACACAAGCCCCCAAGCCGGCTGGGAAGCCGGCGCGCCGCCCCCTTAAAAACCTGAGAAACTGAAAACCTCCGGGGGGTTTTCAAAAACCGGTGGCGCACGAGGGTGGGGTTTTCAAAAATTGCCCTTGAAGTCCTTGCCGCTCAGTGGCACACAAAGGCCAGGGTTCACCCCCTGTCCGGTGGGCACCGGGTTGGGGTTTCTCGTCCGCGTACATCATCCAGTCGTTGTTCACCCCCTGTCCGGTGGGCACCGGGTTGGGGTGCCAGGCGTTCGCGGATGTCGTCTTCCATCGTTGTTCACCCCCTGTCCGGTGGGCACCGGGTTGGGGTGAGGCGCGGCTCCGGAGGTTACCCCGTCGCAGTCGGAAGTTGTACTCCGGCAGGCTGGGCTGGTAGCAATAGGCGCGGAGCCTGCGACTATGCGAACATCGACTATGCGAACATCGACTTTGCTGACGGCCCTGTTGCTGGGCCTCGGGACCGCGCGTGCGGAACGTCTGGAACTGCCGCTCGACGGCACCTGGGAAATCGAGGAATCCGCCACCACCGACTGGGTGCCGGGGCAGTTCAAACACCACGCGCCGGTGCCGGGGTTGGCGAACCTGGCCGAGCCCCCGTTCGCCGACGTGGATTTGTTCGACAGCAAGGAACTGATCGCGAACCGAATCCGCCAGCACCGGCTCCCCGAGTCGGCGCGGGTGGACGGCGCCGGGATCTCGCGCCAGAGCCGGAGTTACTTTTGGTACCGCCGCACTTTCCGCATCCGCGAGCGGAAACAAACCGCGACGCTGCGCATCGGCAAGGCGCAGTTCGGCACCGCCGTGTGGGTAAATGGTACGAAGGTCGGCGAGTATCCGGGGTGTTTCACGGCCAGCTATTTTGACGTGACCGATTACCTCCACGCCGGGGCCGACAACGTGCTGGTCATCCGCGTGGGCGCGCATCCGGGGATGCTCCCCGCCAATTTCCCGGCGGGGACGGATTTCGAGAAACTGAAGTGGACACCCGGCATTTACGACCGCGTAACGCTGTGGCTGAGCGACAACCCGACCATCGAGACGGTGCAGGTCGCGCCGCGGATCGAGCCGCGGGAAATCGTCGTTCAGACCAAGGTGAAGAACCGCGGTCGCGAGGCGTGCACGACGCAGTTAACCCAGCAAGTGCGGCCTTGGAAACGCAAGGAAATCGTGGGCACCGCTGAGCCGCTTTTGGCTACGCTGCAGCCCGGCGAGGAGCGGATGTTTACCCAAACCATCGCCTTGCCGACCGCGGAGCTGTGGTCGCCCGAGCATCCCGCGCTGTACGAGGTGGCAACCGCCAGCAGCGGCGATGCCACGACGACGCGCTTCGGCCTGCGCGAGTTTCGTTGCGACGCGAAAACGAAGCGGTTTTACCTGAACGGCAAGCCGTATTACCTGCGCGGCTCGAACATCACACTGCATCGCTTCTTCGAGGACCCTGAATGCCGCGATCTGCCGTGGAACGAAAAATGGCTGCGCAAGCTGCTGGTGGAAATCCCGAAGGAGATGCATTGGAACGCGTTTCGGTTCTGCATCGGCCCGGCGCCCGAACGCTGGTTCGAGTTGGCGGACGAAGCGGGATTGCTGATCCAAAACGAGTTCTTCGTCTGGACCGGCGCGCCCAGTTGGGACGCGAAATACTCGCGCCAGTACGACGTGCCGGAGACGATTCGCCAATATGGCAATTGGATGCGCGACCTGTGGAACCACCCCAGCGTGGCAATTTGGGACGCGAACAACGAGACGCTGGAACCGCTGTTCGGGCAGAAGATCATTCCCGCGGTGCGCGGTCTGGACCTGTCGAACCGGCCTTGGGAGAACAGCTACAACGAGCCCGCCGGGCTGGACGATCCGATCGAATACCACCCGTACCTGTTTCAGCCCACCGCGTCGAGTGGCCAGGTCCAGTTTCGCATGGCCGACCTGGAGACGCGCGATCCCAAACCGCAGGTCTGGCATCACCCGCGCAACGACCACGCGGTGCTCATCAACGAATACGGCTGGCTCTGGCTGAATCGCGATGGCTCCCCCACCCTGCTCACCGAGAAACTTTATCCGCTGTTGCTCGGTCCGAATTCCACGGCCGACGAGCGGTTCGCGCTGGACGCGTACCTGCTGGCGGGTTTGACCGAGTACTGGCGGGCCTCGCGGCAGTACGCCGGCGTGCTCCATTTCGTGTACCTCACCGCGAGTTATCCCGGCGTATTCACGTCCGACCACTGGCTGGACGTAAAGCGGCTCAAACTGGAGCCGCATTTCGCCGATTACGTGGGCGAAGCTTTCAAGCCGCTTGGCGTTTACGTGAATTTCTTTCAATCGAAGCTCGCCGCGGGAAGCGAGCGCGCCTTTCCCATCCGCCTCGTGAATGACGCGGACGCGCCGGTCAACGGCACCCTCACGCTCACGCTGGAAACGGCGAACGGCAAACGGTTGGCCCGCGCCGAGCGCAAGTTCGAGTTGGAGGCCTTGGGCGACGCGAGTCTGGACTTGTCGTTGACGATTCCCCGCACCAGTGGGAAGTGCCTGCTCAAGGCGGAGGCCGAACCCGCCGGCCACCGCAAGGTCGGCCCAACGGTCTGCCGTCGATGGGTGAGCGTGGAATGATCGCGACTGCCCGCCCCGCGGTGGCGGCGCTGGATCAACGCCTCGCCCAACTGGAGCCGGTTTTGGCACTCGCACCGATGCAGGACGTGACGGACCTCGCGTTCTGGCGGTTGATCCACCGCTATGGCGGACCGGACGTTTATTTCACCGAGTACTTCCGCGTTTACGCCACGTCGGTGCCGGAAAAGTGGATCGTGCGGTCCATCACGGAGAACTCCACCGGGCGACCAGTCATCGCCCAATTGATCGGCAACGACATTCCCGCCTTGGTGCGCACCGCCCGGTTCCTGGAGACGCTGCCGGTGGCCGGCATCGACTTGAACCTGGGTTGCCCGGCACCGGTGGTTTACCGCAAATGCGCGGGCGGCGGGCTGCTTCGCGACCTGCCGCGCATCGACGCGATTCTCGCTGCGCTTCGCGCCGCCATAACCATCAAGCTGAGTGTCAAAACCCGGCTGGGCTTCGATTCGGCGGCGGGCTTCGACGAATTGCTGACTGTGCTCGCACGGCATTCGCTGGACTTGGTGACCGTCCACGGCCGGACCGTGGCCGAAATGTACCGCAGCCTGGTGCAGTACGAATTGATCGCGCGCGCCGCAGCGCGCCTGCCCTGCCCTGTGCTCGCCAACGGCAACGTGCATTCGGCCGCGCACGCTTATGAGGTGGTGCGCCGAACCGGGGCGCGGGGGCTGATGATTGGTCGCGGAGCGATCCGCAATCCGTGGATCTTCGCGCAGATTCGCCAGTTGGGGCGCGGGGAAACGCCGCGGCTGCCCACCGGCCGCGAAGTGCTCGCCTACTTGCACGCCTTGTGCGAGGCGACCGCGACGCCGGAACTGCGCGAACAATCGCATGTCCAACGCCTGAAGAAGTACCTCAACTACATCGGCCTCGGCGTCGAAGCCACCGGGCGGTTCTTGGACCGGGCCCGGCGCGCCACGAGTCGCGCGCAGTTGTTCCACCTGTTCGCGGAGTATCTCGAACACGATTCGCCGCTGCCGCTCGAACCCTTGCCCGTCCCGCTGGGTCAGCGCGACCTGCTCGCCGGCGAACATCGTTGAACCTGAAAAAAATCTGAACGGCAGGCTGTGAACCGCCTCCAGTTGGATTTTGGTGCGCCGTCCCCGCGCCGCTACGCACCCGGACGTAAGTGGAGCAGAACGACTAACCAACGTCACCGAAGCTGCTCATTTTCCGGTGGACAACGTCACGGTTTGGGCACACTGTTTGAACGTGGTGCTGAAAAACAGTGTCACAAACTTCGTAATGACCTGGGCGAGTCGATGCATCCGGCATTGCAGAAACCAAGTCACCGGCAGCCAAGCCGGCGGCACCGATCGTCATCCCAGGTCCAACCCAGGTGAGATCCTATGCCAAAATCACTCGAAGTGATCACCGAAACCATCCGCAACCCCAAACACCCGTTTCGCCAGACCGAAGATCGACCTGGCAAACAGAAGAAAAACCGGTACGAGCGGCGGAAGATCCGCGAGTTCCTCCGGTTTAGTGATTGGTCGGAGCAAATGGCCGGGTAACCGGGTAATTGTTACGCTGAGTTTGGAGGCCACGCCGGCTGCGGCGTGGCCTTTTCCTTTTCCCACCGGCCCGTTCAGCGGATCCAATCCCCCAATCGTCCACCCGCCAATATCGTGGATACACTGATCGAAACCGATGGCGGATACCGCTTGTATCGCGTCGAAGATTGGCCGAGCCAGCAGGCCAGTCAGGCAAAACGTTTGACAGGTCAGGGCCGGCGCCTAGAGTTGCGTCCGCGTTGGTTGGGGTCGTAGCTCAGTTGGTAGAGCGCCTGAATGGCATTCAGGAGGTCAGGGGTTCGAACCCCCTCGGCTCCACCATCTTTCCAAACTTCGCATTGGCTTGAGAAGATGGATTGCTGACCCTGCTGACCAGTAGTCAGTCCCCCCTTGAAACGCTAAACTGGAGTGAAAAGTTGTCGCCCCGGAGTGTTTGGTTTGCGCTGAGTGGCGTCCACAACTACGGCGGGCGTAGCCGCGGACTTGAGCCCGCGCTGACTGGAGTTCTGGCAAGCGAGTTGCGGTCGTCACACGTGGGGATGGGGCTTTGCGCCGCTGATGGAGGTTTGCGCCGTCTGACGAGGGTGGGTGGGAAAAAGAAGAAGGGCCGGTTGCCCGGCCCTTGTGAAGTGTCAATCTGGTGCGATTCGCTCGCGCTCAGACTTTGCGCCGGGCCATGAAGCCTAACCCCAACAACCCGAACCCAAACAGCGCAGCCATCGTGCCGCCGTCCGGAACGCTCCCCGCCACCGAGAAGTGCGAGACGGCGCGCTTACCCGCTATGGGGGCCCAAAGGTCATGATCATTGAATGGCACCAAGGCGCCGTCGCCATCGAGTTCAACGATGACGACCCCGGCATTGTTACCGTCGTACTGCACGACAAGGTACTCCCAACCCTCAGGGACCGAAAACTGGCCGCCGTACGGGGGAACGGCATTAATCTCTAGCAGCCTGTCGGACTTAAAAACGATTTCATTGTAGTGGCCTCAAGGAGGGTTGGCATAGCTCGGGACTAGATCATTTCCATTAATAATGTAGCTTGCCGTTACTCGGATGACGTGGTCGGGTGCGGCATGAAAGCCATTCCGGTTCCGGTGCGGGAGCGCATTCTCAAGCTCTACGACCAAGGCCAGGGCACGG
>JAKANS010000120.1 GCA_021823625.1 bacterium | reverse complement strand
CTTCTCAGCCACCAAGCGCAAAGCCCGGGGCTGTCGAACCACCAAGAACTTGCTGGCCATGCTCTACTTCGTTGCCGGGAAACTCCGGGTGCCGTGCTACTGATTCCACTGAAATCGTCGAAGAAGCTCCTTCTGCATGTAGTCGGTGATGCCCGGCCAGGAGCCGGGGATTTTGAAATAGCCTCAGTCATCTACCGGTACGGCATCCGCCGTGGCCACCGCCGATTGCCAGCGCCACAGGCCGTTGACGCAAATGCGCTCGCGCGTGGTGGTCTCGCGGTACGCCTGGCTCAAGTCCCAGACGACCTCGGTGCCAGCGGGCAATTGCGTGTCCGCAGACGTGGCCCTGACGGCACTCAGGCAAATCAACGCGGCCAGTAAGGGGATGACCGCCTCTGTGCTGATGATCGAACGTCGCATATCGCGTGCCTCGAAAAGGATTCACCGAGCTTCGATGACAGGCAGAACTCGGGCTGGCCTGACCCTGCGCTTCTTCGGCCCCGCGAGCAACCCCCCGGCCGATCGCCTTGACTGGCTCAAGCCGTCGGCGCCCAGATTCGTCGCCGCGCGCTCGCCGTGTCCAGCCAGGCACCGATTCACACAGACTGGATTTCCAGACTGAGGTCCCGCACCTGCATCTCCACGTCGAAAAGCCCTGGCACTTCCCAGCCCAGGTTCATGCCGGTCACGCGATAATCGGCCAGGTCCCGCGATTCGCCGAGGAAGCCGCGCTGCCACGCCGTCGCCAGGGCTTCGAGGAACAGCGGGCGAAGATCCTTGTCCACGCGGATCCACTCGCGGTCATGCGCGCTGCGGTCGGCGAACACCTCCCCGCCGGGGGTGAAGATGAACATCGCCGTGCCGCCGGTGTCCTGCTCCTGGAACGTCTGGGGATACCGCGACCGGTCGTCGTAGAGCGGGATGCCAAACCACAGCAGCCTGCCAAAGCCGGGCGACTGGCGGTTCCGGTTCTGGAGCATCAGGAACATCTGAAACTGTGCCGCGTGCAGGCCGGGCGAGTAGTCGTCCGTGCGGTGAAACTCGGAGCGGAGCAAACGCGCCTGCAATCGGAGCCGGGCCGTGCTCAGTTCCGCCAGCGACGGCGGATCCGCGAAGGATTGTTCCACGAGCAGATGCACCCAGGGCTCGCCCGCTTTGCGGGCGCGGCCGGCGTATTCCACGCTCGCGTTCACGGTCAGGGCCAGGTCGGCGGCCGACGTGCCCGGTTCGCCGAGCGTCACCGATTTGGCCGTGTTCGCCCAACGGCGGACGCCAGATTCCGGTGTCGCGAGTGGCTCGGCGGTCAACGGAAAGCGGCTCGACCATTGGTCGAGATCCCAGACCGGGTCGCCGCTCACAGAGCCTGCCAACCGACCGTACTCGACACGCCGGCCCGGCTGCGGCTCGATCAAGCGGAAGCCGGCGCGAAAATGCGGGTCGCGAATCAGTTCCCGGACCCGCGGGCGATTGGGTGCCGGAGTGTCCGAGGGCTTCGAGGCCTGGGCGGTGGTTTGGATCCGGCTGAGTGTGATCAGCCCGGCGGTCCCCAGCAGGAACCGCCGGCGAGTTGTCGGCGACGCGCGCAAGTTCATCGGGTTTGGCAACGCCAGCGGAACACAGGGCCACGCGCCCGCGCAAGCCGCTTTTTCCACCGCTTCCTTTGCCAGTCGCAGACGGGTAATCTCGCCGCATGGTCATCGACATCCACACGCACGCGTTCCCCGACCACCTGGCGCCGCGCGCGGTGGCGCAGCTCCAGGCCGAGACTGAAGACATCCAGGCCGTGCTCGACGGCACGACTAGCGACCTGTTGCGGTCGATGGACCGGGCCGGAATCGACGCCTCGGTCGTGGCGTCCATCGCCACGCGGCCCGAGCAGTTCGAGCCGATCCTGCGGTGGTCGGCCGCGATCCGGTCGCCGCGGCTGCTGCCGTTCCCGTCGGTTCACCCCGACGCACCCCGGCTTGTAGCCGGCTTAACGTTCCAACGCGAAGACCCCGGTAGTATCGCAACCGCGCAGGCAGGTTCTGATGCTGTAAGCCGCTTTGGAAAGCGGCGCTCCGTCGAAGGCGGCGAACTGTGGCTTTGCGATCGAGGAGCCAGGGCTCCCCGCGGTTTCGTCCCTCCATGAAGCTGCCCCGGAGTCGCGAAGACGCAGCATTCCAATGAAGAACTCAGAAACTCAGGAACCGTGTTCTGGGCTTTCCGACTTTCCTGGGTTCCTCATTCAACCTCCGGACCTCGGTGCCTTCGTGGCTGAAATTGGGGTTTGCTCCCGGCGCGCCGTCCGCCCGAAGCCGCGGTGAACCGAAAGGTTCGGCCGTTCTGCCCATTGCGCCAACTGCTCCGGCTTCGCTAGGCTGGCGCGGATGTTGACGTTTTCGGGCTTGGCCAAGAGTTTCGCGGGCCGGACGCTGTTCGCCGACGCGGGTTTGTCGTTGGTGAAAGGCGACCGGCTGGCATTGGTGGGGCCGAATGGCGCCGGCAAGTCCACCCTGTTTCGCATCCTGCTGGGTCTGGAGTCGTCGGACGCCGGGGAAGTGACGTGGGTGCGCGGCACGCAGCTCGGCTATTTGCCGCAGGAAAGCGAACCCGCCGGCGACGCGACCGTGTTGGACCTGGCGCTCGGCCAGGCGCATACGGAGATGACGCTCACCGGCGAAAGCGGCGGCTTGTCCGGCGTTCCCGCCTTCGACGCAACGCACACGCATGCGCCCGACGGCGAAACCGTGGCGCGCGCCAAACAGATCCTGGCCGGTCTGGCGTTTCGGGAAGCGGATTTCGACCGGCCGGCGCGGCAGATGAGCGGCGGGTGGGTGATGCGCGCCCGGCTGGCGCGGCTGCTCGTCCAGGAGCCGGACCTGCTCATGTTGGACGAGCCGACGAACCACCTCGACCTGGAGGCGCTGCTCTGGGTGCAGAACTACTTGAAGGGTTACCCCGGCGCGATCCTGTTGATCTCGCACGACCGCGAGTTTCTGAACCAGCTTTGCACCCACGTCGTCGAGATCCGCCAGTCGCGCCTGCTCAAGTACACCGGCAACTTCGACGCCTACCTCGAACAGCGTGTGGCGCGCGAAGAGACCTTGCAAGCCACCTGGAAGGCGCAGCAGCGCGAGATCGACCGGCTGCAGCACTTCGTGGATCGCTTCCGCGCGAAGAACACCAAGGCCGCGCAGGCGCAAAGCAAACTCAAGCAAATCGGCCGGCTCAAGGAGGGGATGGTCGAAGCGCCGGCCGGGCCGGACGCCACGGTGGGGTTCAGTTTTCCCCAACCGGAACGCAGCGGACAGCGCGTCATCCGGCTGCGCGGCGTCGATTTCGCCTATCCCGGCGACGCGACGCGGTCCCCGCTGCCGGTGTATCGCGGAGTGGATTTCGAGGCCGAACGCGGGCAGCGGATCGTTTTGGTCGGCCCCAATGGCGCCGGCAAATCCACCTTGCTCAAATTGCTGGCCGGAGCGCTGACACCGCAGGCGGGCGAGCACGCGCTGGGGCACAACGTCAAGGCCGGTTATTACACCCAGTACCGCACCGAGATGTTGAAGCTCGAACGTACCGTGCTGGAAGAAGCCCTGCACACGCCGCAGCGCGTGACCGAAACGTTCGTCCGCACCGTGCTGGGCAGTTTCCTGTTCCGCGGCGACGACGTCTTCAAGCGCGTGGCCGTGCTCAGCGGCGGCGAGAAAAGCCGGCTGGCGTTGGTCAAGCTGCTGCTCGATCCGCCGAACCTGCTGCTCATGGACGAGCCGACCACGCACCTCGACATCGCCAGCATCGACGCCTTGATCGAGGCCCTGGAGCCATACACCGGCACGCTGATCTTCATCAGCCACGATGTGCATTTCATCCGCTCGCTGGCCAACCACGTCGGGCATGTCCGCGCGGGCCGGCTCACACCCTACAGCGGCGGCTACGATTACTACCTGGCCAAGACGGCGCAAAGCGCGCGCGACGGTTTGACCGGCACTGGCGTGGGTGCGATCGCCGCCGCGGAAAGCGCTCGGCCGGGAGCCTCGTCCGCGCCCAGCGGCGACGCGGAGGTGTCGCGCAAGGAACAGCGTCGCCTCGAAGCCGAGGCCCGACAGGCGCGCTCGCGGTTGAAGCGCGACGCCCAAAAGCGCGTGAAGGCGATCGAGGACGAGATTGCCGCGCTCGAAGCGCGCGAGAAGGAACTGGTGGCGGAACTCGAAGATCCGGCGACCTACGAACTTCGTGGTCGCGCCGCCGACATCAACCGCGAACTGGCGGACCTCCACCAGCGCCTGCCCGGTTTGCACGCCGAGTGGGAAACGGCCGCCACGCGGCTGATGGAACTGGAGACTGGCTGAGATGGAACGAGACGGTCATGCCGGGAGCGCACGCGGCTCGCGTGCCATCGTGGCCGGCCCGGCCACGACTCCAGAACACCACCAGCCAGCCGCAACGTTCGGTGCGGTGTGAACCGGGAGCGAAACGCGTGTTGTGTGACGCCAAACACCGCACGCCAGCGGCGTGCTCCCCATTCCGACGCATCCTGCCGGCTGACCCGCGGACTTCAGCGGTCGCGCTCCGCCTGCACGTCACGCGCGATGCCGGCCGCGATCCACTCCGCCAGCGCCTGGCGGTTGCCCGGTTCGATGAACCGATACTGGTTGTTGGGGTTCCGGATGTTGCCCAGTTCGATGAAGGCCGCGGGGGGCTGCGTGGCGCTCAGCATGTAGAGACTGCGTGTGCTCACGCTGCCACGGTAGCCGCGCTCCGGCTGGTGTTTCCGGTAGTTCTCCTCGAAGGCGTCCCGCAAATTGACGGCCAGGCGGCGCCCCGCCGGACTGTTCGCCTGGTGATAGAAGAAGGTGTCGATCCGCTCGTCCTGGCTGCGCGAATCGACGTGAATAATGACCACCCGATGGTAGTGTTGTCGGCCGCCTTCCTGCGCGTACAGCGCGTTCACCGCCGCCGCGCGCTGGTGCAACCGCCGCACCTGGTTCACCGGCATCGGCTGCCGTGGATAGGTCAACTCGTCGTGGTCCGGCGCCAGCCATTGGCCGTCGCGGATGCCGTCGTTGGGGTCGCGCACGATCAAGAACACCGCCGCGCCGTGTTCGAGCAGCACGCGCGCCAGTCGTAGCGTGATGTCGTAGGCGTACTCATCCTCGGCCAGCAGGTGGCCCTCCCGCCAGCCGAGCGCGCCGGGATCAGGTCCGCCGTGACCGCTCTCAAGGTAAAGCGCGCAGTCCGCCAGTTCCGTGTCCTTCCGTTCGACCCAGGCGTAATGCGGTCCGAAAATCGGGTAATACACGCGTCCGCCCGCGACCGGCTTTCGGGCCGCGACCTGGCGCGTGTCGGGAATCCGGTACGACCGTCCGCGGATCAAGGTGTGCTCCGGCCCGAGCCGGTCCTGGTTGAGTTGCAGAAACGCCTCGAAGTCCTCGGGCGTGGGTTGGAAGCCGTGCCGGCGCAACAAGGCGTAAGCACCCTCACCTTCGCGGGGCGTGGCGAGGCGCGGCTCGGTGGCGGCGAGTTCGTGGCTCGCCGCGAGCAGGCAACCCAGGAGCAAGAGTCCGATCCAATTAGGCATTGCTAAACGGCCTCCGCGGCGTTGTCTCCGCCGCTGGTGCCATCGGCTGTGGGCCCCACCTTAGCGTGACACCCGCCGAAGACCAAAGCCCGAACCTGGATATTTTCCCACGTTATTCCTGGCGCGGACTTCCCAGTCTATCCGTATCTCCCAAAATCGCCGCGGCCGCAGTAAGTTCGTCGGAGCGCCGGCTGCCAGCCGGCTTGGAACGAACGAGTACGCCAAGCCGGCTGGAAGCCGGCGCTCCGCTGGCTGCACTTCACGCCGGCAGCAGCCCGGCGACATGCCCGCCGATGGCCAGCGACGCGGTCGCGGCAGGACTCGGCGCGTTGAGCACATGCAAAGCGTGCTCGCGCGCGACGAGGTGGAAATCTTGGACGAGTTCGCCGGCGGGCGTCATCGCCTGCGCGCGCACACCCGCCCCGCCGGCGGCGAGATCGCCCGGCCGGATGTCCGGCACGAGCTTTTGCAGGGCGCGGCAGAAGCGCTCGCGGCTGATGGATTGCGCGAGTTCCGTCCGCACCATTTCCGGGTACCGGCGCAGGAACCGCCAAAGCCCAGGGAAGCCGAGCGCATCCGCCAGGTCGCGCAGGTTTACCCGGCCCAGCGAGTAGCCTTCGCGGGCGAAGGCCAGGACGGCGTTCGGTCCCGCCTCGACCCCACCGTGAATGAGGCGCGTGAAGTGCACGCCCAGGAATGGAAATTTCGGGTCGGGCACCGGGTAGATCAGATGGCGCACCAGCGTTTCGCGTTCCGCCTTCAATTGGTAGTACTCGCCGCGAAACGGGACGATCCGCACCTCGCGGCGCTCGCCGGCCAGTTGCGCCACGCGATCGCAGTGCAGGCCGGCGCAATTGATCAGAAAGTCCGCCGTGAACTCGCCGCGCGGAGTGGCGACTCCCCACTCGGTTCCCCGCCGCTCCACCCGCGTCGCCTGGGCGCCGGTGCTGATCCGACCCCCGCGCTCCTGGACGCGGGCCGCGAGGCGATCGCACACCGCGCGGTAATCCACGATGCCTTCCTCGGGCACGTGCGCGGCGGCGAGGCCGGCCACGTGCGGTTCGATCCGGCGCATCTCGTCGGGAGCGAGTTTGCGCAGGCCCTGCAGGCCGTTGGCGGCGCCGCGGCGTAACAGTTCGTCCAGCCGGGGCAGTTCCTCGGCGCGCGTCGCGACCACCAGTTTGCCGCAAATTTCGTGGGGGACGTTTTCCGCCCGGCAGAACGCCACCATCTGGCGGATGCCTTGCACGGCCAGCCGGGCCTTGGCCGAGCCGGGCTGGTAATACAAGCCGCAGTGCAACACCCCGCTGTTGTGGGTGCTTTGATGCGCGCCCACGGTGGATTCTTTTTCCAGGAGCGTCAGCCGCAACCCCGGCTGCCGTTCGAGCAACCGGTACGCCGTGGCCAGACCGACCAATCCGCCGCCAATGATGAGCACCGAACGCATCGGCGCAGCTTCGCGCGTCCTGGCCGATGGCCGCAAACCGATTTCAGGCTTTCCCATCGGCGTTGGCCGACTTAAAACGCCCTCATGAAAGCCATCTCTGACCGAAAAGGTTTCCCGGTAAGCCGACGGCAGTTTCTCCGCCGTGGCGGCACCGCAGCCCTCGCGGGCCTCGCGCTTCCGCAAATCCTCCCGACCGGTGTGCTCGCCGCCGAGGGCCAACCCGGCGCGAACGACCGCATTGGCATCGGCTTCATCGGCATCGGCCGGCAGGCCAGTTCGCTGCTCCAGACGGCGCTGCGGTTGCCCGCCACCCGCGTGCTCGCCTTCGCGGATGTGAACCTGCCGCGCGCCCGTCAGGCCGCGCAAAAGCTCAAGGCCGACGCGTACCAGAATTATCATCGCCTGCTCGAACGCAAGGACGTGGACGCCCTCTTCACCGCCACGCCCGACCACTGGCGTTCGCTGGTGTGCATTCACGCCTGCCAGGCCGGCAAAGACCTCTACGCCGAGAAGCCGATGACGCTCACCGTGCGCGAGGGGCGGTTGATGGTCCAGGCGGTGCGCAAATACAAACGGGTGTTCCAGACCGGCAGCCACCAGCGCTCGATGCGCGAAAACATCGTTGGCTGCGACTTGGTGCGCAGCGGCAAAATCGGCCGCATCACCCGCGTGCTGGCCCAGAACTACCCCAGCCCGTGGGAGTGCGGCTTTCCTGCGCAACCCGTGCCGGAGGGCATCGACTGGGACATGTGGTGCGGCCCCACGCCGCTGGTGCCGTTCCACCCGGACATCTACGCGCCGCGCGCGAATCCGGGCTGGATTTCGTTCCGGCCGTGGTCGGGCGGTGAAGTCACCGGCTGGGGCGCGCACGGCTTCGACCAGATCCAATCCGCCCTCGGCATGGACGAAAGCGGGCCGGTCGAAATCTGGACCGACGGCGCGCCATTTGAGCCTCCCACCTTTACCAAGCCCGAAGGTCGCGACCGCGCCGAGAAAATCTGCTGCGTGCCCAAGGTCTTTTTCCGCTACGCCACCGGCACGGTCGTCGAGATGACGGGCGAACCCGCGGGTGGCGGCGTGCTGGGCGGGGGCATCTCCGGCGGGGGCATCTTTATCGGAGAGAAAGGCAAGATCCGCATCGACCGCGGCATCTGCCGCTCCGAGCCGGACGAAGAGCTGGCCGAAAGCGCCGTGCGGGCCGGGCGCGAACTCGGCGGCAACCACATCCAGAACTGGTACGACTGCATCAAGAGCCGCGAGCGCCCGCGGGCAGACGTGGAGACCGGGCATCGCTCCGCCACGGTGTGCCACCTGGTGAACATCGCGCGCTGGACCGGACGCCGGCTCCATTGGGACCCGGCGAAAGAGACTTTCGTGGGCGACGAAAAGGCGAACGAGTTCCTCGATCGCCCGCGTCGCAAAGGCTTCGAGCTGCCGGCGGAAGTCTAGCCAGCACCCTTGAGGGACCGACCGCGTCCGCTCCCGCGCGTTGCCTGTCCGGCGACGTGCGTCCGGCTCCGCCGCCATCCGTTGGACCGCAGGCCCGCCCCGCGCCGTGCGTGGGCGGGCGAAGGTCGGCTCGCAGTTCCGCTTGGGGGAAGTGAACGGTTGTTAATCTTCGCTTCACGTTTCGTTCATACTGTGGGACTCTAACCGCCCGAAATGAATTGGGGAAACATTCACGCCTCTGGCAGCCCGGCCGGCGAGCCAACCGACCGCTGCAAGTTCCACGGGCGGCAGAAGGCCGGAGCGCTGGCGCTGGCCGCGGGCCTTTATTTGCTCCGGCTGAACCGCGCCTTCGGCGAAGACCATGCCGATTACCGCTTTGGGAGCTACCAGGAAGACAACGGCCGCATCGGTGTGGACACGCACGCCTGGCTGTTCGAGAAGCAGGTCGCCGGGTGGCTCTCGCTGAAAGGCGAGACGGTCTATGACGCCATCTCCGGCGCCACGCCCACCGGGGCGCCGCCGCCCTCGGAGATCAACCTTCCCGGCGTGCCGCCCGAGTCGCTGAGCACGCGCGTGCCCACCCAATTCATGAAGGACAAACGCTGGGCCGGCACGCTCGACGCGGCGATGCAGTTCGGGGCGCACCGGATCACCCCCCAGTTCGCCTACAGTTCCGAAAGCGACTACCAATCTTACGGTGCGGCGCTGAACTACGCGGTGGACCTCAACGGCAAGAACACGACGCTCAACCTCGGCTGGTCGCACGCCTGGGACACGATCCTGCCCAACCCCGCGACCTACATTTACGAAAACCAGCACAAGGACACGGACGACATTTTGATCGGGGTGAACCAACTGTTGAGCCCGAAGACCGTGCTCACGGTGGATTTCACGTTCCGGAATTCCGTCGGCTATCTGGATGACCCGTATCGGGGCGTCCTGTTCAACGATTACCCGCAGTCCGATCCGAACAACCTCAGCCTCTTCGGCGAGTACCGGCCGCGGCACCGCGAAAGCTACATCGGTTACGCGTCGCTGACCCAGTACGTCAGTCCGCTGTACGGCAGCGCGGAGGGTTCGTATCGCTATTTCCACGACTCGTTCGGCATCGACGCCCACACGCTCGGCCTCGCGTGGCACCAGAAGATCGGCCGGCGCGTGCTGCTCTCGCCGGCGTTCCGCTATTACCGCCAAAGCGCGGCCGGCTTCTACGCGCCGCGTTTCGCCGGTGACCCTTCCGATCCGTCGAATCCGACCCCGGTGCCGGCGTACTACTCCGCGGACTACCGGCTTTCGGAGATGGAGACCTTCACCTACGGGATTTCGCTCACGGCGAAGATCGTGGACTGGCTTTCGCTGGACGTCGCTTACCAGCGCTACGACCTGTTCGGCCTCGATCACGTCACCTCGTCCAGCGCTTACCCGAAAGCGAACCTCGTGACGGTGGGCGCCCGCCTATGGTTTTAAGCGCGTCAGACTCCACGGCGGTCGTGTACGAGCGCGTCCAACGCTCGGCGCAGGCCGCGGCCACGGCGGGCCTTTACCGGCTCACGTTTCAGGCGATGAGCACGATCTGCCGCGTACACTTCCGCACGCCAAACGCCGCGCTGGCGCGGGATTTCCAGGCGGAAGTGCTCCGCTGGGTGGCGTGGTTCGAGGCGCGTTACTCGCGGTTCATCCCGGACAGCCTGATCGGCCGGATCAACGCCGCCGCCGGCCAGGACTGGGTGGAAGTGGACGCGGAAACCGACGCCCTCTTCAATCTCTGCCAGGAGATGATCTTCTTCACACGCGGCGCGTTCGATCCGACTTCGCTGCCGCTGATCCGGCTGTGGAACTGGAAGGCCCACCCGCCGGTCGTGCCCGACGCGGCGCAGATCGAGGCCGCCCAAAAACTGGTCGGCTGGCGCAAACTGAAGCGCCGGCCAGGCGCGATCTTTCTGCCGCAAGCGGGCATGTGCCTCGACCTCGGCGGCATCGGCAAGGAGTACGCCGTGGACCGCGTCCTGATGCTGGCGCTCCAGCGCGGCATCGAAAACGTGCTGGTGGATTTCGGCAACGACGTGCGCGTCCACGGCGAACCGCCGGAGAAGGGCGCGTGGCATGTCGGCCTCGAAGACCCGCGCCGCCCTGGACAGTGCTGGACCGGCGTGGCCGTCACTAATCACGCCGTCGCCACCTCCGGCGATTATGTCCGCCACTTCGTCCACGGCGGCCGGCGGTATGGCCACATCATCGACCCGCGCACCGGCTACCCGGTCAACAATGGGACCCTCGCCGTGTCCGTCGTGGCGCCGCATTGCACGCTGGCCGGCATTCTGGCGACGACGGCCTGCATCCTGGCCCCCCAGGAAGGCATGAATTTGATCGGCCTTTGTCCGGGCGCCGAAGGCTGCATCACCACCGAGAGCGCCCAACATCAAACCCTCAGATTCCATGCTTACACGACTTCTTAAGCGCCACCTGCCCGGCGTGGCAGTGGCGGTGGCTTTGCTGTCCGGTCTGCCCACCTGGGCCGGCGAGGGCGTGAAACTGGGTGACCCGTTTCCCGACCTGGCGACCTTCCAACTCGAGGGCAAGCTGCCCGTGCCGCTCAAGGGCAGGGTGCTGTTGGTGGACTTCTGGGCTTCATGGTGTGCGCCGTGCAAACGGTCCTTTCCCGCGTTGGAGGAATTGCACAAACGCTATGCCGGGCGCGGGTTGACGGTCATCGCGGTCAACGTGGACGAAGCCCACCCCAACATGGAGAAATTTCTGAAGAAAACCCCGGTCACATTCGCGGTGGTGCGCGATGCCGCGCAGAAACTGGTCGCGCAAACCGAGGTTTCCACCATGCCCAGTTCGTTCCTGGTGGATCGGACCGGCAAGGTGAGGTTCATCCACCGCGGCTATCAGGGGGACAAGACGAAGGAAGAATATGCGCACGAGATCGAATTGCTGCTCGCCGAGACGGCAACGGAGAAATAGCGCGGTCCTGCTGGCGGCCCTCGCGGTGCTGTGGCTGGCAGCCAGCGGTTGCCAGCAGGTGAAGCCGTGGCAACGCGGCACGCTGGCGGACCCGGTGATGCGCGCGGACCGCGACCCGCTCGGCCTGGCGCTGGACGAGCATGTCTATTTCTCGCGCGAGGCCGCCTCGGGCGGGCGCGGCGTGGGAGGGGGCGGGTGCGGATGCAACTGAGTGCGACCTGCGGGGCGGCCACGCGTCAGGGCATCGCCAAACGGCCGCCGGACGAGCGTTCCCACGGCGGGAATGACGAGCGCTCGGATGAACCAGGCTTTTGGTTGGTGTAAAACTTGCTAAGTGAGCAACCGCATGCATTGCGGGAAAATCGGAGTGGGGAAACCGGGGAAGGCCCAGGTGGCGATGGACGGTGGAGGAAGCCCGGGACACCCGGCCGATCCGAACCGCTTCTGGACCATCCAGGCGTATCCTTCGGGCAGTTCGGCGCGGTCCACGCAGATCACCGAGTGGATCACGCGCGAGACTGCTTTGGGAATCACGCTCAGCGGCACGAACCTCGTCCTCTCCTGGCCGGCCAAGGTCGGTTATCAACTCCAGTCCACACCCGCCTTGGGGCCGACTCCGGTTTGGGAGCCGATGACACAGACTCCGCTGGTCCAGGGTGGGAACTCCACGGTGGTCCTCCCAACCGCCGCCGGCACCGCCTTCTTCCGCCTGGCGAAACCATGAACCCTCGGATCGAGACACCCCGTTCCACCTCCCGCCTCATGTTATTCGAGAAAGACCAGATGCTTCGTTCCGCTCGGCGCGCCACCCGATCCGCCTTTGCTTTGCGGATCGTACTTGGCGTTGCCCTCGCGTGCCTGCTGTGCGGTCCCGGCCTTGCGCGCCTCGGCGCCGCCAGCGCCACCCTCGTGGGCTGGAGCGACCTGGGATTGCACGAGATGGATGAGAGCGAGTCCGGGGTCTATTCGCTGTTCCCGCCCTACAACACCATCCACGCCCAACTCATTTCCGGCGGAAAACTCGTCACCAGCGCCAACGGCTTCACCGTCACCTACGAAGCGGTCGCGGACGACACCGGATCGATCAACGCCACCTCCCAAGGCAAAACCCAATTCTACGAACAGGCGCCGGCGCTCTACGGTGTGGCCTTGGCGCCGGACCAAGGCCTGGCCGGTTCCGCCATGCCCGGCCCGGCCAACCAGCCCCAGCCGATGCGCTTCGATCCGGCCAATCGACTCTTCACCGCCGAGGGCATCCCGATCACGCCCATCGACGATCAAGGCCGCACCAACTTCCTGCCGCTGATGCGACTGGTGGCGCACAACAATGCCGGCGCGGAACTCGCGCACACCGACATCGCCCTGCCGGTCAGCGCGGGGATGGATTGCCATGCCTGTCACGCCTCGGGTTCGGACGTGGAAGCGCGGCCGCCGACCGGCTGGGTATGGGATTGCGATCCGGTCCGGGACTACAAGCTGAACATCCTCCGCTACCACGACGACGCGCGCGCCGGATCGAGCTCTTATACCGATGTCTTGAAGGAAGTCGGCTACAACCCCGCGGGCCTGGTCGCCACGGTGCTCCAGGATGCCCGGCCGGTGCTTTGCGTTCGCTGCCACGCCTCGAACGCCCTGCCTGGCTCCGGCGCGACCGCGATGCGTCCGCTCACGCGCCTCATCCACACCAAGCACGCGAAGGTGCTCGACCCCGCGTCGGGCGTGCCGCTGGACGACCTCGCCCAAAGCGCCGCCTGCTTCCGCTGCCACGCGGGTCCGGAGTTGCGTTACCTGCGCGGCGTTCACCAAAGCGTGCTGGCCGCGGATGGCTCGCCGGGCATGACGTGTCAAAGCTGCCACGGTTCGTTGACCGACGTGGGCAACAAGACCCGGCAAGGCTGGCTCGACGAACCCAACTGCCAGAGCTGCCACACCGGCACGGCCACGAGCAACAACGGCCAGATCCGTTACGCGAACGCGTTCGCGAGCGTGGGCACGTTTCGCCAGGCGGTGAATCAGACCTTCGCCACCCAGCCCAGCACGCCCGCGGCCGGGCTTTCGCTCTACCGCGCCTCGCGCGGCCACGGCGGTTTGTATTGCGCCGCCTGTCACGGCGCCACGCACGCCGAGCTGTCCGGCCGCGAACCGAACGAGAACGTCCAGAGCCGGCAACTGCAAGGGCACACCGGCGCCTTGCTGGATTGCAGCGCCTGCCATCCGACGACGCCCGCCACCATGAATGGCGGACCGCACGGGATGCACCCGGTCGGTCAGGCCTGGGCGACCCGGCACGAGACCGAGGGCAGCGGTTCCGCCCAATGCCGGCCGTGCCACGGCGCGAACTACCGCGGGACGGTCCTCTCACTCATGCAAGCGGACCGGACGCTGAACGCGCAGGGGACGCGCCTGTATTGGCAGGGCTTCCAAACCGGTTGCTACAACTGCCACTCCGGACCCAGCAGCGAGAGCCGCAACGGCAACCGCCCGGCCGTGGCCAGCAACCGCACGGCGACGGCGACGGCGGGAAGCGCGACGGCGGTTCAACTTCCGGCCTCCGACCCGGACAACAACCCGCTCACAGTGCGCATTGTTTCGCAGCCTGCCCACGGCACCGTGACCTTAGCTGGCACGACGGCGACTTACCTGCCGTCCGCGGATTTCGCGGGGAGCGACTCCTTCACGTTCGCCGCCTGGGACGGCTCCACCGATTCCAACCTCGGCAAGGTGACCGCGTCCATCGCTCCCGGATCTTGTCTGCTGACCGCCAGCGCCGCAGTGCCGACCGCCGCCCTGCCGGGTGCTCCCGTTCCTTTTCACGGCGACGCGGCGCTCAGCGGTTGCAGCGGAGCGATCGCGTACGACTGGGATTTCGGGGACGGCAGCCCACACGGTTCCGCCGCTGGGCTCTGCCACCCATACCCGACCGCCGGTGACTATGCGTGGAAGTTCACCGCGACCGCCAACGGCATGGTTCAAACCGCCGCGGGCCTGATAACGATCAGCCCCACGTTGGGCCCGCCGCTGCCGGTGAGCCTGACTTCCGCGAACGGCGTCTTGATCATCTCCTGGCCGCTCGACCGCATCCCGGCCGTGTTGGAAAGCACCTACGACCTGAACGCGCCCGAACCGTGGGCGCCGGTGATCGACCCGCCCGTGGTCGAAGGCGGCCTCGCGAGCGTTCAAGTCTTCCTCTCCTCCGACCAGGAGTACTTCCGCTTGCGACGCGTTCCCTGAGCTGCGCTGAGACCCTCTCAACCTCACCCTCCCATGATGAAACTCCACAAAGCTCCCACCCTGGTACTGGCCCTCGGCCTGCAACTTGTCCCCGTCTGCCGCCTCGCGTGTGTGACGCAGACCGCGGCGCCCACCGGCTTCGCCATCGTGTTCCGGTGGCTCGTCGGCGCGGTTGCGCTGCTCGGCACGTACCACACCGTTTCGGGCGCCTCCGCCGCGATCTCCGGCGTGGCCAACACCAATCCGCCTGGCCCCGTGACCACTAACGCCACCGGCAAGGTGGACCAGCCGTTCAGCTACCGGATCATCGTCACCAACCCCGGCAAAGACCACGCCCAGGACTTCTGGGACGCGGTCCCGCTCCCCCCCGGCTTGACGATCAATACCAACGTGGGTGGGGACGGGAAGATCACCGGCATACCCCAAACGGCCGGCGCGTTCCCCGTCACCTTGACGGCCGGGAACGTGAACTCGGACAAGGTCGTTCACAAAGACATCACCATCACCATCACCGGCACGGCTTCCCCGCCGGGCATCGCCACCCAGCCGGCCAGCCAGATCGTGGCGGCGGGCACGGACGTGACCCTCACCGTGGTCGCGACGGGCGACAGCCTGACCTACCAATGGCGCTTGAACGGCAACGCGCTGCCGAACGAGACGGCCAGCACGCTCAAGCTGACCGGCGCCACGGCAGCCCAATCCGGCGTTTACTCCGTGGTGATCGCCAACAGCACCGGCAGTGTGACCAGCGACGCCGCCCAACTGCTCGTGGTCGCCCCGCCGGACGCGAATGCCGCGCCCACGCTGGGGCCGTTGGCGCTTCAATCCGGTCAAATCGCGCTCATGTTTGCCCGGGCCGCCGGCTACCGCTATGTCGTGGAATCGAGCGACTCCTTGGACGCGTCCAGTTGGACCGCGCTCACCAACCTCCCGCCCGCCTACACGGCGTCCACGGCGAGCCTGCCGCAAAGCGTGGCCGACACGCCGAAGCGCTTCTATCGCGTGAAAGTCACCGTCGATTAGCCCGCCGCGGCGACTCTCCGTCCGGGATTCCTTGCGCGACCAGCACGCCCGGCGAGGCGGGGAAAATTCAAACCCTTGCCGCTGTCCCCGCGCGTAACGGCCGCGCCGGTCGCTTCGGTTGCGGTCGCCAGGCGCTTCGTCATAGCAACTTGATGAGTTCGTCGGCTGTGATTTCGGTTTGGCGGAGGATGGCGCGTAGCGTGCCTCGGTCAATCTGCCGGTGATTGGGAACGACGGTTTGGGCGTACGGGTCGCCACGTCGCATGATGATGTGACTACCGTGCTGTCGCCGGACAGTGAAACCAAGCTTCTGAAGAACGCGGACGACATCCGGGCCGGAAAGCTGTGGCAACTTGCTCATACGGCCAGCAGCAGAGCCTCGAAATGCTCCTCTGGCACTGGCAGCCCGTCATCCTGAAGCGCGAGAACGTAGCCCTCGATGGCCTCGCGGATGTTGCTGACGGCGGCCTCCCGGCTATCGCCCTGGGAGACGCAGCCGGGGAGACTTGGGCACTCAGCTACCCAAAAACCGTCTTCACCTGGATAAATGATTACTTGTCGCATGACGGAAGGATACCGAGTGTGTCGGAAAGCTCAACCCCACCGCTGTTCGACGCCACGGGACACGCCGAAGCGGTTGCAGCGCGTGAAAGTCACCGTCGATTTGCCCGCCGGGGGGCGGTCTGGCCCAAACTACGTTCGCGACCAGTATGCTGGGCTACGTGGGGGGAGTTTGAACCCTCGCCGCTGACCCGGCACGCGACTTTCGCGAAGCGCCTGGAGTGCGGCGGGCTTACCGACGCTTTGCGCTACTCAAAGTGCAATCTTCAGGTCAACGACCCAATATAGGTTCCTCGCGGTTATTCAACCGGCGGCGAGGCAAGCGCAGCGAAGACTCGGCCGAAGCCGGCGGTGAACCTGGCCCGCAAAGTTGAGGTTCAAGTTGTCCATCGTCGTCGCCCGCAAAGCTTGGGGGCGGTTCGCTGGAGCGCGCTTGGGCGGCGTTTTATGGGCGCACGCCATATACACCCCAAGCGCGCGCCACGAGTGGCATTGAACCGGCGAGGGCAAATGGTAATCCAGCGCACAGTCGCTCACGCAGTGCGGCGCGTCTGTCTTCGCTCAGCGACATCGCATAACTTGGCGCAGATCCTTGGCCGCCAAGAAAAGGCGACCAGTAGTCATCAAAATCCTTGAAGTCCGTGGAGATATCGCTCGCTCGCACGGCGACATCCTTTAGCCCAACGCTCTGGAAGAGTTTGGCGAGTGGCTTGGGCTGGCAGAGCGGGAAACGCCGCCCTTCATCCAAATCGATCGCCTGGGGATCCAGGGCAGCTGCCGCATTCCCCAAATGACGCATCAGTTGCATTTTGCCCGCGTAATCCCAGACGTAGGCGGCCACCACACCCTCCGACTTCGCCACCCGCATCATTTCACCGACGGCCCGCGCAGGCTGAGGGATGAAATTTAGCACCAGGCCCGATACCACGGCATCGTAGCTGGCCGCGTTATCCGGCAGCGTCTGCGCGTCCCCGACTTCAAAGTGCGCTCGCTTATCGCGGATTCGTTTCTGGACCTGGGTGAGGTAACCGTCAGAAGGGTCTATGCCTTTGACTCGACTAGGCGCTGCTTCTTGCAGGATGGCTTCGCTCAGCGCCCCGGACCCGCATCCCACATCGAGCCAATGGCTCCCGGCGGCCAACCTTGAGCCAATTTCACACCCATCCCACAAGGCTTTAGGACTGGGGCAAAGTGCATGTCTTTGCTTGCGGTTTGAAGCGCTGGCGGGAGTGAGGCATTAAGACTTTTTTTGGGGGGGCACATGGCTTGTCTTGGAGAAATTGTGGTGGGTTCACCGGGCTGTCCCACAGGCTCAGCCCCTTCCGGGCAGAGAGGCCTGCTCCGGGCGGGCGAAGTATCGGAACTGTCCATCGGCTGTCCCCTAGCGCCGCAACAAACTCAGCGCGTCCCACTTTTTCCACACCACGGCCCGTAGCCGCGTGAAGCGCCGGCTGCAGCTGTGACTCCAGTTCGACAGAAAGGCCCGATAGCGCAGCAGCCGATAGACCAGCCGCGCCGGCCAGACCTGCCAGCGCCCGGCGTTGGCGCTGGTGCCCAGGAAGGCGGCCAGTGGCAGAGTTTGCTTGATCGGCTTGAAGAACCCCTCGATCGGCCCGCGGCAGCGATACAAGT
>JAKANS010000119.1 GCA_021823625.1 bacterium | reverse complement strand
CCGCACCGCGATAAGCCGCAGCGTTTCCAATGATTGATGATCGAGTTTCCGTCCGTCCTGCTTCGCCAGGCCCAACCCTAACACTTCCCATTCGTGTAGTCTATCCTAAAGACTTGTCAGTAAGGCGTTTGCGCGCGGCCCCCTAGACACGGCTGATGCGTTTTCCTTCCCGCCGCTTTTTCGCCAGCGTGTGCGTGGGCAGGAAGGGGTTGGGCAGCTGGCCCAGCGCGCCCTTGCACAACGCGTTGATCAGCGGCCCCACCGCGGGATCGTCGTAGCGTTCGCAGCCGAAGTGCTGCCGCCCGGGCGTCCCGTTGCGTTGTTCGACGGGCGCGTTATCGCACTGGCGGTACGGCCGTGAACGGGTGAAGAGCACGGGGTGCTTTCGTTGTTGCAGCCAGGCCACGACGTGGGGGTTGAGGAACCCGCCGCCAGGGTCGCCGTCCCCCCCCCGCGCCGGGCAAACGGCAGGCTCGCCTCCCAATCCGGCAACTGCCAGAGCGGGCCATGCTGGCCGCGGTTTTCCAGCCCCCGCTGTTCCGGCCAGTCGGTGCGGAGGTCCGCCGCGTCGAGCCTCCCGGCGGGGCGAGCCTCCAGCGAGCCGCCGCAGAGCGCGACGGTGTCCACCTCCAGCCGGCCGGCGCCTTCCTCTTCCCAGGGCCCGCGGATCGGGATGCGCTGACGCAAGAGACGGCCGGGCCGGGTGCCGCCGTGCCGGTGGAGCCGCCCCCGCGGCGGAGCGCTGAGCCGGTCCAGGGGGCGGGCGCTCCCGGCCAGCAGATTTTCACGCAGGGCCGGGGCCCGGCGGCGGGGAGCGGCTTCATCGGCGGGCCGCCCTTCGGGGAGCAACGCTTGCAGGCGCGAGCCGCCGGGCTGGAACGCCGCGAACCAGATCGGGTTGAGGATCGGCAAGAGCCGCGCGGGATCGTCTTGCCTGGGCCGCCCCAAGCTAACCGCCCCCGTGGGGGGCGGCGGCGCCTCCGCGCGCCAGGCGCGGCGGGCCGCCTTGCGGTGATAGCCCAGGCGTTGAACCGCCTGGTCGAGGAGTTGACGTTTGAAGTTCGGGCCGGCTTTGGCGTATTGCCCGCGCAGCCGGGCCGGCAATTCCGGTTGGGTTTTTGGGCTCCGGTCGGTGTGCCTCGCGGGTAACACCGACTTTGGGCGCAACGACCTGTTCACTCGAACCAGTCAACCCGCTCCGGGTAACAAAACTTTGGGCGCAGATCGCATCCCGGTGAACCAGCCGGTGGCGGTAAAGCTGTTCCAGCGCGTCTGCCCGGGAGATTCCGATTTCGAGACATTCGTTCAAGGGCAGACAGCCGCGTTGCGCCACAACCTCCCGAAGGGTTCGCGAGGCGTACCGATCCGGTTCGAGGACACTTGCGGCGTGCCGAGGAACCGCTTCGGCTTCGGATCTGGTGCTTGGGTTCGGCGCGGACGGGGCGCCGTCGGCAGCATCCGCCAGTTCCATCACGCAATAAAAGTAACCGGCAGCCTCGTTGCGGCCGACTTGGAGCACGTCCACCTGGCCTTCATGCGTCCGGGAAACCGGTTCGTATTTCCGAATGCCGGCGAATTCGCGCTCGTACGGTCGCTCATCTGAGAATGCGTCCCGGCACACCCCCTTCACCGCGCGGTACGTGCCCAGGACGTTGCGGGCCAGCCAGACGTCGCCATAGCTCTGCCCTGGCCCCCCGGTGGAGCAACCGGTGATCGGGAATGTCAGGGGGCGGACGATCGACCGCTGGCGGGCCCGCAAACGCCAAACTCGATCGACCATGAATCCGGGGGCATGATGGCGATCAGATTACGGCCACGGGCCGGATCGGGAAATGGTTTTTTGGTAGTAGGTTGACAAGCCCCGCCAGGTTCCCCGCTGTTTTCGGTGGAATGGGCGGGTAGTCTGGGGGCATGACACCGGAGAAGCTGTTTCATGAATTGCTCGGCTTGGGCTTGGACTGGGAAGTGGTGGCGAGCCGCTTCGAGCGGGCGACGGGCCTGGTCTGCCTGGCGATCCGCGAGACCGACCGGCGAGGGGAGTCGGCACGCCGCCCGCAGGACGGCGGCCGGGTCTTTGGCGACGACCCCACCGAAGCGCTGACCGGGCGCCCTCTCAACGTCTTCCAGCACCGCTGTGAAATCACCGGCCGATGGCCGCGGGGCAAAGGCCGCCAGTGCGGCCCTGGCTGGCGGGTGCGGCCGCCGTGGGAGGGCTTGCGCCCGCACTTCACCAAGGAGTTCGAAGCTTTCGCGCTGCTGCGCATGCGCGAGCTGCCCCTGAGCCCAGTGGCGGAGTGAGTCGGCGAAACCGACCCGCGGCTGTGGCGGATGCGCTTCCGGCCGGGGGACGCGGCTTACGCCGCGGCCGATTTCAGCCCGGTCTACGGTGTCGGGGGGGATGAGCTGAGCGGGCGCAAAGGCCACCAGTAGGTGAGCGGGTTTGCCGACCTGGTGGGCCCGCGGGGGCTCTTCGCCCCCGCAGGCCGAGACCATTCAGTGGGGAACGCCTTCCTCCCGGGCGTGGAAGAACCCAATGGCCACCGGCACGCACTCCCGCCGGTGAGCCTGGAGATGAACCCGGCCTGCCCGAAGGGAGTGCGCGCGCATGGTCGCAACGCCCAGGTGGTCTTTAACCAGTTCCACGTCATCGCCCACGCCAACCCGGCGGGGGCTGAAGGGCGGCGGGCGGAGAGGTGCGTCTGGGCGGGGCGGGCGGGTAGGCGGCGCTGCGGCAGAGTCAGGGGCGCTGGCGCAAGCATCCGGAGAACCTCACGGCGTTAGCGCAAGCCCGGCGGGCCAGGATCGACCCGAAGAGTCTGCGCCCGGCCAAGGCGTATCAAAGGCGGCTGGGGTTACCGGACATCTACCGCAGCGCCAGCGCGGTGGTGGCGCGGCGACGCTTCCGGGTGGGGTGTCGCTGGGGACGCGGGGTGGCTCGCCCTCAACCCCGGAACCTGCGGCGCTCGATGGGGAAGGGGGCCGCCCGGGTGGAGAAGCCCCTGGCGGGCCTCCGGGCGCACTGGAAAGGGGGCGTGACCCATGCGTTCCGGGAGGGGCTAAACAGCGTCTTTAGCGCGACCACACGCAAGGCGCGCGGCGACCGCTCGACCCCACACTTGATCCCGCTGCGCTACTTCGTCGCCGGCAAACTCCGCCCGCCCCAATGCTGATTCCACCGAAAACAGCGGGGAACCAGAAACAAGATTTCCAGGAAGCGCCCCACTGTTTCAGGGCTGGCAAACCAGGCTTCAAGGCTGCGCAACCTGGTTTTACCGTTGGCGGACAGGGCTTCGCGGAATTGGGACAGGACTCCAAGGCTGTCGGAGAGCGTTTCACGGCTGGTCCACAGAATTCCGAGGCAGAGGGAAGCGAATTCACAGTTGCACCACCGGACTTCGCGGTTGCGACGCAGGGGGTCAGGGTTGGCGGACGAGCCCTCGCGGCTGTGGTCGGCGTTTTGTTGCAATCAATCTCGGAGCCGGGGCGAAACGGATCGGTCAACCGTGACAGGACGATCGGGCGCGGCAACACGAACTCAATCGCCGCGTTCCGCAAGCAGGTCGGCAGCCAGCGCGTGGTTCGGATCGCGCCCCAAAACTTGGCGGAGGAGCGCCCGCGCCCGGGTCTTCCGGCCCAGGCCCAGATGCGCTTGAGCCTGGAGAAATAACGCCGTGGTCTCCTGGCGGAACCGGAGGTCGTCATCGAAGAGCAGCATCGTCGGCAGCGACGTGGCGAAGTAATCGATCTTCGCTTCGGCCTTCTGGAGTTGCCGCGCGTAGGTGAGGAGATCGTTCGACAGTTTGGTGGCCGGCGTGCGCTGGCCGAGGCGCGCCCAGGAAAGCGCGCTGAAGCAGGTCATCTCGCCGAAGGCGCGGACGCGCATCTCCTGGAAGTCGCCTTTGAAGGTGGCCGCAACGAGCCAGTGCTGACGCGCGGATTTCTGGTCGCCCAGCGCCGCGGAAGCGCAGCCGAGCCCGTAATGAACGTCGCTCTGGTTCGCCAGCAAATGCTTCGCCTCACCGAGACTGCGCGGCGCGGTCAATGCCGCCTCGAAAGGCGCGCGGGCCTTGGCAGCGTCCGGAGACGCGGCGATGCGGGAGCCAGCCTTCCCCCTCCCCCCCTGCCCTCTCCTCTGCTGGGGGAGAGGGCGCCCGAAGGGCGGATGAGGGGGCGCGCCCTGAGAGGGCCAAACGTCCCAGTGCCAGATGCGAGCGCACCCACTGTCCCAGCGGTCCGCCTTCGCCGCCTTCCCACGGCTGGAGGTGGCGGCTGCTCACAAGGGTGAGCGCCTTGGCGGGCTGGCCGGTCTGGTTGTGGAGCGCGCGCAATTCGACACTCGGATCGTCGCGCTGGCGGACGAGACCGAGCCTTTTCTCCAGTTCGCGCAAGCGCCTGACCGGCGCTTCGCCGACGCGCTTCCAGAGTTGGTCGCGCTCGCAGAGCAAACGCGCGTCGGCAGGTTTGGTCCTGAAGGCGCGGTCGTACGCCGTGCGGGCCTTGCGAGGTTTGCGACGAATGTTGAAGTAACCGATGCCGAGGTTGCGCCAGACGATCGAGAACTTCGGATCGAGCTTCGCGCTGCGCTCCCAGAGCTTGATCGCGTCTTCGTGGCGGCGACGGTCGTAGAAGAGGTGGCCGAGATAATACGGCGCGCGGGCGGCGCGCGGGTTTGCGGCCATCGCGGTTTCGAGGATGGCGATCTCCTCCAGGCGCGAAGGAAAACAGTAATCCGGCGGCGCAGCGGCGGCCCGGCGGTAATGGTCCAAAGCGAGCCGCGCGTGCCGATTCGCTCCCCGGTTCTGTGCATCCTTTTGTTGCATATGCAACGAAAGGTTGTGCTGGGGCTCGTTGGCGGCTCGCCCGCTCGCAACAGAGGCTCGCTTTCCCAGCAGCTTAATCGCCTCCGCATAGAAGCCGGCGCGGGCGAAGTCGAGGGCCAGGTCGAGCAACGTCTGGGTGTCGCAAGAAAGTTCGTCCCCGCGGAGATGGCGCGCCCACCAGTCGAGCGGGTCCAAGGCGAGAGTCTCACGGAGCAAGACCCGGCTTTCCTCCGGCCGTTGGAGCTTGGAGAGGACGATGGCTTTCAGGTTGCGCGCGCGGAGGTTGTCGCTGTCTGAGCGAAGGGAACGGTTAAGATGATTCAATGCCTTTTCCCAGTTACCCCGGCAGCAGTCGATCTCGGCGAGTGCGTGGCAAGCCGCTGCCGCCCAAGCCTGGTTCCAGGTGGCCTTGTAGAGCGCGTCGTAAGCCGCGGAGAGTAAATCCGAAACCCGAGCCGCGAAATCCGAAGGAAGCTCGAAGCCCGAACTCCGAAGAGCCTCCATCACGCGCTGGTTTCGGGCTTCGGATTTCGGATTTTACCAGCGCGTCTGCTTGGTAGCGCAGGCAAAGGCCGAGGTTGTAGTAAGGCTCGCCATCGTAGGGATTGGCGTTGCGGCGGGTGAGACGCTCGGTGGCTTTGCGGAAATGGGCTTCCGCTTCCTTGAACTCGCCGTGTTTGAAATGCCACAGGCCCATCGCGTTGTTGCAGCGCGAGTCAAGCGGGTCGCGGCGCAGGGCTTCGCGCCAGTAGAGAGTCGGGCAACGAGTAGCGTGACGGTATTGGTCAAGGTGCAGACCGGTGACGAAGAGTTCGTCAGAGCTGGCGATGTCCTGCGGTGCGGGCGGTTCGGTAGCGGGCGGGGGTACTTTGCCCTTCAGCCGCGGCTTGGGTTGGTAGGAGATGATTTCATTGCCGTCGGCATCGACGACGCGAAGCAAGAGGCTGGTTTCCTGGACGTCTTTAGGCAGCTTGAACTCAGTGAGGAAAGGTTTGCCGGGTGCGAGGTCGCGAGTGGTGGAGAGGAGCCGTTCCCCTTCGACCATGAGAATGATCCTCGCGCTCAGTAACTCTTTGGTGGTCGAAATGCCCAGCCGGGCAAACGTCTGCAAGGTTCTGGAGTGCGCCGGCCCTCCGGCGCTTTTCGTAAGCGGCAGAGGGCTGCCGCAGTCCAAGACGCGAAGCGCGAGGGCTGCATCCAGATTCGCATGCTGCGCCGGGCCGATCTTGTGGATTGGATACCAGTACTGGCTCCAAGACTTCGTTTTGCCGGGCTGAAGGAAGCTGAAGTCGGGTTGGTTGTCGGTATAGACGCCGGCCATGATCTCGATGTACGGCGGAAACTCCCCTTCTGGCGTAGCGTCGGTCAGGTTGCGGTCCCAAGCGTAACCGAACTCGTGGTTGCCCCAAGTCCATTGCTTCTTGCCGGGCGCGATGTGGTGGTCCGCAATGTGCACGATGCCGGCCTGTGCCTGGTGATCGTAGCCGCCAAAGAAATCCTCCCGGCTGCCCGTGCACATGTAGGAAGTCGGCACGGGGATGTTGGCGTAGAAGGAAAGGTCGTTCGGAGCGTAGCCGGGAAGTCCGGAAGCCGAAGCCCGCAGCGCGGAGTTTTGCTTGCAGGGCGGCGGAACATACTGCGCCGGGACTTCACCCGGCGGAATTCCTTTCCGCCCGCGCTCGCCATAGTTCACGCCGTAGTAGAAGCCTTCTGCCAGCGGATATTCGCTCATCGAGCGGCGCGCGTGATCGGCCACAGAGTACACGTCGGGTGGGAAGAAGCTCTGGTACCCCTCGTGAACGCGTGTGGCGACATTGGCCCACCACAGAAACGTCTGGACGAACGGCGTGCGGTTGTAGGCACGCACCCTCAACTCCACGTAAGCGCGGCCTGGGCGAAGACAGATGCCATGCATGCCTTTCAGACGGCACATCGGGTCGTGATCGCTGCACCAAACGGTGACGGAGCTGTCCTGGTGCCGCTCAGTCTCGGTGTCCACCGGCAGGAACGTCGCGGGCCGGTGATGCTGCGGCCAGTTGAACTCGATGCCGCCGCTGATCCACGGCCCGGCCAGGCCGACCAGCGCGGGCTTGATGACCGGCTGGTTGTAGATCAAGTCGTAGCCGTTCGTCTTGTCCTGGATGGCGTGGATGCGGCCGCCGATTTCCGGCAGGATCAACACCCGCAGGAATTCGTTTTCGATCCAGATCGCCTTCCATTTGTGAGCCGTCGGCTTTTCGGCGATCCGGTCGGTGAACGGCAGCGGATACACTTTGCCACTGCTGCCCTGATAAACGCGCTTTTCGAGGAACATCGGGTTCCGGTCCGGCGGGGCCGGCAGGTACGTCGGAAGACTCAGGTCCTCCGTCCAGGTGCGAACAGCAGTTCGTGGGCTTATTGCATGGGGGGAGTCTAGTTCATGCCTTGCAATGGCGGCAACAAGCGGGCCAGAAACCGCGCGGCCCAGAACCCCGCTCCAACCAAGCGCGGAATCCCGGGGAACGGGCGGATGGTCCATGCGGACCGCTGATTCCGCTGTTGAGCACGGGACAAGGCCGAGGCATAGTCACTCGTGTTTGACACCAACACCCGAGCCATGACCTTCTCAACAGGCAAGCCCGTTCCCGCCCCGGCCTCCCCGTGGCGGTTTCCACCCAGCGCCAAACACCCGGTCGCGGGGTTTACCCTGATCGAACTGCTGGTGGTGATCGCCATCATCGCCATCCTGGCCGGAATGCTTTTGCCGGCCCTGGCCAAAGCGAAGGCGAAGGCCCACCAGATCAAGTGCGCCGGCAACCTCCGGCAGATCGACCTGGCCGGCATCATGTACCAGACCGACACCGGCAAGGCCATCGAGTATGGCGACATCAACCAGCTTTGGATGAAGACGCTCATCGAGAACTACGGCAAGGTTGCCGCCGTGCGCCTTTGTCCTTCCGCACCGGAGCGCCGGCCGCCGCCGAACAGCACGCAGGAAGGCGACGCCGGCACCGCCTGGACTTGGGGATCGGCCACGAACTACGTCGGCAGCTACGCGATCAATTCCTGGATGTACACGTACAAAGGCGCCGACCAGTGGGTGCCGGACAAGGACAAGTACTTTTCGTCCGACGTGGCCGTGACTTCGCCGACCACGACCCCGTTTTTCATGGATTCGATCTGGGTGGATACGTGGCCGCAGGCTGGCGACCCGCCAGCGCGGGATGTGTACAAAGGCGACGTGAACGCGGCGATGGGGCGCATCACGATTGCCCGTCACGGGAGCGGCTCCGGCCACAAAGGCAGTCAGCCGATACCGGCAGGCACAAGGCTGCCTGGGGCGATCAACATTGCCTTTGTGGACGGCCACGTCTCGGTAACACCGCTGGAGAAACTGTGGAGCCTGACCTGGCACCTGGGCTACAAGGAGCCAGCCACGCGGCCCAAATAGATCGCCCCACCGGGCGAGCGTGGGCCTTACCGAGCATCGTCAAGAATGACATCCAGTTCCGCGATTGCCGCCCACGGATGACCTTGCACGCCGTCCTTCGCCACAAAGCGAACGAAGCGGGCTGAAGTGGGCGCGGCGAAGCGGACCGTTTTCGCCGCCGCAGCGGCCGCCCAAGTGCCACTGGCTGCCGGCTGACCCCAGGATTGTCCGTCCCGGCTGGTGTAAAACTCATAGCCGGTGAACCAGCCATTTGCCTGCTCCTGGCGCGGCAGCAACCGGAAGCCGCGCAACCTCACCTCGCGCGTCAAGTCCACCACCAGCTCATGCGGGAATGGCGGTTCCTTGGTTCCCCACCCGGTATGCCAGATCGTGTCGGGATCGCCGTCGATGGCTTTCGCGGCGGTGTTGCCGTGGGCGGCGTCCTCGCTGTCGGCGCGCACGACTTTCGCGCCCAAGTTGACCATCGTGGACGGGCTGGACCGCCAGAGCACGCGCGTCAACGGATCTGGCGCAATCGCCACTTTCGGCTTGAACGCAGCGCTGGACGCGTAAGCCAGCAGGCTGGCCCGCAACTGACGCGCGGCCGGCCGTTGAGCGAGGTCACCGCTCAAATCCACCGAGCAAACGAGCAACCGGCCCTTCCCGACGCGGCATTCGAAGATGAGTCCCAGCCGGCGATTGGTGTTCCAATCGTCGATCGGCTGCACGATCGGGCGCAGCCCGCGCGGCAAGTCGTCCAGCACCACCGCCCGTGCGTGGGTGACGATGTCGTTCCACTGCCAGTCTTGGTGCGAACGGGTCGGGAACTGCGCGAGCGCTGGATGCTTTGCGTCGATCAGCAGGCCGAGGGTCTGGCGCTCCTGCGTGTTGAACATGTAGCGATTCCAGAAGATCGGCTCGAGGCCGAGCTTCGGATTGCCGGGCGAAACCTTGTCGGTGGCCAAAAGGACACGACCCCCAGCCGCCAGGCGGGCGAGCGCGGGTTCATCGAGCTTGTCTGTGAACAGGACCTCCGCCGGTTCCGCGGCATGCGCGACCGGATAAACCCAAACGCCCCAGTCGTTCTCGAATTCGGCCCCGGCCTTCGCAGGTTCGCCAGCCGCGCCGGTGGTTTTGCCGCTTACCAGGCCCACGACCAGCCGGTACGCCGCGGGCACGGGCAGGTTCGCGAGTCTGGCACTCACCTGCCCCACCTTCGCGCGCTCGCCGACCTCGATGGTCCGTGGTGGGAATTCGCCGCTCGCCGCGGCGCGGCCATTTGCGTCCACCAACTTCCAGGTGACGCGCGCGTCCGGCAAAGCCGACGGACCGAAGTGCGCGATCTCGACATCGGCGGTCAGCGTTTCAGCGGTGGTCCAGGCGTTCTTGAGCAAGCGCGCCAGCGGCACGGTGGGGTTGTAGAACCGGCGATACTCGGCGGCGGTGACGTAGCCCTTGGAATCCCAAAACGGGTCCAGCACCCCCACCAGCGCGGTGCCCTGGCCGGGAAAGTCATGCAGGTCGAGCAACTGCACGCCGCCGATGCCCGGCGTGCGCAGCGCGGCCTCGATCTCTTCCTTGTAGCAAAGCACCTGCAGCTTGCCGGAGGCGTGGAGGAAATCGCGCCACTGCCCGAACTGACCATGTGCCTTCAGCGAGTCGCGGAAGATCTCGAAGTTCTTCGGCTGGAGCGGGCCGGTGTACTTCTTCATCTCCTCGAAGTTCGGAAAGACGCACCACTGGCCCATCTCGTGGACGACGATCGGCACCTCGAATTGCTCGACATCTCGCCGGTAGTCTTTGCCGAACCAGCCGTGCGGTCCGCGGCAGGGGTAGCAAACGTGGTACTGGTTCTCCGGCAATTGCGGGTAGGCCGAGCCGCTGGTGACGAGCCGGCGCGGGTCCTTCGCCTTCCAGTAGTCCACCCACCTGGCCAGGTAGGCTTTGTGATTTGCGCCGTGCGGCTCGTTGCCGTGGGTGAACAGCACGAACGAAGGATGGTTGCCGTAAGCGCGAACGATGCGGTCGCTCTCGTCGTAGATCCATTGGTCGATCGCCTTGCCGTCGCCGGGCGTTGTCCAGACGCCGCACTCGACCTGGTAATAGAAACCCAGTTCGTCCGCCGCCGCGAACGCCGCCTCCGGTGGGCACCAGGAATGGAAGCGAATGTGGTTCAAACCATATTCCTTGCAGGTGCGGACGATTCGCCGCCACGAATCGACATCCGTCGGCGGGTAACCGGTCTTCGGGAAAATGCAGCACTCGAGCGTGCCGCGGAAAAAGGTCGGTCGGCCGTTGATGAGGAACTGCCGGCCCTGCGTGGTGATTTCGCGCAGGCCAAAGGTGGTGCTCACGCCGCGCAGACCGGCAAGCATGTCCAGCCCCGTGGTTTCGCGAACGTCGGGTACGGCTAGGAAGGCATCCAGCTTGTACGTCACCGGGTTGAACTCATCCCAGAGCTTGACCGGTTCGGCGAGTTGCAGGTCAGTCTGGAAGCGGCCACCGCTGGCGTCCCAAACGACCTCAAGCTGCCGGTCGCTTGCGGCACTGGAGCTCCGAGCGGCGTAATCCGCATGAAGCAAAACCCGGCCCGCGCCCGCTTTCCCGGTCGCGTTTGCGATGCGTCCTTTCACCGTCACGGACCTGGTCGCGACGTGTGGATAAACCTGGAGATCGTCGATCCACACCGGCGGCGTAGCGCTCAACTCGATGCGCCCGACAATGCCGTTCCAGTTGCCTTGCGTGTGATCGGTTACGCTGTGCGACCAGTCGCCGACCTCGACCAATACACGGTTGTCCACGCGCACGGTGAGCCGGTGCCTGCCGGGGGAGAGCGATGTGCCAAGGTCATAGACATGCGGCGTCGCCAGGCTGAGGTTCGTGCCGACCAACCGGTCGTCCACCCAGACGTGCGTCCCCCAATGCGGCCGCTCCAGGGTGAGCACCACCCGCTGGCCGACCCAAGCCTGGGGAATCTCGAGCTCGCGTTGGTACCACGCCGCGCCGACGTAATGCTTTTCGGGCTGAAGGAAGAACGGGAGCTTGATGTGGCCCGGTTGCCGGTAAGGCGCGTACTCGGGCCGTTGCTTCCAACGGTCGCTGCCCACGTCACCCGTCCATTTCGTGGCCACCGCGATGTCGTCGCCGAAGCCTTGGTTTTGCAGCGCGCCAGGAAGTTGGATGCGATCCGGGAGCGCGCGGTCGAACCAGCTTTCGGCGATGCCGACATCGCCGCGATCCAGTGCGAAGCGCCAGGTGCCGGCGAGCGAAACGGACTCCGTTCCGGCGGCCACGGCTTGCAGGCCCAGCCAGCCGACGGCAACCAGCGCCCAGGTGAGACGGGTAGAAGTCTTCATCGAATGCATTTTGCTCGGGTTGTCAGTCCACCAGTTCCCGCTCGATTTGCTCCAGCGACTTGCCCTTGGTTTCGGGAACGAACGCCCGGATAAACACAAAGCCGGCGGCGCAGATGGCGGCGTAGGTCCAGAACGTGTTCCCGGTCCCAATGCCGCGTTCCAGAATCGGGAACGTGTAGGTGAGGATGAAACAGGCGATCCAAAGGGCCGAGACCGCCACTGAAATGGCCGTGCCGCGGATGCGGTTCGGAAAGATCTCCGAGATGAGCACCCAGGTGACGGGTGCCAGCGACATGCCGTAACAGCCAATCGCCGCCAGGGCGAAGACCAGGACCGCGATGCCCTTGAGCTTCAGCGCGTAGGCCAGGCCGATCAAGAGGTGCGAAACCGCGATGCCCGCGCAGCCGAACAGCATCAGGCTGCGCCGCCCCCAGTGGTCCACCGTGCCCAATGCGATGAAGGTGAACGCCATGTTCACGACGCCGGTAATCACGATGAACATCAGGATCGTGTTCACGCCGAAGCCGGCGTTCTTGAAGATGTTCTCGGCGTAATTGAACAGGACGTTGATGCCGCTCCATTGCTGGAGCACCGCCAGCGCGCAACCGATCAGCAGGATTCGACGCATCCGCGGTTCGAGCAGGTCGCGCAGACGCACGCGGGCAACCTCTTCCGAAGCGATGGTTTGTTTGATATCGCCGACCTCCCCGCCGGCGTAGGCGTCGCCACCGATCCGCGCGAGCACGCGCCGGGCGAGGCTGTCCTGGCCGCTCTTGACCAGCCAGCGCGGGCTTTCGGGCACGAACAGCGCGCACACGAAAAACAGCAACGACGGGGCGGCGACAAGCGTGAACATCCAGCGCCAGCCGTACTGGCCGTTCCACGACTGCGCGATCATCGCCGCCGTGGCTCCTTCCTCGACCTTCCGGGCGACAAGCAGGTTGAGCAACTGCGCCGCCAGGATCCCGAAGACGATGGTCAACTGGTTCAAGGTCACCAACCGGCCGCGCAAGTGCGCCGGCGCCACCTCGGCGATGTACAGCGGCGACAGGTTCGAGGCCATGCCGATGGCCACCCCGCCCAACATGCGCCACGCGATGAACTGGTTGAAGCTCCCCGCCCAACCGGTCAGCACGGACGACACCGCGAACAGGAACGCCGCGAAAATCAGCAGCTTCTTGCGCCCGAACTTGTCGCTCAAGCCGCCCGCCAGCAGTGAGCCGACCAGGCAACCGAGCAGCGCGCAACTGTTCGCCCACCCGCTCAGCGTCGCTTCGGTTGTGAGGCCCAGCGCGCGGGCAAGCCCATTCTGCGACCACTGCCGGGCGATTTCGGCGAGGTTGAAGAACGGTTCGAAGAAAGGTTTGGCGCCACCGATGACGACCCAATCCCAGCCAAACAACAGCCCGCCCAGCGCCGCGACGACCGAGATGAGCCAGACGTAACCGAGGTTGAAGCGAGCCTGCGGGCCGGCAGCGGACCCAGGTTCGGCAGTGGAAATCATGGCGGCAGGATGCGGCCAGCCGTGTGCCGACTCAACAACGGTTTGGCAGCTATTGCGACTCGATGAGAATGTCCCCCGGGTGACTCGTGAATCGGCGTTGCGAATCGGTGTTCAATCCCAAAGGGATTGTGTCCTCCAGCCCAAGGTTGGCGCGCCAGCGCCTACCTTGGGTCATCGTCCAACAAATCATCAACCGCAACGCGGTTGCGGCAATTCCGCTTTCGTTTCTCGGTCGTGTGACGTTGGCCACAACCCCGTCGGGGTTGTGATCTTCTTCGGACGTTTTCCCAGGGTAGCTCGTGCCTCGCAACCCTGGGCTTTGGGACGGAATCCCGTTGGGATTCCCGGATGGCGCGAGCTCGTGATGGTGTGATGAAATCGAATCGCGTTCGGCCGCGAACAATCCCAAAGGGATTGTGGCCACCAGCCCAAGGTTGGCGCAGCGCCTACCTTGGGTGAACGTGACAAATTGGAATCAACCCCAACGGGGTTGTGGCGAACGTCACGCGCGGCGGTGTGATGGGAAGGGCCGCAACCGCGTTGCGGTTGGGGATGTTTGGTGGACGGTGACCCAGGGTAGCTCGTGCCTCGCAACCCAAGGCTTTGGGACACAGCCCCGTTGGGGCTGATGCTCCGCGCTTCGCCACGAATCTCATGCGCCCTCGTTCCCTGTTGGGGGCGTCCCTTCCGAAGCGGCATCTCGCAAAAAATGCCGCTCCTCGATTCATCCTCAGCTTTAACTGGTCAACGATTAGTCGTGCGAACTTTTCGGGATCGTTCCACTTCGAGGAGCGTCCCAGACGCATCGAAATCGTGGCGCTTAATCAGAGCTTTGAGCATCGGCATCGACTGTTCCTTGAGCCAAAAGAAAAACTCCGACTCGCCTCTAGTTTTCAACTCTTCAAAAAGGTCAGGGAGTTCCGCTGGCGGTGATTGCGTCGCTTTCGGGTGCTTGCGATGCTTGGCAGCCAGAACGTCGGCGAACAGTTCGTCAAGTTCCGCAGCAAACGCCGGATTCTTTTCTGCTTCTTTAGCCACCAACTCGCCGAGGCCTCGCAGTAGCCGGGTCAGAATTTTTTGGTTTCGCATTTTGAACGAATCTCGTTAGTCAAATTTCGCAGAGGTTCGTAGGCACTACCATACTTGCCTTTGAATGTTCTGAGGTCTGCATCGACGTCAGCCCCGCGAGAAACAGCGACGGTTTGTGGAATCTCGCTGTCAAACAGCGGCGGCTGAGGAATAGCCCCGGACTCAGCGAACTTCCCGAGTTTACCGCCCTCATGTCAGCGATGACCCGGCGATGGAGGTCGTTGCCGTGAACTTTCGTTGCAACGATGCCGAGCGCAGAAATCGGCCGCTCCAAATCCTTGGCAAGGCCAAAAATGTTATCAACGATTTGATAAATGCCCCAAGTTGAGAGTATGTCCGGGATGGTCGGAATGATGTAGCCCGTTGATATGCGAAGACCATTCTTGGTGACAGTTCCGAGACTAGGTGGACAATCAATCAGAACGTAGTCCCAACGCTCACGGTCGATCTCCGGTTGCAGAGCCGCCTTGAGCACGTCCAGCGGCTTGGCCATGAAGTTCCGAGACATCGCGATAAGAGGCAGTTGCTCTTGAATGTCGATCGGTTGGATGCTCGAAGGGAGCAACTCCAAATGTGAAATTCCATCGTTGATGGTCGAGACATTCCGCACGATGGCCTTCTCAATCTGGAAGCTTGGCGGCATGTGCGGGTTGAGTTTGTCGTAAAATAGCTGTGCTACTGTGTGCCCTGCGCGGTTCATCTCGGCCCACCGTTCTTCTTTGATCAGCGTGACCGTTGCATTCGTTTGAGGGTCGAGGTCGATGACAAGAACGGACTTCCGATGCTCCTGAGCTAACATCTCGCCGACGGCGACTGCCGTGGTCGTTTTGCCGACGCCCCCTTTCAAATTGATGAAGCTGATACAGTGGCAAACCACAGCGACACCTTGCGTGACGATCGGAGAGGTTTTTCCGAAGGAAACGCGTGAGGAGATCGAAAGTGAGTTTAAGGAATTGGGGGTTGGGTTGGTGCTATGAATAGCGGCTGTCCCCGAGCTTCATCCCAATCCCGGCAGATAGGCCGTTTCCGGCGTGCCCAGGAAGTGGCCGCCGCCGCCGGCTGTCCCCTAGCGTTCGAGCAGGCTGCGCCGTTCGCGTTTCTGCCACAAGGCCGCGCGCAAGAGGGTGAAGAGTCGGGTGAAGCTGTGACCCCACGGGCGCAGCAACGCGCAGCAGCGCAACAGCAGATACCCCAACAGCGCGGTCCAAACCTGCCACCGCACGGCGCTGGCGTTGTGCCCCAGGAAGTCGGCCAGTTGCAGCGTCTGTTTGAGTTCCTTGAAGAACACCTCGATGCGCCAACGGCAGCGATACAGGTCGGCGATGCTCTGCGCACTCCACGTCAGGTTGTTGGTCAGGAAGACCATCTCCCGCAATTCGCCGTCCACTTCGACCCAGGCCACCACGCGACGCCGTTCGACCGGATACGCTTTGCGGGCCGATCCGGTCAATTGAATCAGATCGTCACGCAGGCGGTTACCGGCGCGACCGGGTTGCAGCCGGCGCACCACCCGGTAGCGCAGATTGCCCTTGGCGCAAGTCACCCGGAAGACTTCGCGCCGCGACAGGTCGGCCAGATGGGTGAAGTCCCCGTAGGCCTTGTCAAAGATCACGATCTCCCCGGCCTGCACGCCGGCGCACAGTTCGTGCGCCCGGAGGTTGTCATGTTCGCCCGCCGTATCCACCAGGGCAAAGCGCGGCAGGAAGGTTTGCAGGTTGAGCCGCACATGACACTTGGCCGCGGCTTGGCGGCGGCGGTGCTTGGCCCAATCCATCCACCGGGCCACCAGTTGAATGGTGGTCGAGTCCACCACCTGGATCAGGCGCTTGCATCGGAAGGCGAATTTCGGGCGGCGGCGCGCGCCCCAACCCGGGGGGAGTTCTTGCCACGGCTCGAGCAACGTCCAGAACCGGGCCTCGGCCCTTTTCGGGTTGCGCTCCCGGTTGGCGGGCGCGAGGGCGTTCTTACTCGGCCGGGTCGCGCCGCGAATTGCCGACCGCGGCCCCGCGGGCCGGGGCGTTGGCCCCCGCTACTGGCGTTGGTGGTCGGTCCTGTCATGGGGACACCCATCGATTCCGCGCCATCCTGCTCGGCGCGGCATTTTTGCCGAATATTTTGCTTGCTAAACAGGAGGAACCCTATTCATCCTCGCCTGCAAATGCAAGCCTCCCATCCAGGATTCAGAGGTGATAAACCGCACGGTTTTGCGTTTTATCACGGCCCCGTTCCCTTGCTAAACCGCACGAGAGAGCCATTTTTGCGGTTTATCACCGGAAAACCCGTGCTATACGACAAGTCGGTTATTACCTGTTAGGGCATGTGCAAGAGAAAGGCTACGCGCAAATGAAAACGACCTTCCGTGTTTCGATGATTCTCGCTGCGACGACAGCGGCAGTCGCTTTCGGGCAAGATGAAGGGCTGATCATCTGCAAGCCGACCACAGGCCGGCTCGCGAGCATGACGCCTTCGCCAAATGGCGACCATATCGTGTGCATCTCACACAATAATGACGACCTCGCCATGCCTTTCCATGTTTCTGTGGATGGGCGCATGGTCACGAAAGTGAAACTGCTTGCGCCGGCCAGAATCTACTGGTCACGGGACAGCCAAGCCTTCGGCTGGTGGAAATGGAGAGACAACGGATGGATTCCGGTCGTTACCACTGTTGATGGAAAGGAAATCTTCTCAGGTGCCGAGTCCTACAAGACGCTGGCGCTGGGCGGAAGCGGATGGCACAACATGTCATCGACGTTCGAGAGTGGTCCCACCAAGATAACGTACTATTTCGACGACGGAGGGATGCAGTACATCGGGGGAGAACCTAACAAGGGGGACACGGCTGGAGTGTTTCTGGCCCTGTCTGATAATGGGCGACAGGTCGGCCGGTTTGTTGGAACGTATGGAACGAACAAAGTTGTGTCATGGCGTTACCAAGGCGTGCGTAAGCCACCATCGGAAAATTACGACTATGTTTGGCTGCCAAGCTTGGTTCTGCTTCAGAAGCAAGAAGCAGCGTTCTCAATTCAGCGTCAGGGGAAGTGCTTTATTGTCTGCGGATCGAAGGAGTATGGTCCATATGAAAGCAACTCTCGGATTTATGTAGATCGGGACGGCTCCAAGGTCGCCTGGTTTGGCCAGGAGGGCGGGAAGTGGTCCCTTTTCGTGAACGGCAGCCGGAAAGCAGGCCCGTTTGAAGACATCGACTCTGCCCAGTTCCTTCAGAGCGGAGACTTGGCGTATGTTGCGAAGCGCGAAGGCAAACTGTTGGCCGTCGGAACCAACCAAGAATGGGTACTGGCAGATGACAACTTCATTGCTGGACCATGTTTCAGCCCTGATGGGAAACACGTTGGTTGCGCAACAGCACAAAGACAGCATCCTTGGGACGCCGAAATTGCAGTTGACGGCAAGAAAGTCTTCGGGCCTTTCTCGGCGACGACTTACCGTGAAGGCGATTACACGAAGCTCGATCAGCACGGTGTTCTTTCCGTCTCGTGGCGCGCCGGTAACAAAGAAGAGAACATTCTGCGGGCGCTCGTGCTGAAAGACGGTAACGTAGTCCGCTTAGCCGAATCCATGCAGTAGGAATCTGATTTTGGGGGTGTTTTTCCAAGTGAGCACTACGGGATGGGCGGACGATTTTCCACGGCATTGCAGTTGGGAAACGGGGACAACAACTTGTCCCCAAGCCGG
>JAKANS010000118.1 GCA_021823625.1 bacterium | reverse complement strand
GCGCAAGCGTTGTTGCCGCCGGTACAAGACAGCGGTTTCTTCTTCGACACCGAACTGCTCGTGTTGGCGCAGCGACAGGGCTGGCGGATCGCCGAACTGCCCGTGCGTTGGGTGGACGCCCCCGACAGCCGGGTGCGCCTGCTGCGGACGATCGGGCAGGACTTGAAGGGGGTTTGGCGGCTGCGGCGCTGAGGCGACCTCCCTGGGCGGGCGACGTGGCATGACCGGCCGCCCGACCAGCAAGGAAGCAGCGAGGCGCCGGTCGCGAAACCCGGTAACGACAAGGGCACCGCATGCCCGAAGCCGCTCCTCAAACCAGGAAGTGAATTCCTGCAAATTCCGCTCTTGCCACGCGCTGGCCCCGCCCGTCACCCTTGTCCGACTCGACAACAACCATGTCATCGCTCGCAGGTAAAATCGGCATCGTATTCGGGGTCGCCAACAAGCGGTCCATCGCGTGGACCATCGCCCAGGCGTGGGCCAAGGCCGGCGCCACCCTCGCCTTCACCTATCAGGGCGCGCGGGTGAAGGAGAACGTCGAGGAACTGGCCGGCGCGTTCGGCGACGACACGATGATCCTCCCGTGCGACGTCACGCGGGACGACCAGATTGCCGCGGTGTTCGACGCTGTCGGGAAAAAATTTGGCCGGCTGCACCTGATGCTGCATTCGGTGGCGTTCGCGCCGCGCGAGGCGCTCGAAGGCGAGTTCGTGAACACCAGCCGCGAGGCGTTCCGGATCGCGCAGGACGTGAGTGCCTATTCGCTGGTGGCCCTGGCGCGCGCCGCCCGGCCGTTGATGACCAACGGCGGCAGCATCATCGGCATGAGCTATTACGGCGCGGAGAAGGTGGTGCCGCATTACAACGTCATGGGCGTCGCCAAGGCTTCGCTCGAGGCCTGCACCCGCTATCTCGCCTACAACCTGGGACCGCAGAAAATCCGGGTAAACTGCATCAGCGCCGGGCCGGTGAACACCCTGGCCGCGCGCGGCATCAGCGGCTTCGTCGAGATGCTCCGGCATTACGAGGCCAGGGCGCCGCTCAAGCGCAACGTGACCGCCGACGAGCTGGGCGCCACCGGCCTGTTCCTGGCCACCGACGGCGCCGCCGCCATCACCGGCCAGGTGCTGTACGTGGATTGCGGCTACCAGATCATGGGGATGTAGGCCGCGGTTGACGGCCGGCGCCGCACGGCACCGGCGCGCACTTCAAACCGGCCGTGTCTCCGGATCGAACGAACACGGTAGGACCACCGCGGCGGCGAGCCGGTCCAGGTACGCGGTGCGTGAAATGGCTACCGCCCCCAGTTGCCGCGTGATCGGCGTCAGCATCTGAATGTCGAACAGCGCAAAGCCCCGCGCCCGCAGGCGCTCGACCAGGTGCGCCAGCGCCACCTTCGAGGCGTCGCTCGCCCGGTGAAACATCGATTCGCCGGCGAACAAGCCGCCCACCGCCACGCCGTAAATGCCCCCGGCCAGTTTGTCGCCCAGCCAGCATTCCAAGCTGTGCGCATGGCCGGCCGCGTGCAGTCGCGTGTACGCCTCGATAAACTCCGGGCTGATCCACGTGCCCTCCCGGCCCGGCCCCGGCGCCGCGCAGCCGGCCATGACCTGGCGAAACGCGCGGTTCACCGTGACCCGGAACCGCCCCGACCGCAGCACCCGCGCCAGGCTGCGCGAGACGTGGAAGCCGTCCAGTTCGAAGATGCCGCGCGGGTCGGGCGACCACCAGGTGACCGGCTCGGCCGTCCACGGAAAGATGCCGCTCCGGTAAGCGAGCAGCAGCCGCGGCACCGAGAGATCGCCGCCTAACGCGACCATGCCCGCGAAGCGCCCGGACCGCGCCGCTGTGCGCGGATCCGGGAACCAAAGCTCCGAACTCAGGAATGTCGGGACCTTACTCATGCCATCGACCGACGCCAACATGAACGCGGCGGGCCGCCCGGTCCAGCGACAGCGGCGCGCCGGTTTCCAACCGGCTTGAGGCGTAACCCGTTCCCTCGCGGCCGGCGCAGGTCCAAAGCCGGCTGGAAACCGGCGCGCCGAAAACTCGCACGTCTGGGACGCTGGCAACCTCTGCCTGCACCCGCCCAGCCTTAATCGTCAGGCAAGAAAAGCACAAAAAGTCTTGACGCATAAAGCCCGTTATCGTAACGGGCTATAGCGTTAGCCTGGCAGGTCACATGAGCGCAGTTCACCTTAATTCGTGCAGCGAGCTTCCGGCGGAGTGGCTGTTGTCTTTTGTACTCGGGAGCGTGTTGGATCTCGCTGCTTCTCGCGTTGGGTGTCTTGCGTTGGCGACGCTGGCCACCAAGCAGCGCGGCACGTCGAACCGGGGAGCGTCAAAAAGCAATGTCCTATCAGTAATCACTCACTTATGAAGACTCGGATTTTTACTGGCGTCTGCAAACTCTGCAAACATTTCGGTACTTCGATGCTGACCGTTGCCGTCTGTGCCATGCTTGCGGGCTGCTCCGGCCCACCAGCGGCGGCCGATGGCAAGCAGGCTGTCCTCGACAAAATCAAGACCGAATCAGAAGGGCGGATAGAACTGGCGTCCTTCGAGAAAACGAACGGCATGCAGGGAGAAATGGCGGGCGTGAAGACTTATGACTTGGAGTTCGAGGCCGAGATAACCTTCCTGGACAACTGCAAATGGTCCACGGGTCTGATTGCCGGTGACGGTGGCATGAGCTTCCACACCTACAAGCTCGCCGCCAACCCAAACTCTCCAATGGGTCTCATGGAAAACGTCATGAACGGCCCTGGAACCGAAGTCAAAAAAGGCGAGAGCTTCAACGTTTCCGGGGTGATCCGTTACCTAAACAAAGAGCGTGGTTGGTCAGCCGAACGCATCGACCTGAAAGGCGCAAAGCGCGCGGCTGAGGGCATCGAAGGTGACATGCAGAGGATTTCGCGCGCGATGCGGACTGGTGGAAAGGATGCGGCGAAAGTCGAAGCGGCGAAGCAAGCCTGTATCTTGAACCTCATGGCGATCGACAGCGCCAAGGACGGCTGGGCGGCAGTGAACCGCAAGGCTATTGGCAACGCGGTTGATGACACGGGGGTCAATTCCTATCTCAAGAACAGCGAGAGACCCAAGTGTCCCAGCGGTGGCACATACACATACGGAACCGTTGGATCGAAACCTACCTGTTCAATTTCGGGGCACGCCCTAAAATGACTTCGGAGTATGTCAAAGCTTTTGGGTGTCGGCGGCGCTCACGTCCAAGCGATTGCGAAGATACAGTTTTACCGGCACCGGTCGTCGAACACCTCCGCGGAGTGGGACATTTTCGCAACCCTTCTCTACAGCGATGCGCCTCCCACGCGGGGTAACGTTGGGCTCGGTCGCGGAGTGGGCGTTCCGCGATAATATCTTGGGCGCCAAAGTGCCGGTGCCGGCGGAGTTCGGGGAGGATTCGGAGGAACTGCAAAGCCTCGGCTTGAAGAAGAAGTCCGAGCGCAAGCGCCCCATGCGCCGCCAGCCCGCCCCCGCGCCATAGCCCGGCGCGCGGCGGTCCCAGCCGCAGCAATGCGTCCGGCGCGCCGGTTTCCAACCGGCTTAAGGCGCAATGCGTCTTCCACGGTCTGCTCAGATCCAAAGCCGGCTCCAAGCCGGCGCGCCGACAACCGAGTGGACCGGCCTGCGCCCGCAACCGGATCACGAGCTTCCCGCGCCAAACTGCCGGAGGAGGATCGTCTTGGCGGCTTCCGTGTTCGGGAACGGCGGCAGCGGAATCGGCCCCACGCGGAACGTTGCCAGGGCGGGTTGTTCCGGCCAGGTGTTGTTTTCGCCGCGCTGGTGGAGACCCCAGGTGAAGTCGATCTGCCGGCCGTAATAGCCGGCCTTGGCGCCGGTTTGCCGGACTTTCTCCGGCCAGCCGGTGCGGGCTGAGTCGGGGTGATAGGCCACCTCGGCCCGCAACCACACCACGCCGCGGTTCGTGGTGCTGCCCGGCGCGCCGATCAGCCGCTCGATCGGTTCTTCCAGGCCACGGCGCATGGTGTTGTTTTGGAGCTTCATGCCCGGCACCAGGTTGCTGTCGTCGCCGGGCCCTTGGAAGTCGTCCGGGATGACGTGCATGTTCACCCACTCGCCCGCGCTGCGCGTCAGGCCGGTTTCGGAAATCGCGAGCCAGCGCGGGTGGCTGCTGCTGGGCGTGCCGCCGAGCCGGCGGTTGGCCGAAAGCTTCTTCGCGCCCGCCGAAAGCGGGAATCCGTCCGCGTTGACCGGATTGGCCGGAATCTCCGGCGTGGGCAGGGCACCGTCGCCAAACAGGTGCCGCTCGAAGAGGGTACCGAGCTCGCGCATCGCCTCGCGCAAGTCGCGATTCCGGGTGCGCACTTCCGGATTCTGATCGGTCTGGACGTTCGTGTCGCCGGGGCGGAGGGCGCGCTCGCCCGGAGCGGTGTTGCGCGCCGGATCCTTGAGCCAGTTGATCGCGGTCGTTGCCTGGTTGCCCCATTGCCGGACTGCCGTCTTGTCCGCGGCCGGCACGCCTTCCTTGCCTTCCACGGTGGTCACGGCCTCTTCCAGCGTCTTCCGTTCGCTTTGAACGACAAGCTGAGCCGCGCCCTGCCCGCCTTCCACGAGGATGTTGTGCGGCTCGCCGGCCGAGCCGCGGAACGGCTGGCGCGCGCTCAGCCAGTCGAGCAGCGCCGCGCCCGCCTCGCGCACCGCCGCCACGCCGCTCCGCGCCGCGCCTACGACTGCCTGCACGCCCCGCACAATGCGGTCGATGAGCCAGCTCAGCGCGCGGTCCACCACTTCGCGGATGCGTTCGATGATACGCCGGATGTGGTCGGCCAGGCCGCCCAGCCCGAGCTGGTTCGCCAGGAAGCCGATCGCGATGGGCAGGATGCGCGCGAGGTTCCGTTCGACCAGCGCCGCGCCGCGCGCGATCACGCCCCGCGCGATTTCGCCGATGCCTTCGAGCACCGAGTTCACGATCTCGAGCAACTGCCGCAGGTAACGGAAGAACGATTCGATGGCGCGGTAGATGGCGATGAGGCTGTTGACCACCGGCATGATGCCCGTGATGTCCAGCAGGCTCATGATCCAGCGCGTAGCGGTGGCGACCAGCCGTTCCATGAGAAAACTCATCACGCCCTCGACGATCCGGTCCCACAGCCCGGTAAGCTGGCTGCGCAGTTCGTCCCAGAGCGCTGCGGGTCCGCCGGTCACGAGGATTTGGATGTAGCGCAGCGCTTCCTGGGCGATGCCCAGGCCGCGGCGGATTTGCTGGGCGCGCTCGCGGCCGACGCGGCGTTCGATCAGTTCGAAGACATGGTCCACCGTGATGCCGAGGATTTGCAGCACCACGTCGAACACCGCGCGCAGGCTGAACTCGCGCGGCACTTGGATGCCCGCCTCGCCCAGCGTGCCGAACAGCCAGTCGGCCAGGCCGTTCAAGAGGTGCCGGCCGAAGTTGCCCAGGAAGTTGAGGAACCCTTCCTTTACCGCGCGGAGCAAGTTGATGAAGAAATCCACCGGGTGGCGGACGATGTCGCCGATGGCGCGCGCCGCGTTGCGGATGAGGTTCACCACGAGCTGCGGCGGCAGGCCGAAGAATTCGAGCACCGCGCGGAAGAACGTCCACGCTGCGCCGAGCAAGTCACCGTCAAGGAAAATTTGGAGCAAGACGCGTCGGGCCACGGCGATGGCGCGGTCCACGATGTTCGGCACCTCCAGCAACTGGCTGAAGATGGGGATGCGCCGGAGCACCTGGTTGATCAGGAAATTCTTCACCGGCTCGCGAATCCAGACCGGGATCAGCCGCCAGATTGGGCCGAGGATGAGATCGGGCAGGCGCGAGAGCAGGTTGAACAGCGCGGAGATGAGCTGCCGCACCAGGTTCAAGATCGGCTCGACCCAGCGGGCCAGCGTCGCCAGCGCGCCATCCACAAGCGCGAACAAGCCACCGATGCCGTCGGTCGCCCAAGTGCCGAGTTGCAGCGCGCCGTCGCGCAACCATTCGAGGGCGCCGCTGGCGAACGCCAGGTACTCGTTGCCGGCGAGCGCGTCGAAGAAGCCGGCCACGCTTTCGGCCAGTCCGCCCACCGTGCCGCACACCCAGTTGCCCGCCGCGCCGATGCCGGTGCGCAAGCCTTGGATCGCGCCCTGGATCGCGGGCAGCACGACGTCGCGGAGCACTTCGCGGTTGTCGGCCACGCCTTCCGGCTGCTCCATGCGGTCGGCCATCTGCGTGGCGCTGTCCACCCAGCCGAGCACGCGCGTGCGCAAGGCGCGGATCGCTTCGAGTGGCGCGAGATTGCCCAGCCAGCGCAAGGCGCGTTGCACGCCGCCCACGACCGGCGCGGCCAGGCCTTTGATCCAGTCCCAGACCTCGCCGGCCTTTTCCTGAATCCAACCGAGAATGCCGCCACCTCCGCCCCCACCATTACCGCCGCCGCTGATACCGAGCAGTTCGAGGACGCGGTCCCAGGCCCAGCTCAACGCCTCGCGCACCGGCGACAGCGCGTCCCAGAGGTTGCCCGCCCAACGCGTGATGGTGCGCCAGACCTCGCCGCCGAGTTCTTCGAGGAAGCTGAGGACCGGACCCGTGAAGAAATTCGCGACCCGCGAGAAGAAGCCACCGATGGGTTCGAAGAAACGCGTGAGGCTGTCCCAAACATCGCCCGCCACTTCGCCCAGGAACGCGCGCAGGGTCCGCAACGCGCCGAACAAGGCCTCCTTGCCGCGACCCGCCAACCCGGCGACGATTTCGCGGATGGTGCCAAACAGGCCGGCCACCCAGTCGCCCAGGCTGCCAAAGAAATTGCCCACCTGCCGCAGACCGCCGAACAGCGAATCCACGACACTCCCGATCTTCTCCTTGAGGAACTCCCAAAGCCCCTTGTCGGCGATCTCCTGCAAAATGTCGGCAATGGAAGGCGCGAGGCGCCTGACGGCACCCCAGAAGTCGCCAGTGATCAAATCGCCCGCCACCCCCACTGCCGTGGACCCTGCGTCCCACACGGCTTCGCCCGCGTCGGAGATCGCTTCGCCAATGTCGCTCAGGCTCGGAAAGCGCTGCACCGTGCCTGGCGGCGCGCGCGTCAGTTGTCTGCCCGGCGGGCCTTGCGGGTAGGCGGCGTTCAGGGTCGCGCTCTGTTGGATCGTGTGCGCGGCTTCGTGCGCCACCACGTGGACGTCGTCGGCGCGTTCGCCGCGGCCCAGAAAAATGTGCGCGCCGTGGGCAAAGGCGCGGGCCTGCACGCGCGCGGTGGCGCGTTCCGCGATCGTCCCGCTGTGAACGCGCACCCCGCGCAAATCCGCACCGGTCACCAACTCGATCCGTCGGCGCAGCGGCAAGGCGATCGGCCGGCTGGTTCCAGTCTCGGCCCAATCCGGCGCGGGGCCAGACACAGGCGGCGGCCGAGGCGACGGCGAACCTGGCGCCGCGTGGGGCAGCATCGGAGCGGGTGAGGCCACGGTGCGCGCGGTGCGCTCGGCCTCGCGTTCCCAATGATCGTCGGGGCGGTTGACCGCCACCGCTTGCGGCGGGGCGGGGCGGGGATCGCGCGTCCGGGCCGGCACCGGCGTGGCGCGAGGGGGAGCGGAAGCCGTCCTTGCCGGCGCAGCCGCTCGTCGCCGGGCAAAGCGGGGCACGCCGGCCGGCGCGCCCAGCTCGCGTCGCGTCGCGCCACGCCGCGACGGCCGGGTACCGGCCCGGGCGGGCGTAACACGATGCAGAACGCTGGCGGAAAAGCGGCTCATCGCGGCGGCAACTTGTCCTCGGCGCGCGGCATTGGCAAACCGGCCGGCAGCGAGCGTCCGGCCTTGCGGCACTCGCCGGCGACGGCTTCGAGCACCGGATTCAGCGTGATCACGCCGCCGTTTTGGCGCGCGTGAACGGCGGCCGCGAGCACCACGTTCCGGATTTGCCCGCCGGTGAAGTCGCACAGCGCGGCCAGCCGGTTCAGTTCGGCGGGCGCCAGGTCGTGGCGTTCGCCCAAGTGCGCCTCCCACAAGGCGCGGCGCTCGGCCGGCTCCGGCGCGGGAAACTCGACCACCGCGTCCAACCGACGCGCGAAGGCGGAGTCGAGCCGCGCCCGGCTGTTGGTGGTGAGGACGACGATGCCGTCGAAGGTCTCAAGGCGCTGGAGCAAATAGTTCGTTTGCGCGTTGGCGAACCGGTCATTGGCGTCGCGCACGTCGGTGCGTTTGCCGAACAATGCGTCGGCTTCGTCGAACAACAGGATAGCCTCGCTGGTCTCGGCGCGAGCCAGGAGCCGCGCGAGGTTTTTCTCGGTTTCGCCGATGTATTTGCTGCTCACGGCGGCGAGATCCACGCGGTACAGCGGCAGGCCCAGCCGCGTGGCCAGCCAGCCGGCGGCAAGCGTTTTGCCGGTGCCGCTGGGTCCGTGAAAAAGCGCGCGGACGCCCGGCGAATAACGCGTCCGCGCCGCCAACCCGAGACCGTCACTCAAGCCGTCGCGATGCCGGCACCGCGCCAGCAAAGCCACCAGCGCCGCGCGCAAATCCTCGCTTAGCACCAGCGCCTGATCCGGCACCGGTTCGGACAAAAGCTGCGCCAGCGCGTCCAGCCCCGTGCCTTCGCCGGTGCGGGCGACGGCGTGAACATCGCCGGTCGCGACGCCGGTCCGGCCTTCCGCCCGCGCCCAAAGCCGGGCCGACTCGCCGAGGCGGGCGATGCGCTCCACGCCCTGGCGATGCGTCGCGGACAGGTCGGCGGCCAGCGATTCGTCGCCCAGCGCGCGTTGCCAGAGCTGGCGGCGTTCGGCGGCGTCGGGCAGCGGAATCCGCCAGGTCAGCAATTCTTGCGCGCTGGATTCCAGAGCGCCGTCCAGACCGGTCAGCAGCAGCCGCGGTCCGGCGTGGAACGGGATCGTCGGCACCGGCTTCAGGTCGCCCGGGCCGAGATCGACCAGACTGACCGGCAACAGCCCGAGCAATCCGAGCCAAATGCCCAGACCCGGCGCGGTCGGGCCTTCGATGAAACAGGCGCGCCGCCGCAAGGCCTGCGCCACCGCACCCGCCGCCGCCCGGCCTTCGCCCACCGACGCCGCGCGGATCACCAGCACCGCTTCGGCATCTGCGATGGCGTGGGCAAAGCGCGCGGCGGTTTCGCGAAACGACGCCGGCAGCTCGAGCGCATCCGCGTCGCTCGCGACGTGCGCGCCCGGCCAGGCGGAGGCCACGCCTTTGAGCGCGAGGCTCAACGGCAACGGCACCGCCACCGCGCGTTCCGGGCTGGGCGCGCCTTCGTTGAGCAGTGCCAGCAGGCCGCAGCCAACCGCCGGACCTTGCGCCAGCGTGGCGGCGGTCACCGCAACTGCGGGCTGGAACGTGGCGCTCAACTCGGCGAGCAAACCCAGCGTGGGACGCGACCCGCCGACCGGCGTTTGCGCGAAGGCGAGCGCGCGACCGGTCATCAAATCGTCTTCGACCGCGCCCGCCAGCGCCACCGCCAGCGTTTCCGCGGCGCTGAAGCCGCGTTGCTGGGCCAGTCGGACCAAGGCCGCGTCCTCGGCCCGCGGGTGTTCCCACACGGCCGCCAGCAATTGGTCGAGCCCGCGGCCGGTTGCGCGCACCGGCCTGGCCAGTTCTGCCAGCCACGCCGCCTCGGGAACGTCTTCGGCCTTCGCGCCGACGTGTGCCGTCAGCGCGGCCAACGCCAGTTGCCGCAGCGCGAAGGTGTGGCCCGGATGGCTCATGCCGGCGGCACCTCCCCGTAATGGAACGTGACCACGCGGCCGAGCCACGGCACCCAGCCGGGATTGAAATCCAGCCCCGCGCGGCGAATGCGCACGTCGGCCTGGTCCAACCTGAAGTGCGCGTCCACGTGTGTTTCGGTCCAGGCCAGGCGGGCGGGACGCAAGGTCAACGTTCGCAAGCCAAGTCCGGTCGAACGCCGGCACAGCCGGTGCGATCCCAGCGCCAGCGCGGCGATCAAAGGATCGACGTGCGCCGGCCAGGCAGATTCGCAGCGGCGGACTCCGGTCAGCGGCCGGTTTAACGAACGTTGACCGCGCGGCCAAGCCGCCAAAGGCAAGCGACCCGAGCCATCCACCAACAACCGCCAGCCCGGCCGGCCGGCGATGCGAACCACACCCGGCTGAACTCCGAAGCGGCGGCCCGCGAGTTCGGCAAGTTGGGGCGCGTGAAACGAAACCGGCTCTGACATGCCGGCCGGTCCGACTTCGCTCAGCCACGAGCGCAACGCGTCATCTGCCGGCAACGCAAAACGGTCGGCCAACGTTTGCCAGAGCCGCAGCGTCACCGCCCCTGCAAGCGCGCGGTCCGGTTCGCCGAGCCACGCTGGCCAGCCGAGTCGTCGCAGCAAATTCAGCGAGAACAGCAGGCCGCCGGCGACGGTGGGTCGCGTCCGGCCTGGCGACGTGGAGGCGGACTCGGCGCTGACCTCGCGAGTCGTTGCAGTTTCAGCGACGGACGCAGCGGGCTTGGCGCTGCGTGTGAATACGGAGGTCACTTGCGCGGTTGGCGGCTCAGCAACGTCGCTCGCCTGCGCCTTCGCCAGACTGGCCGCGATGTTGGTTGCCAGTTCACGCCATTGCACCGTTTCCGCCGGCGCCAAGCCGTGCGCGCTCAGCAGTCCGGCGATCACCCAGACGGCTCGCGCCGATTCGGCACCGGTCCGGGCGGCGAAAGCGGCCAGGCGCTCGCGCCAAACCCGCGGCAAGGTCGCCAGGCTGGCGGCGGTCCTTCGCGTTTCGGCCACGTCAGGCTGGCCAGCGTACGTTTGGGCCGGGGCGAACCATGCAGCGAGGTCCGCTTCCGGCAGCCATTCCGCAAACGTGAACAAGCTGCCTTCGCGGTAAAGTCGCCGCGCCAGCGCCAGGCTGGCCGGCACGCCGCCGCGACTGGCGAGTTGCCGAAACAGACGGCTGGCGGCGGTGGACTTGGCCAGGCCGGCCCGCCAACCCGGCACGGCCGCTGACCAGAACCAACCGGCGGATTCCGCGCCGCGCACCAGGCGGACCGCGAGTTCAATGGCGGGTTGCCAGTCGTCCGGGAACCAGACCGTCGGCGCATGAGCGGCGGCGGGTTCGGCGAAAAACACCGCGCGGTCGGCGAGTGCTTGAAGTTCGCGTTCCAGTCGGCGGCTCCAGGCGGTGGCACTGCTGCGCGGCGAAAGCCAGCCGAGGTCCACGCGCCGGAACACGATCAGCCGGCCGCGGTCGGGCAGGCTGGCGGTGCGCAACGCGTCCGCGAGCAGCACGCCAGCGTGCCGGGCATCGTCGGGCTGCGCGCAACGGACGCGGGCGCGGAGCACACGGCGTTGGTCGGCGGCCACCATGCGTCAGAAGGATCGCGCGGTGTCCAGGAACCGGACCGTGTGGCTGGCCGTGATGGCGGGGGCGCCGGTCGCCGACAGGGCGGTGACGCGCGCGGTGGCTTCGCTGGCGGCAAGGTTGTCCACCACGGCACGGACCAACTGGTTTTCGCCGAGGTCCACGACCACGCCCATCCCCAGCCTCAGCCGCGAAGCGTCCACCCGCACGCGAATCAGTCCGCCGAGCGTCGGGGTGGTGGGCTCGGCGACGGTGCCGGTGACGAGTTGGTCCACCGGCGCGTGGCTGGCGAGCAGCAGACACACGCGGACGAGGTCGTCCATCAGCGCGACGGCTTCGGCCACGCGAGTGTTGATACGCGCATACAGCCAGTCCGCCAGGAGCTGCAGCTCGCGGCGCAGGGTGAACTCGACCTCGTTCCAGCGGGGGAGGGCGGCGAGGTCGCGGAACGAGGCGGCCTGGTCGAACTGGCTGTAACGCTCGGCCCAGCCGAGGCGGAGCAAAGCGGGCGTGCGCGAGAAATCGCGGTGCACGGCGGCCGCGATCTTGAAAACGTTTTGCAGTTCCTCCGCCGCTGGGCGTGCCAACAACGCTGGGCCGTGGTCGATGAAATGGCCGAGCGAAAAGCGGTCCTGCGCCTCGCGTTTGAGGTCCTGCCAGCTTGCCGCGGCCACGGTGGCCACCGGCAAAGCCTGGATGAGTTCGCGTTGTTTGACGGCCACCGCCGCCCGGCTGGTGAACAGGGTTTGCAACGCCAGGTTGTACCGGCCCGTGCTGGCGGTGGGCGTCGCGCGCGATTCGCCCGCGGACCGTTCGAGCACGCGACTCACAAAGCCGCGCAGCGGTTCCAAGCGGTCGAACGCGCCCAGCCAGGTCGGCGCAAAGCGGAACCAGCGCGCCGGCGAATCGCGGAAGACTTCCTGCAAGGCGAGCAAGTCCGGCGGAACGTCCAGGTCTTCGCGCAAGGCCGCGGGCACGGGCGATTCGGTCAACGCGGGGTACACGGTGCGCACCGGCCGGTCGATCCGCGTGTCCAGCGCGCGCGGTCGGTGAAAGACGAAGAAGCTCACGTGCTCGGTCAGCACTTTGTTTCGATGCTCGTTGACGCCCGCCACGCGCGCCTCTTCCTCGGCCACCAATGCTTGCGCCACTGCGGCGTCCTGCCGCGCCTCGGCCAGCCGGCCGTCCACTTCGTGCAGTTTCGCCGCCACGGCGACGGACTGGGCATCGATGGTGCCGAGCGCCTGGCGGGCGAGGTCGATGATTTCGCGGTACTCGCGGATGCGCTCTTCGATGGCACGCAGCGCGGCGATCGAAAGGTCGGCGTGTTTCACGCCACGCGAGAAATGGGCGGCCTCGGTGTTCTTTTGATCCGCCGCGGCATCGGCGGGCGGCACGCCGAGATCGTCGTCGCTGCCGCGCTGGAGAAAGACTTCGGTCAACCGCAAGGCCCGGTAGGCCACGCCCGCCGCCGGTTGATCCACAAACTGGGTTGTCAGGCCCAACAGGCACAAGTCCAGCGCCTGAAGTTTCGAGAACAGCTCGAGCTTGCCGTCGTTGATTTCCTTCCGGATCTGCACCGCCGCGGGCGGTTGCAGGCGCTCGAGCGGAAGCTTTTTCAACAAATTGATCGGGAGTTTGCCGAAGCTGGGTTCGATGGTGTTGAGCTGGAACAACGATTTGTTCGCGAGCAGGTCCTGCTTGACCACGTTGACGATCTGCTGCGAATCGACCGAGGCGGCGGTGATGTTGCCTTGGTCGTTCGTGGTGAGTTGTACGTCGAGCGGCTGGTACACCATGTATTCCGCGGCAGCCGCGCCGGCGGCCGGCGCCTTCGCTGCGGCCTTCACGGTGCCGGCCGCGGGTGGCCCGCTCTTCGTCCCCGCGGCGGCGCGCGTATCCGGCAGGTTGCCGATGAGCTGGCTGGCGAAGGCGGTCAGACCTTTCGCGTCCACGGCCGCGGTCTGGCGTTCCACGACGTTTGCCAAGGCGTCCGAAGTCGCGAACCGCGTGGTCAGCGTGGCGCCGGAAACGAACTGGCCCAGCCGGTACACATCGGTGCGGACGCGCAGGTAATGCGTGCCGATCATTTCCTCCGCGCGATTGACCTTCGACTCCAGGGACCGGACGAAGGGGCGCAAGCCTTGGGCGAAGGCCGAGTCCGTGGCGAGGAACTCGCGGTCCTTGATCGCCTTCTGATCCGGGTAGTACGTGCCCAAGCCGGCCTGTTCCGGCGTCTCGGTCCAGGCGGCGTAGCGTTTCTGGAGGTCGGCCTTCAACTTGTCGAACGCCGGCACGGCGAGGCTGGCGCCAACACCGGTCGTCCCGAAGATTTCGCCGACGGGCGGGGTGTACCCCGCGGCGGTCTCCGCCGGATCCAATTGGTCCGGATCCGGGTCGGGGTAGGCCGGCACACCGGCGGAGCCGTCAGTCTTCTCCGCGAGCTTCCCGGCACGGGCGCGATAGTCGTCGCGTTCGCCGCGCGTCCGGTTTCGGTCGGCGGTGAGGGTCGCCACCGCGTCGCGTAGCTCCTGGGCCACTTCCGGCACTTCGAGCAACTGCGGGTCGAACACGGATTGCGGCACCGGCGCGAGAAGCATGACGCGGTCCGGCTGATCGAGGTTGAACGGCGGGAGTCCGCGCGTCGCCTCGGCCACGGCGTCGAGTTGTTCGAGCGGCGCCACGGCGAGTTGTACCGCGTAGTTCGCGGGGAAAAACGTATTTCTGACGGTGCGGTAGGTCGTCGCCTTTTCGGTGGCCGGGTCGGTCACCGTCACGGTATTCCACTCGGCGGCGTAGGCTTTCGGGAGCACCCCAAAAGGCGGCAAAAACCGGAAGCGTGTGGCGCCCGCAGCCGTGTTGGCATACTCGGCGAGCTCGGCGGCGAACTGGTCGATCCGCGCCTGCCACAGCCGCGGCTCACCGGTGCCTTGGAGTTGCCGGGCAAAAGAGCGGGTGGCGAGCACACGCTGCCGGGGCAGACCGCCCTGGCGCGCGACGGCATGGCGATCCAGGAACAGCGGCAGCCAGTGCTCGTCCAGGCCGAGCAACGCCACGGCCACGCCAGAGGATTCCCACGGCGGAAAGGCGCGGGCTTCGTCCGGCGTGAGCAGGGCGCTTTCGAGAATCGCCTGCTCGGCGGCGAAGACCCGCCAGGCAACCTGGTTCCGCCAGAGGCCGGGGGCGGTTACGGGGGGCAATCGCCAGGCCGCCGGCCAGTCCGCGGACCAGAGCAGCAACGCGAGGCGGGCGGCATCAACCGTCGATTGGCGATAGTACGCCTCGTCGGCGGGCTGGCGCACGAACGGCTGGAAGTTCTCGGCTTCGAGGCCAGTCGCCTTGGCGGCGAGCGGCACTTCGATTTCTTCCACCTGGCCGGGCACGAGCACGAGCACGCCGGCCGTGGGGCCGGTTTCGCCGATCGGCAGCGTGCTGAGCTTCGGCGCCTGGAACGGATCTTGCCCCGGCGTGAACACCGGCAGGTCGGCCACGTACACCCGCAGAACGCGATCCACCATCACGTCCTCGCCGGCCGCCGTCAGGCCGTAGCCCGTGCCAATCTCGACGAAGCTGCCCCGCTCGTCCGCGCCCAAGCCGGCTTCGAGGCCGGTGACCACGCCGGGCGCCACGCCTTCGGCGCGCAACCGCAGCCGCGCGACGCGCACGGCCTGCTCGAGCTTGAGCGCGACGTCGGTGAGGTGGCGGCCGGGAAAGAAGTTGAGCCGGCGCAGTGGGGCGTCTTCGACGAACGACGCCAGCGGCGGCAGCACCTCGACGAGTTTCTCGCCGGGGAACGGTTGGATGCGGGTGCGCAAACGCATGGCCTTACCTCCCGATGAATTTGTCCACGGCATCGCGGATGGCCTGGCGCCGGCCGGTGCTCGCGCTCTTCACGACGCGCTCCATGAGCTTCTGGAATTTGGGATCGTTTGGCATTTTCAGGCCCAGATCGCCGATCTCCGGCAACCGCCCGGTCAAGCCCAAGGCGGTGCGCACCCGCAGATCGGCCAGCGGCCGCGGGAAGCGCGCGAACGCCGCGGCCAGGCCTTTGAGGAGTTCCTCGCGCATCACCGTCTTGACCGCCGCTTCCACCGCCTCGGCCGCGAGCACTTTGACTCGCAGGCCACCCTGGATCATTTCGAAGTTCTCCTCCGGACTTTCGGAGGTGAGTTTCGCGCCGGTCTCCAACTCGGTCATCAAAGCGTGGCGCAGCAAGGCATTTTGCAGGATCAAATCCGCGCTGAACAACCGGGCGATGAAGGCGTGCACCTGCGGCGACGAAATCGCCTTGAGCAACGCGTAGCGGCCCCAGAGTTTTTCCTGGGCGAGCGTGGCGAGCATCCGCTCATCTTCGTTGGCCAGCGGCGGGATGACGATCTCGCCGCCGCCCGTTTCCACGCCCGGACCGTCGGTGGCACCCGGCGCCTCGGGCGCGGTCGAACTGACGGTCACAGTGGCGCTGGCCAGACCGGTACCGTCGGGGAGGTTGCGCCGGCGCACGTACCAGAGCTGGTTGGTGCGGTTCACGACGCCCACCCAGCCGGCGTCCGGCAGGGCGTCGGTTTCGATCGCGACGCTCGCGACCGCTCCGAGCAACTGCGGTTTCCAGGCGCGCAGATAATCGAGCGGCTTCTGCCGGCTGAGCGGTTGGGCCAGCGTCGGCCGCAGCGGCAGCCGACGCGGCGTGAGCGAGGCGAGCGTTTCGGCGTACTGGCTGCGCGGCACCGGCACCAGCACCAGCAGCGCGAACGCGTCGTTGTCCTCCGGCTTCAGGCTCAGATCGATTGGCGGCAGGTCGATGCTTTCCTCCATCAGCGACGGCAATTCGTCCTCGGGCACCAAGGCGAGTTCGAGTCGCGCCTCGGCCGGGAAGAACGCCTGCGTGAAATCGGTGGTGTTCACCACGTGCCGGGGCAGCGGGCCGCCGGGGGGGAGGATTTCGAAGAAATCGCTCGCCGCGAACCGCCCCGGCTGGCGCGCCTCCAAGTCAGCCAACAGGTCCTGGTATTGGAAGAAGTGCGCCTCGGCCAGTGCCCGCGGCGCAAACGCGAAGCCGAAACGATCATCGTCGCCCGCCTCGCGGCGCACCAGAAACTCGTCCACCCATTCGAGCTGGCCGGCGCGCAGATAGACCATCGCCAGCGGCAGCACGCCGGCGGGCAGGCGCGGCGGCTTTTGGTCGAGAAAGATTTCTCGGGCGACGCGGGCGCGGGTGCGCAGCGGTTCGTCCGCGGCCACGCCCGAGGTGTACGGCACCAGCGTCACCGCGCTGGCTTCGATGATTTCGCCGTCCTGGGACTGCGTTTCGCCGGAGATGCTCGGCGGGTAAACAGGGACCGGATTGCTCGTGAACTCCACCGCGCGCAACCCTACCACGAACAGACCGCTCAAGTTGCGAAACGGATCCTGGGGTGTGCGCGAAAGGCCGAAGGCGGCGTTGAGCTGTTCGAGCCGCGGCACGTCGGCGAGATCGACGATCTTGGCCGCGCCGACCACCACCACTTCGCCGGCGGGCGTGATGCCCGACCCGGCGGTGAGGCGGATCGACGCCGCGGCGTTGGCCGCACCGCCGGCGGTGACCGCGGACTGGTCCACGCGCAAACCGCTGATGACGCCGAAGCCGAGCGATTTGGCGACGTCGGCCTGGCGCAACAACAGGTAGGCCTGCTCGCGGTTCAGGTCGGCGGCGGTCAGGAATTTGCCGTCGAAAAAGAGTGGGCGGCGGCGGCGGCTGTCGGCCACGATCTCGGGGCGCCGGGCCAGCGCAGTGAAATCGTCACGGAAAATGGGTGGCACGATGGGGGGCATGGCAGGACTCCTTTAGTCGAGGTTGGTCAGGGCGAAAAGCAGGACGGCCGAAGGCGCGATACGTCGGGGTGCGTTGTCCACCGTCACCGCGCCCGAAGCGTGGCGGGTCAGCGCCGTGGCCGGGTGGTCCAGCAGGCGGATGCGGACGCGGGCCAGGAACACCGCCGTGGGATCGAATCCCGGCGGGTGCTCCGGCAACGGCGTCATCGTGCTGGGATCGGCGGCCGGCGGCTCGTAGCGTTTGAACAGTTCCTTCAGAAAATCGTCACGGTTGGCCGGCGGCGGATCGAACGGTTTGTCGGGCAGATTCGGATCGGTGTTGGCCTCGACCATCCGCGCGGCGAGCGTCAGCTCGAAGGCGTCTTCCAGCCGCGAAGCCACGATGGCGTCGGTCGCATCCACCGCCGCTTCCGGAAAGCCGGGCCGTAAACCCTGCGGGGCTTCGAGGAAGCGCAGGAACACGTCGGCGATCAAGTGCCGGCTGTCGTCCGCCTCGTGCTTGGGTGCGAGGTCGGGCTGGGCGGCGACGGCGTGGTCGAACCAGCGTTGCAGGCGCAGGCACCACGGCTTGGACACTTCGAGGATGCGCCCCACGCGGTCGATCGCCACGCCGGGGCGGACTTCGAGCGTTTCTTCCGCGTGGCTGTCTTCGCCGGCCGCGAAGTGCTTCACCTCGAGGCCGCACACGGTGCCGAGGCCGTGGAGCCAGCGGGCGAGCCGCGCCAACTGGCCGCGGTGATAGCCTTGCTCGTCGCGGAAATCTTCCGCGTCCAGCAACATGCCGGTGTGATAACTGGGCCGCAGCGGCGGCGCCGGAAACGGTTGGG
>JAKANS010000117.1 GCA_021823625.1 bacterium | reverse complement strand
GCAAGACATTTCCATTCGCCATTTACTACACGAAACGGGACGCGGAGATCACCATCTTCGCCGTGGTCGATTGCCGACGCGACCCGGCCTGGATCCGAGGACATCTTAAGCGAGCGGAGCGAACCAGCCGGCGGGGCGAATAGTGGCGAAGCGGCGCTTCGAGTTGGGCGATTGGCCGAGGGGAAAATCCCGATGGCAATGGTGGAACACCCGAACTGGCGCGGTCACCTCCCAGACCGGCGTAGAGTTTGATTAAGGGCGGTAGGTGCTGGCATCGCCGGTTTTTGCCGACGACTTGGCCTGCCAAGTCAGCCGCTGACACCGTCCGCTGGCCGGAAGCAAGACCGGCTTACAAGCAGCCCGGTTTTCGAGAGTATCCGAGTCGTTAAGGGCGCGTGGTGGAATTGGCAGACACGAGGGACTTAGGATCCCTTGGCGCAAGCCGTGCAGGTTCAAGTCCTGTCGCGCCCACCAAACCGGCTCAGTTTCGCATGCTGGGAGGTTGGGGCCGGCTTTACTTTTGGCCAAAAAGGGGCACGCTTCCGGTCATGAAAAAGAAGCTCCTCATCGTGGTCAGCTTGGTGGTGGCCTTGCTGGTGGTCGGCGTCTTGGTCGCGCTCGCCTACCTCGGTCCGCTGATCAAGAAGGGCGTGGAGACGGTCGGCCCGATGGTCACGAAGGTGGACGTGAAATTGGACAGCGCCCAGGTGAGTCTGCTTGGCGGTAGCGGCAGCCTGAAGGGACTCACGGTGGGGAATCCTGCCGGTTACAAAAGTCCCGACGCGATCAAGTTGGGCGAGGCCAGCCTGGCGGTGGTGCCCAGTTCGGTTTTCGCCGACAAAGTGCACGTCAAGTCCATCGCCATCGTCGCGCCGGAGATCACGCTCGAAGGCGGCTTGAAGGACAACAACCTCTCGAAGATTCTCGCGAACGTGCAGGAGTTCAGCGGACCGTCCAGCACGAACCAGTCGGCGTCCGCCTCGTCGCAGAAAAAGCTGCAGGTGGATTCGGTAGTGCTCAGCGGCGCCAAGGTCACCGCAAGCCTGGACATGCTCGGCAACAAACCGCTGACACTCACCCTGCCGGACATTCAACTCACGAATCTGGGCCAAGGGCCCGACGGCATTACCGCCGGCGACCTCACCGCCCGCGTGCTCGATCAGGTCATCAGCAAGACGCTCGCCGCAGTGGCGGAGGCCGCGACCAAGCAGGGCAAGCAAATGCTCGATTCCGCGGTCAGTGAGGCGACCAAAGGGGAATTGAAGGACGCCACCAAGGCGGTTCAGGGGGTGACGGACCTCTTCAAGAAGAAGCCGTAGCCGCCGCACCGACCCGGCTGCCGCCGCGCACGTCCGACCCCGCGAAACGTTGGCCGCGGCTTCGTGTTGAAACTCTCGATCGTCATTCCGGCGTTCAACGAGGAGAAACTGCTCGGTCGCTGCCTCGCGGCGGTGGCCGAAGCGGCTTCGGCATTGCGAGAATTCGGCTGTGACCACGAGGTCGTGGTGTGCGATAACCACTCGACCGACCGCACCTCCGCAATCGCCGCCGCCGCCGGGGCCAAGGTCGTCTTCGAACCGGTCAACCAAATCGGCCGCGCCCGCAATACCGGCGCCACCTCTGCCACGGGCGACTGGCTCCTGTTCCTCGATGCCGATTCCTTTCCTTCTCCGGCGTTGTTTGCTGACCTGGCCGAGGCGATGACCTCGGGCCGGTATCTGGGCGGGGGCGCCAACGTGGTGCTCGAGGGCCACCGCGGCCGGGCCGTTTTTGTGGCGCGCCTCTGGAACGTCCTCAGCCGGCTGATGCACTGGGCGCCGGGCGGTTTCCTGTTTTGCGAGGCCGGTGCTTTCCGCGAACTGGGCGGCTTCAACCTCGACTTGTTTGTGTCCGAAGAAATCGATCTCAGCCAGCGAATGAAGCGATTGGCGCGCGCCCGCGGCAAGCGACTGATTGTCCTGCACCGCCACCCGCTGCCGACCTCGCCCCGCAAGCTGCATCTGTACTCGCGCGCCGAGCATTGGGAGTACACCAAACGCTTTCTGCGCCACCCTTTCAGTGCCAAGCGCAGCGCCGACGCCTGCCCGCTGTGGTACGACGGCCGGCGCTGAGCCGGCCCGCGCGGGTTCAGAAGATCACGCCTTTCAGCGCCTTGAGCGCGTTGATGAGAAACTGAAAGGCGATCGCGGCCAGCAGGACGCCCAGCAACCGCGTCGCGATCTTCATGGCGATCGGGTTGAGCAACCGCGCGCCGTGCGCCGAGACTCGTAGGATCAGGTAGGACGCACCGCAGATGGCGAGGATGCAGCCGTACAGGGCGATCGTTTGGGCGAGGCCGTGGGCTTTGGTCTCCAAGATGATCGTATTCGTGATGGCGCCCGGACCAGCCAGGAGTGGCACGCCCAGCGGCGTGATGGCGATGTCGTCCTTCGCCGTGCCGGCTTCCTTTTCCTCCGGCGACTCACGCGTCGGCGACGGATGCGCCCGCAGCATGTCCAACGCGATCATCAGGAGGATGACGCTGCCGGCCATTTGAAACGCCGGCAGCGTGATGCCGAGAAAGGCGAAGATGCGCTGGCCGATCAGCCCAAAAATCACGAGAACGCTGGCGGCAATGAGGCAGGCGATTTTGGCCATGCGGATGCGCTGGGCGGCCGAGTCTGTCGGCGTCATGGCCAAGAACACCGGTACCAAGGCCAGCGGGTCGATGATCACAAACAGCGAACTCGACGCGAGCAGGATGTACTCGAACAGGCTCATGGTTGATTGGGCGGCTCTACCTTTCCCAACGCACGCGGTGACGATACCACGGCTCCGGTTGTCCGCGACAGCCCAGAAACGCCGGTGGAATTGCCGGCCAAAGAAAAGACCGCAGAGTCGTCGGTGCTGCGGTCGTGTAAAGGAATCAGCGGAACGTAGTCTCAGACCACCTTCGTCGTTCCCGGCATGGCAATCGGGTAGCGGCCGTTGGCGTCGGGCATCACCGGTGCGGGCGAAGTCTCGGTCAAGTTTTCCAGTCCGGGGGCGAGTTCGAAATTCGAAGCCATTGCCTCGTCCCAGGTGATGGTCCGCCCGGATTCGCAGGCCATCCGGCCCATGATCGCCGTGAAGCACGATTTGCAGCAGCGCTCGGTTTCGTTGTACGGCTTGTCGTTGCGAATGGCGTCGAACAGGAGGTCGTGCTCGACCTGGTACTGGTCCTTCGCCTGGCCCTTGAAGGACCAGATCATATTCGCGGAGGTCTGGTTGTGCCCCTTGAAAATGCGCGGCTTGGGCTGGCCTTCGCCGAGCACCGCGCAGCCGGTCGCGCCTTGAACGATGGTGCCGAAGAAATCGTAGCAGTTGGTGAGATGCCGGCCTTGCGCGGCGAATCGCGTGCCGTCCGGGAACGTGTACTCGGCAAAGTAGTGGTCAAAGAGTTGGTCCGGTTCGGTGCGCACCTGACGCCCGCCCATGCCTTGGACCGACACCGGCCAGGTGCCTTTCACCCAGCAGGACACGTCGATGTTGTGGATCAACCAGTCCTCCAGGAAACTGCCGTTGAGCCAGGTGTAGTTGCTGTAGTTCGCGATTTGGTGGGCCAGCTCAGTCTGTCCGGCCGTCTTGGGCGCGAACCCCACCGGCCCGTGCATGCGGTAAGCCCAGACGGTTACCACTTCGCCGATGCCGCCGCCGTGGATGAATTCGATCGCCTCTTCGAGCGGTTGCGAATGGCGGCTCATCAGCCCGCCGGCGATCTTGAGGTTCTTGCGTTTCGCTTCCTCGCCCGCCTTGAGCACGCGGCGAATGCCCGGGGCATCGACGGCGAAGGATTTTTCCATGAACACGTGTAAGCCCGAGTTCACTGCGTGCTCGACGTGGATTGGCCGGAACGCCGGCGGCGTCGTGAGCAGCACCACGCTGCCTTTGTCGAGCGTGGCCATGGCCTTTTTGAACGCGTCCAGGCCGATGAACTGTCGGTCCGGCGGCACGTCCACTTGATTGGCGTAACGTTGTTTGAGCTGGTCCAGGCTGCCTTTGAGCCGGTAGTCGAAGAAGTCCGCCATCGCCCAGAGTTTGGTCGGGCCCGCGGTGGACAACGCCTGTGCGGCGGCGCCGGTGCCCCGACCGCCGCAGCCGATGAGCGCGATCTTGATCGTGTCCGAGCCGGCGGCGTGGACGCCGAAAGGCGCGGCGCCAGCCAACGCGGTGCCGGCGACGGCGGTGGCGGAGGTGCGGAGAAAATCCCGGCGGGTGGTGACTGGCCGGACTTGGGAAGGAACGGTGTTCATAGTGCTCAAACTTCGGCTCTCGAATGGTTTCGCGTAAGCCTGCGCGGCTCGACGCTTCGTGTGCTTGACCGGAGTCAACCTCCGCGCCGATGCCCTGGCAATCCCGCGTTGATCGCCCGGTCGTCCGGCTGGGGCTATTCACGCGCCTGGGAGTGATGATTTGCGTGCCGCCGGGAGCCGGCTATGTAAAGTTGCGGCGCGTCCAAACGGACTGCCGGGTTCGGAACGAAATTGATGAACGGTCCAAACACAGACAACACGAAGGCCCCCGTCGCGCTGGAGCCCATCGCCATGGTGGCGTTGGATGCCGGCCGGATGCTCATGGAAGCCGGCGGCAGCGCGCAAAGCGTGGATGAAATTGTGATTAAAGTGGCGCAGGGCCTGGGCGCGGAGCGCGTGGATTTGCGCATCGGCTACGCCTCGCTCGCCATCACCATCGGGATTGGCGACGCCGGCATCACGCGGATGCGCAAGGTCGGGCACCTCGGCGTGAATCAACGGATGGAGCAGGCCGTGCAGCATCTGGCCGTTCAAGTCGGCAAAGGCGGGATGACGCCGGCCGAAACGCGGGCGGCGCTGGACTGCCTCTGGCTGGCGACGCCGCGGCATTCCCCCGCCGTGATGGCCGTCGCGGTGGGGCTGGCCTGTGCCGCGTTCGGTCGGTTGTTGGGAATGGACTGGGTCGCCGCCGGCCCGGTGTTTGTGGCGTCGGCCATTGGCCAGTACGTGCGTCGTGAGCTGGCCACGCGGCACGTCAACGTGTTCATTGGAGCGACGGTGGTGTCGTTCCTCAGTTCGACGCTCGGCGGCTTGGGCGCGCGCTGGGCGGGCAGCCAGACAGTGGCCACGGCGATGATCGCCTCCATCCTCCTGCTGGTCCCCGGAGTTCCCTCCTTGAACGCGCAAAATGACATTCTCGAGGGCCGGCCCACGCTGGGCAGCGCCCGGGCGGTGTGGGTGGCGGTGCTGCTCATCTTCGTGACCGCCGGATTGTGGCTGGGCCAGGTGTTGATCGAGGAGGGACGATGAACATCGACCTGGCGCGACTTTTGCACCAAACGGCCTGCGGCGCGATCGCGGCCGCCGGTTTCGGGGTGTTGTTCAACATTGGCTACCGTTCCCTGCTGTGGTGCGCCGCCAGCGGCGCGCTGGCGCTGGCGGTGCGCACGCTGTGCCTGGATTGCGGCTGGAGCCTGGAGGCGGCTTCCTTCGCCGCAGCGTTGGCTGTGGGCAGCGGCGTCCAGGTGCTGCGGGCGCGCACGGACATTTCACAGACCGCGCTGGACGTGGCGGGGTGCATTCCGATGGTGCCCGGCAGCTTTGCGGCGAAAGGCATTCTTGGGTTGTTCGCGCTCACGGCGCCCAATCCTTCCGGGGCCACCGAGACGTTGATCACCGCCGTCGAATACACGTTGCGCGTCACCTTCACGATTGGCGCCATTGGAACCGGGTTGGCCATTCCCACGCTCCTGTTGCGTGTGCGGGTTGCCAGGTAACTGGCAGGCCAATCCTGGAAAGTCCCACCCGACGGGCTCGGGCTCGCGCGCCCATCGGGCGGTGGGTGATGTTCTGATTTCAAATGGGTGGCGGCACCGCTGCGGCGGCGCAGGGCGGTGCGGCAGCACCGCCACCACCAATCAGGACACCACCTGGTGGGACCGCTGCTTGACATCGTTTTGGGCAGTCCTCATTTTGACGCCTCAAAATTCACTTAATCGCGACAAAGTCCCATGAACGAACCGCATAATTTATTTGGCTCGTTGCAGAGTTTCGACCTCGGCAACGGGATGCAAGGCAAACTCTACTCGCTGCCGGCACTGGAGCGGGCCGGGCTGGGGCCCGTGTCTAGGCTGCCGGTATCCCTCCGACTGGTGCTCGAGTCCGTGTTGCGCAATTGCGACGGCACCCGAGTGACCGAGGAAAACGTGCGCGCGCTGGCTCAATGGCAGCCGAACGCCGACCGCACGGCCGAAATCCCGTTCATCGTCGCCCGGATCGTTCTCCAGGACTTCACCGGGGTGCCGTTGTTGGTGGACCTCGCGGCCATGCGCTCGGCGGTCGTTCGCCTGGGCAAAAATCCCAAAATCGTCGAGCCACTGGTGCCCGTTGACCTCGTGGTGGACCACTCCGTCCAGGTGGACTTCGCCGGCACAGCCGATGCCTTCCGGAGCAATCTGGAAATGGAATTCCTGCGCAACCGCGAGCGGTACGCCTTCCTCAAGTGGGGCATGCAGGCGTTCGACCAGTTCAAGGTGGTGCCGCCCGGCATCGGCATCGTCCACCAGGTCAACCTCGAGTATCTCGCCAAGGGCATTCTCTTGGCTGAGGTGGCGGCGGGGAATGGCCAAACGCGGATTTGCTACCCGGACACGTTGGTGGGCACGGATTCGCACACCACCATGATCAACGGCCTGGGCATTGTGGGCTGGGGCGTGGGCGGCATCGAGGCGGAGGCGGGGATGTTGGGCCAGCCGGTGTATTTCCTGACGCCGGACGTCGTGGGCGTGCATCTGACCGGCGAGTTGCGGGAAGGCGTGACCGCGACGGACGTGGCGCTGACCGTGACCCAGCGGCTGCGCCAGGCGAAGGTGGTCGGCAAGTTCGTCGAGTACTTCGGTCCCGGCGCGGCGGCGCTGCCGGTGGTGGACCGCGCCACCATCGCCAACATGGCCCCCGAGTACGGCGCCACGATGGGCTTCTTTCCCATCGACGAAGAAACGGTCAAATTCCTGCGCGCCACCGGCCGCAGCGAGGAACATTGCCGTGCCTACGAAAACTACTATCGCGCGCAGGGACTTTTCGGCATGCCCAAGCCGGGCGACATCGCCTACTCGCAAGTGTTGGAGCTGGATCTCGGTTCGGTCCAGCCGTCGGTCGCCGGCCCGAAACGGCCGCAGGACCGCATCGAGTTGCCGGCCCTCAAGCGCACCTTCCTGGACGTGTTTGCCAAGCCCGTGACTGAAGGTGGCTACGGCAAGCCGGCGGCGGAGATCGATCACCATGTGCTCGTCAAGGGGCACAAACCGTGCAGCTTCCACCCCGAATGGGTCACCGGCACGCGCAACCCGAACGTGGAACCCAGCGAGAGCGAAATGCGCGACCAACACCCGGCGCCGGACAACATCACCGTCAGCAAGGACCTCCGCTGCGAACTGGGCCACGGCACCGTGTTGATCGCCTCGATCACCAGTTGCACCAACACCTCGAATCCCAGCGTCATGCTGGCGGCCGGCCTGCTCGCCAAGAAGGCCGTCGAGCGCGGCCTGAGCGTTTGCTCGGTGGTGAAGACCTCGCTGGCCCCCGGCTCGCGGGTGGTCACGGATTATCTCGAGAAGACCGGCCTGCAGCCTTATTTGGACCAACTGGGCTTCAACCTGGTGGGTTACGGCTGCGCCACCTGCATCGGCAACTCCGGTCCGCTCGAAGCCCACCTCGAAGAAGCGGTGGTGCAAAACGATCTGGTCACCGCGTCGGTGCTGTCGGGCAACCGCAACTTCGAGGCGCGCATCCACCAGAGCATCAAGGCGAACTTCCTGATGTCGCCGCCGCTGGTCGTCGCGTTCGCGCTGGCGGGCCGGGTGGACATCGACCTCACCACCGAGCCGCTGGGCACGGGCAAAGACGGCCAGCCGGTGTTCCTGAAGGACATCTGGCCGAGCCTGGCGGAAATCCGCGACCTGCTGGCGTCCGCGCTGAAGCCCGAGACCTTCCGGGAACTGTACCGCGATTTCGCCGCCCAGAACCCGAAATGGAACGAAATCCCCACCACCGTCGGCGAGGTGTACCAGTGGGACCCCACCAGCACGTACATTCAGGAACCGCCGTTCTTCCAGGACTTCAGCCGGCGGCCGCACGCCATCGGCGAGATCAAGGGCGCCCGCTGCCTCGCCGTTTTCGGCGACAGCGTCACCACCGACCACATCTCCCCGGCGGGCGCGATCAAGAAAGGCTCGCCGGCCGGCAAGTACCTGCTCAAGCACAACGTGGCCTTCGAGGCGTTCAACAGCTATGGCTCGCGGCGCGGCAACGACCGCGTCATGACCCGCGGCACCTTCGCCAACGTGCGCATCAAGAACCTGATGCTCGGCGGCGAGGAAGGCGGCGACACCTTGATCCAGCCCAGCGGCGAAAAGATGACCATCTACGGCGCCGCCATGCAGTACGCCGAGAGCAAGACCCCACTGGTGGTCATCGCCGGCCAGGAATACGGCACCGGCAGCTCGCGTGATTGGGCCGCCAAAGGCCCGGCATTGCTGGGCGTGAAAGTGGTGGTGGCGCAAAGCTTCGAGCGCATCCACCGCTCGAATCTGGTGGGCATGGGCGTGCTGCCGCTGCAATTCAAGGACGGCACCAGCGCAGCCTCGCTCAAGCTGGATGGCACCGAAACCTACGAAGTGCAGGGCCTGGGTCCGAACCTCAGGCCGCAACAGGACCTCACGCTGTGGATTCGCCGGGCGAGCGGCGCGGTGGAGCGCGTGCCGGTCAGGTGCCGGATCGATACCGCCATCGAGGTGGAATACTACCACCACGGCGGCATCCTGCCGTACGTGCTGCGCCAGTTATTGGCCAGGGCGTAGCTATTCCTTTCGACCTCGGAACGCTCCGGGCTGATCCCAGTTCGGAGCGTTCCGCTTTCGCGTATCTCAACCCGTGCGCGCGGCCGACAAAGCGACGCCGACGGCCGCGGCAATGGTTTTGCCCGAGGGTACGCAAACCTGAGACCTGGGGTGAAAGCGAAACGCTCCGACCACGCCCGCCGGCAAAACACGCCGACGTTAGCGACCCAAGTTAGGCCCGTTTGGTTCTCTGAAATGCAAGGAAGTCACGTGTGTGTGGAAGTATGAGCAAGCCGAGCAAGCCGCCCGACAATCCGACGAATATGATGACGAAATACCACGACATCCTCGGAGCGACGACGATGCTGAATGCCGCAGCTAGGCCTGTGCAGAGAACGGCAAGCCACCATGCGACCACCGCGCCCCGCCAAAGAAAAAACAGTAATAGAGCCGTCAGAAACGTGCCCAAAAGCTCAGTGGCCCGAACCGTCCCTATCAACGCCGCAGCAATCTTAACTGACACATCGCAAAACGCCGTCACTGCGATGAAGGCGATGGTGCATCTCCTTCCAGTCGTCTGTCGTGCCGAAATCGTCGTGGGAATCTCCATAGCGCTCGATGGCCTAACAGTGTTTGAGCCGCGCGCGGTTCAACCCTGCTTTTCCGGGGTTAAACCGCAAAAACGGGGGTGCGGTGCGGTTTAACCAAGGCCAGGGTCGGGGATAAGCCGCTAAACCTTGCGGCCTATCGCGCAGACGCCCATGGCCTTGCCCTTGCATGGTGCGGGCAGTCTGAGCGCACCCGGCCCCCTTGGCAAGCCAAGTGCCGGTGCCAAGCGGCGGTGCGGTAGTATCTTGGTTTGGTGGTGGTGCTGCCGCACCGCCCTGCGCCGCCGCCGCCGCGCAGCCACCGATTTAAAATACCGACACCACCGCCGGTGCGGCTCGCCTTCAGCGCCCGCCCGCCTGGCGGAGTAGCGAGCGGGCCTTGCTGACCCAGACGCCTTCGCGTCGGCGCTGGAAGGCCGGGGCGTGGGTGTCGTCGCTGAGCACTTCTTGCAGCGTGGTGAGGGCGCCGTCCCGCTGGCCGCGGGCCAGGTACAACTCCGCGAGTTGCACCCGGGCGCGGGCGTAGGTGTGGCGTTCGAGCACCTGCCGCCAGTTCGCGATGGCTTCGTCGGTTCGGCCCAGGGCGGTGAGCGTTTCGGCCAGGGCCATTTGCGTGTGGCCAAAGTCGTGGTCCGGGTCGGCCTGCGCCACGCGTTCGAGCAGCGTCAGCGCTTCGGCGCTGCGGCCGAGCCGGAGCAGGCACTGGCCGTAATGCGCCTGGGTGTCCGGGTCGTCCGGTTCGCGTTCCAGGGCGGCGCGATAGCAGGCTTCGGCGCGGTCGAGCTTGCCTTGCTGGAAATACACGTCGCCGAGATCGGCGTGGTCGCGGGCGTTGTCGAGGTGGTGGATGCGGTCCTGGAGTTCCTTGATGCGCGCGCGGGTTTGGGCGCCGGGCAGCTCGAAGCCGCGCATCGGCCCGGCCTGGGCGCGATAGACGAGGAAGAAGTAGAGCGGCGCGTTCAGCGGGGCGAACAGGAAAATGAACACCGCCCACAGCCATTCGCCGCGCCGGAGGGCGTCCACCAACATCCACAACGCGAACAAACCGAACAGCAGCAGCAGCGGACTATGCAGCGACAGCAGATCGAACAGGAGCGCGAGCATCTGGGAGACCCGCCCGCCCGGTTCAAACGTAGAGGGCGCACAGCTCGACTTCGCTGGCGGCCGGGCCGCACTCCGCCAGCAGTGGAACCTCCGGGTTGCGGTAGTCGATGTTCGCCAGCGCGAGGTAGTTTCGGAAGACCTCGGTATTTTGAAGAAAGCCGCGGAAACGCGCGGCGCCCGGCCCGAGCGCCAGGAGCGGCACGAAGTCGGCCGTGTGCGCCCCGCTGGTCCACCCAACGCCGTAATAATTGCCCATAAGCTGGCCCATCTGGCACGTCTCGCTGTTCATGGAATCGTACAGGGCCAGGCCTTTTTTCGCGAAGAAGCTCGCGAGAAAAACCGCCTTCCGGTCCGGCACCTTGTAGCCCGTGCCTTCGAGCACGACGCTCTGCAGCTTGCCGGGAGTGGGCTGTTTGCCGAGCCGGTTCGCCATTTCCGCGAAGGAAGCCCTGGCCTTGGGCAGGTCGGCGAGCAGGGGGTTGGTCTTGCTGTACGAACTGCCGGTTCCGTTCAGGCCGGGGTTGGCCGTACCGTGGTCAGTGGTGATGACGAGCAACGTGCCCGGCTCGCCGCGTTGGAATTCCAGGCAGGCGTCGAGCGCTTCGTCGAAGGCCACCGACTCGCGCACCGCGGCGGCGATGTCGTTCGCGTGCGCGGCGTGGTCCACCCGGCCGCCCTCGATTTGCAGGATGAACCGGTCTTCGCGCGCCAGCTTCTTCAACGCCAGCCGGGTCATGGCGGCGAGGGTCGGCACTTCCTTCAGCAGCTTGGCGCTCGCCAAATGATCAATCGTGTACGGCAGGTGACTCGTGCTGAACGTCCCGAGCCAGGGGCGCTCCAACGGGGCGGCGTCCAGTTCCGCGGCCTTGTTCATCACCGTGTAGCCCGCGGCGCGGAAATCCGCCGGCAGGTCGCGTTTGTCTTTGCGTTGGGCGGGATCGAAGAACTTCCGCCCGCCGCCGAGCAGCACTTCCACCTTGTGCTGAAGGTACTGGGAGGCGATCGATTCGGCTTCATCGCGCTGGGCGTTGGCGGAGAAGCCCGCGGGGGTGGCGTGGGTGATTTCGGTGGTGGTCACCAGGCCGCGCTTCCAGCCGGCCTCGTCGAACAGCGCGTAAAGCGGTCGCAACTTGCGGCCGTCGGGCAGCGTGTTCAGCATCCCGTTCTTGACCCGCGACCCGCTGCCCCAGCTCGATGAAGCGGCGGCCGAATCGGTCACCACGGAGTTCAGCGAGCGCATGTTCACGAAGGCCATCTGGGCGGCGGGGTTCTGGTAGAGCTCGAACCAGCGCAGCCCGCGACCCCGGGCGCGATGCGAGTAATAATCCCCGATCGTCAGCGTTCCGCTGCTGGTGCCGTCCGAGACCAGGTGGATGATGTGGCGGGGCACCGCCTCGGTGGACTGGCGGGCGGCATCTGCGGCACGCACCACCCCCGGAGTTGCACTACTGCCGGCGGCAAGAAGGCCGGCCAGCTTGAGAAAACTGCGGCGACTGCTAGACATGACGGAAACGTAGGAAAGGTCACCCACTTTGCCAACTGACATTTTGCAAACATTTTGCAAATTCTTTACGATGCTGCGCCTGGCGGCTGCGAGACCAGCAAACGCCCGGGCGCAGCGTTCGTTGATTGGCACGGTCAGCGCTCGCCTTTCCGGCAGGAGGCTTCCGAAGCATTGGTTTGCAGCAACGCGCGCCGGTACTGGGCGGGCGTGGTGCCCGCGAGGCGCCGGAAGACGAGCCGGAAATGGCGCAGATCGCTGAACCCGCACGCCACCGCAATTCGGGTGAGGCGCAGCGAGGCGCGTTGGGCGAGCAGACGCTTGGCGTGCTCGACGCGTTGCTCGCTGATGAAGGCGTAAGGGGTCTTGCCCAGGCATTCGCGGAAGCGCTGTTCGAGCCGCCGCCGGGAAAGTTGGCTGGCCTCCAGGACGCGTTCCACGCCGAAAGGTTCAGACAGGTGGGCCTGAATATAACCGTGGGCGGCGGCCACGTGGGGATCGTCGATGGCCAGCGTGTCCGTGGAGCTGCGCAAAACCACGCCGGCGGGCGGCAACAGAATCGCTTTCGCGGGCGCGCGTTCGCCGCGCATGAGATCGTCCAGCAAGGCCGCGGCCCGTTCGCCCACTTCGCGGTCTTTGCGCGCGACGCTCGAGAGCGGCACGGCGCAGTACTCGCAAGCCACGGGGTCGTTGTCCACGCCGACGATGGCGACCTCTTCCGGCACCCGCCGGCCGAGGGCGAGGCAGGCGTCGAGCACCATGCCCGCGCGCGGGTCATTGCTGGCCATGATGCCGACCGGTGTCGGCAGGGCGCTCAGCCAGCGTTCGAGTTCTTCTTGTTGGTCGGTCCAGCGGGTTCGTGCGCCGGGAAGATTCGCGGCTTGCAGGACGGCGCACGAGCCTCGCGCCTGGCGCACCGTTTCGACAAAACCGGCGCGGCGCTGGTTGCTGTACCATTTCCCGCTCGTGCCGTAGTAGCCGAAGTGCCGGAAACGCCGTTCCAGCAGGTGCTCGGCCGCGACCCGGCCGATGGCTTTGTGGTCCACCATCACCGTGGGCACGCCCGGATGGGCGAGGTGGCCGGCCATATTGACGACGGGAAAGGGCAGTCCGCGGGCGATCTGGGCGTCTTCGGGGGTGGTGACCAGGACGATGGCGCCGTCGCCGTGCCAATGCCGCAGCCAGCCCAACGAAGTGCTTTGGATCTCCGGCATGCGGGTCAGGTTCCACGGACCGGCGCGACGCGCGTAATCGGCGATCCCCTGAAGCTGGCGCTCGATGAACGCCAGGCTGATGGGGAAGGCGAGCACCACCCGTCGTTTCGGCTGGGTCTTCATGACGTGCGACGGATTTGGCGCCGGGCCCGCCGGCCCGCCACGCGCGTCGCCGCGGCGGTCGGCAATTTGGCGGCCCAACTGCGAATCGGCAAGCGCGCAGCGCCGCAAAACGGCCCATGATCTTCGCAAAACGGCCCTTGTTCCCCGTTTCGCGCCCGCCAGACTCGGAGTTGTTATCCAAATTGACTGTCAACCATGAGTAATCTTGCTCCAACCCCAACCCAAAGGATTTGCCCGATGAAAGCGTCACCGCGTCTGGTTTTATGGTCTGCCGCCTTGGGAGTCGCCTCGACGCTCCTCGCGGCCGACGTTCGCCAAGGATTGGTTTCGTACTGGCCGCTGGACAGCATGGCGGCGGACTGGTCAACGACGCCGGACGTGGTTTCCGGCAATGACTTCCAGCTCTACGGCCTCGACGCCGTGAATTCCCTGGTCGCGGGCAAGCGGGGCCAGGCGATGTTGTTCGACGGCGCCAGCCAGTACGCCTATTTCACCACGCCGCCGGGCGAAGACACCGGCCTGCCGATCTCGCGGGCGGCGAGCTTCACCGTATGTGTGTGGGTCAAGGGGGCGGTCATGCAGGCGGACCGCCGCGTGTTTTCCGAAAGCAACAGCAACGACAACAACAACAATCCGCTGGTCAACATCGGCACGCACAACGCCGGCAACGATGGCACGGTGGATTTGTACTTCCGTAACGGCACAGGTAGGGTGCAGATCAATCATGCCCACTCACCCGGTACCGCTTACGACGACACCTGGCATCACATCGGTCTGGTGGACGTCAACGGCGCGGTCAGCCTTTACCTGGATGGCGCGCTGAACCTCACCACGAACTACACGCGGGCGGCGTTCGTGTCTGACACCACCTCTCTGGCCTCGATCGTGCGCGGCATGGGGGGAAACATCGCGGCCTACTTCGCAGGCACGATTGACGATGTGGCGGTTTGGGAACGCGCCCTCACGGAGGACGAAATCAAAGACGTGATGAACAACGGCATCCAAACGCCGGTGCCGCCGTTTGCCCCGTTCATCACCCAGGATCCGGCCGGCGCCTCGGATCTGCTCATCGGGGATGCGTTCACCTTGTCGTCCGGTGCCGGCGGCACCCGGCCGTTGGCGTACCAATGGCTGAAGGACGACGCACCCATCGCCGGTGCGATTTCTGTCACGCTCGCGTTGACCGACTTGAAGGCGAGCGATTCCGGGACTTACCAGCTCAAGGTGAGCAACGCCGGTGGCACCGTGACCAGTGGCGGGGCCGTCCTCCTGGTGAACGAAATCCCCGGCCCCAACCTCACCAACGGCGTGGTGTCATACTGGCCGCTCAACGAAGTGCAAGGCACCAAGACACCCGACCTTGTGCGTGGTTACGACATGGAATTGGCCAACATGACAGCGGCAGATCTCCAGCCCGGCAAATGGGGCAACTGCCTCCAGTTCGATCTGGCCCGCCAGACGATGCTGCAGCGCATCGACGCCGACGGTGAGGAGTTGCCGATTTATCAGCACCCGAGCTTCTCGGTTTCGCTCTGGGTCAAGGGCGACCTCCAGACCGACAAGCGCGTTTTCTCCGAAGGTTCCACCAAGACAACCCAGCCGTTGTTCAACATCGGCACGCACAACCAAGGATCTGATGGCACGGTGGACACGTACATCCGCACGGACAGCGGCGCCACCAGCGGCGATCATCACCATTCGGTGGGTGTCGCTTACGACGGCACCTGGCACAACATCGTGTATGTCCAGCGGGAGGTGGGCGGTGTGAAGCAGGCCGCGCTGTACATCGACGGCGTGAAAGACGACGTGGCGCCCGGCCCGATCCGCCCGTTGAGCGCGAACACCACCTCCATCGGCGGCATCCTGCGGGCCACGCCGGCGGCCTGGTTCACCGGCCAGATCGACGACGTGGTGGTGTGGAGCCGCGCCTTGACGGCCGAGGAAGCCCAGTTGCTGGCCACCCAGGTCATGCCAACGCCGCCACCCGTCTTGAAGCCACTCGCGATCAATTCGTTCGTCTCGGACCTTCCGGCCGTGGGTGTGGGTGACTCGGTGGCTTTGCGTTGGGATGTTAGCAAGGATGCCACGGAGATCACCATCGACTCCGGAGTAGGCGATGTCAGCGGGCAGACCGTCGCTGGCGCGGGGAGCACCACGGTGACGCCGGACAAAACCACGACATACACGCTCACCATCAAACGCGGCGCGGACACCCTCGCGGCGACCAAGACCGTGAGCGTCATCGACAGCATCGCGGCCAACTGGGCGCTGCTCGACAACTTCGACCGCTACGACTTCGGCTTCCTCGCGGACACCGGCTGGTGGCTCGACCTGCGCGGCCAGTTCGCCAGGGTGGAGGATCAAGGAGGCAACCGCATGTTGAGCGTGATCAGCACGGACAGCGCGGCGGTCCTGCCGATTCGCGGCCTGAAGATCACCGAGGGCCAGCAGCGCACGTTGTTCTTCCGGATGATGACTCGGGGCGAACCGACCGCGGCCTTGGAGCAGGTCATCGGACTCACGGACAAGAACATTCGCTGGCACGGGGATACCACCGCCAACATCGGCCCCGTCATCCACGTGACCTACGATCCGGCCAACCCGGCGTGGCTCCTGGGCGTCATCAATGGCGTCGGGGGAATGATCGAATCGGCGGCGGACCCGCTCCCAACCAACGTCGTTTATGATGTCTGGATCGACATCAAGAACGTCGCCATGAACGACCCCGTCTCGCCCTACGATACGTTCTCCGTCTATCTCCAGAAGGAAGGCGACGCGAGCCGGACCGAGTTGTTCAAGGACTACTTCAGCGACCGCGATCCGCTCACGCCCGACCCGGTTCTGGGCGGGATGGCCCCGGACCTCGACAAGTTGTTCATCTCGGGGAACACCACCACCGACAGCGCCTGGTTCGATGACTTCTACATCAGCAAATCGGGCTACAACCCCAGCGTGCCGCGGCCGTTCGGCTTCAGCGCGCCGGTCGGAGGCGGAGCCCCCACAATGACGATTGCCAAGTCCGCCGGGCAGATCCAGGTGAGTTGGACCGGTGGCACACTCGAATCCGCCCCGGCCGTCAACGGGCCGTGGACGCCGGTCGCGGGTGCCGCCTCGCCGTACACGACGCAGGCGACGGGAAATGCTATGTTCTATCGTGCCCGACAGTGACCGGCGCGGTGAACCTGAAATCGTAACCAGAGCGGCCGGGTGACTCCCGGTCGCTCGCATCTTGGAGCGGGCAGTATGTGGCTGGCGATCATGCAATCCGGAAGGAAGCCCCGCGTGGCGGGGTTCACATTGATCGAACTGTTGGTGGTGATTGCGATCATCGCCATCCTCGCGGGTATGTTGTTGCCCGCCCTAAGCCGCGCGAAGGAGTCCGGCAAACGCGCGAGCTGTCTCAACAACCTTCGCCAGATCGGCATTGGCATCACCATCTATGCCCAGGACAGCCAGGATCGGGTGGTCGAGGCGCGCGCCAAACAGGTCCAGATCGCCTTGAATCCGCCGGAAGGTGCGCTGGCCGCGACCGTGGGTTTGACCGTCAGCACAAACAAGACCTCGCCGCAAATCTGGACCTGTCCGGACCGGCCGGGCTTTCCCACCTTCGAGGCCGACTTCGACCAGTGGGTGATCGGCTTCCAGTACTTCGGCGGCATTGAGAAGTGGACCAACCCGGCGGGCACTTTCGACTCGCGCAGCCCGGTCAAGACCAGTTCCGCCGGCCCCAGTTGGGTGCTCGCCGCCGACGCCAACTTGAAGATCGATGGCAAATGGGGGGGCGGGCGCGACACCGCCTTCAAAGGCATGCCTCCGCACAAAGCCGCCTCGGGTGCGCCCGCCGGCGGCAACGAGGTCTTCATGGACGGCTCGGCCCGCTGGATCAAATTCGAGAAAATGCTCTTCCTGCACAGTTGGAGCGCCGCCGGCGACCGCGACGCGTACTTCTACCAGGAAGACATCGGCCCGCTGCTGGAGAAACAAATCGCCAAGCTGCGCGCCAAACCATAGGTGCCAGGCGCCGCGTCGTACGCGCTGGGCGCGCGCGAGACGAATTTCGCAGTGCGAAAGCGTGAAGCCCGGCCGAGCCGACAGCGACTGGTTCGTAGGCAGCGCCTGGTTCTGGTTTGCTTTCCTGCGCCGGGGAAACGGAGTGTGGGCGTCCGCAAAACCGCTTTTGCTGGGGTAGTTCGCTCCGTACTTCTCTTGGATAGCGCGGAAGGCCGTCGGCAGGTCGGCTACCAACTGTTCGCGCCGCGCCAGCACCACGTGATGCGGCGGCAGCACGGACAGCGCCCGCCCACCCGCGCTAGCGCTCGTATTCGTTCAGGAACTCGTGTCGCAGATCGAATCTGGGCGCGGTGGGAAGTGGACTGCACTGGGCGTATTAGTAATTCATCGCTTCTTCGACGTTTGTAATGGGTAATTAGTGTCTGGCCGGAAACGCGTGTTTTTTGAAGTGGCGCGGGACGCGGGGGGGGCCGCGGACGCGATCCGCGACGGTTTTTTGCGCCAGGCACTGTCCAAACCACCAAAATCCTCAACGCCAGTGAC
>JAKANS010000116.1 GCA_021823625.1 bacterium | reverse complement strand
TCAAGGCAACCGATGACACCTTCGAGCGGGGCAGCCTGGCAAACCAAGCCGGATTGCCTGGCGATTTGGCCCCTGAGCGTTCCCCAGTTCATGAGCGGTGCGGCAGCGTATTGCCGACCAGTCGCTTAGAGCAATGCAAAAACGGGCGGCAAAACGGGCGGCGACCAAGATCCGCCGCCCGCCGCGCGGGTCGCCACGGCTCGGGGTTTCGGCCTTCGTGCCCACCACCAGAACACGGCAGGAGTCCGGGTTCCAATCCGCGCGCCGATCCGGGGACCGGAACGGTCGCGGAAGTCGGGTTCTGCTTTGGTGGTGGCGGTGCTGCCGCCGCGCCCTGTAATGCCGTCCCGGCGCCGCCACCCATTTGAAATCCGGCCCCCACCGTCGATGACAGCGGCAGGCTTCGACGTTGCTCGTGGCGCATGGAAGCAGTTCAAGGCGACTCAATCCACCCCCCTTCCGCGCCCGGAAGCTGAACCTGGAAACCGCCGATGGACGCCGATGAACGCGGATAAGACAAAGACAGTCAGGAGGTTGAGTGACGGGAGCAGACTCAACTTGCGGGTGAAACCCACGAGCGGCGGCAAGCCCGTCGCCATCGGAGTCTGTCTCCGGTTCGATTGCGGATTGGGCTTCAGTCCCAGGCCCGGCGACCACCAACCGCCCTGCCGACAGACCAGTCTGCGCGGACTGCACGTCCGCGACTACCCCGTCGTGGGCGCCACCACGCTGCCGTTCTCTGGCGCGGCCGGAAGTGCGGCTTGACGCCGCGATGGCTGCGATTAGCTTGGCGTCCAGATGAAACCCCAGCCTGTTCTTCCCACGACCGACGGCGAAGTGCGTCCGAGCGCCTGGGGTGGTCGGCCGCGTGGCTTCACGTTGATCGAACTTCTCGTGGTCATCGCCATCATTGCCATCCTGGCGGGCCTGTTGTTGCCGGCGTTGTCGCAGGCCAAGGAAAAGGGTCGGTCCATCAAGTGCCTGAGCAACATCCGCCAGATGTCCCTGAGCTACCACCTTTACGCGGATGACAATAACGACGAGGTGGTGACGCTCTACCTGTTCCAGACGGCGCCGCCGGGCGCGCTTTACCCTGGCGGGGTGACGTGGTGGGTGGATCTTTTCCGGCCTTACCTCGGCCTTACCTGTATGGGACCAACGTCACCGTGTGCCCGAGCATCAAGGGCGGTGTCGCGGGCACCGCCGGCGGTCCGGGCGGGCTCGGCGTCGCGTTGAGTCATCCCGAACTCTCGGCCTGGTCAACGGACTGGCGCCCGAAGCTGGCCTCGATGAAGAGTCCGTCCAAGAAGGTGCCGTTTGCCGACTCGGGCCTGATCGGCAATCCGCTCGACCGCAATCCCGACAACTGGATCGAGGTGCCCAAACAGCAGTCGCTCTATTGGCGCGTACCCACCAACCAGGGTTATTACAATGACGATCCCCAGCGCCCGGTCGGCCGGCACCTCCGACGCTGCGTTTCTGGATTCGCGGACGGGCATGGGGAGTCGCTCCGAGTCAGCGCGCTGGGCCTCCAATACTATCCCGGAAAAACCTTGGAGGGCAGGTCGGCCACAGGCCCGCAATGGCTCGGCGGCAACGGCCTGTACGATGACCGCTGGAAGTGGTCCTTTGCTGGGGATTAGGGCGGCGCCACCCGGCAGCCCGCGGAAGCGCCACGTCGTGGGAATGCCTCACTCTCGTCCGAGTCAACAACGGCGTTTGGGAGGCGATGCGCCACTCGGCTTCCGGGGACACGCATGCCTTGGGCTGAGATGAGCAAGCGAACGAGAGACTTCATAGTCCTGAGCCTGGCCGCCTGCGCCGCGGCGTTCTCGCTCTATTTCGCTTTTATCGGGCGCTCGCCCCGGATCGACCTCGGCACGTACGCGGCCCTGGGCGCGGTGACAGCCGAAGAAACGGCGAAGTTATTAGGGAACAAGGGGCGAGTGCTGGTCATCGCCCGCGACACCGGCGCGGATAGGAACCCGTCCGTGGAGGCAGAACTGGCGGCGTTCCAGCAAAGCCTGAAAAAATACAAGGGACTAAGCCAGGTCACGGAGCGGTTCCTGGCGACGCCGATGCTGATGATGGCCACCGGCGGCAGCATGCCCCCGGAACAATTCTCCAAGGCGCTGGAGACGCATCCGAACGTTGGCGCCTTGGTGCTCTTCTGCGCGTTTCCTCCGTTGGCCGATTCGGAGCTGGAATCGTTGCGGAAGCGGGGTGTCAAAACCGTCGTGGTGTCCTCGTTTCGCCCAGACTATGCACAGCTCCTGAAGCAAGAGGTGATCCATCTGGCGATCATGCCTCGACCGGAGGAGCCGGCGCCTGACGCCCAGCCGCCGCGCACCGTGCGCGAACGGTTCGACCAGGATTTTGTCATCGTTACCGCGGCTGACGCGGCCCGTTAAGAATGGTCAAGTCCTCAAACCAAAATCCACGGCCTGCGTCACCACCGGCACCCCTGGCAACGCGACGGCGGACATCGGCGCCGATTTTGGTTCAAGTGCCGAATCTGGCTGCAGTCCCGCCACCGGCGACCACCAGTCGCCCTGCTGACAGACCAGTCAGCGCTGACTACACGTCCGCGACTACGGCAGGGATTACTATCGCCGTCGCCAAGCCCGAGCCCCGGCCGTTCCCTCTGTTTCGGACTACCAACTCCTCTGCGCCCTTGGCGCCTCGGCGGTTCATGGTCGGTGATCTGGCTCGCCTGGCTGGAACTCAGACTTCTTCTTCAAACTCGCCAAGCCGGATCGGATACTGCCCGAATTCGCGCACCAGCTTCACGATGTAGTCGTAGGTTGGCCCGGACACGCTGCTGCTGACCGAATGGTCCGACTGGAAAATGTAGCCGCCGCCTTTGGCTGCAGTGAGCTTGCGCAGCACTTCGCCGCGGATGGCTTCGCGGTCGCCGGTCTCCCAAACCTGCACGTTGCTGTTGCCGCAGAAGCCGATGCCTTGTCCATATTGCCGGCGCAGCGCGACGACGTCCATGCCCGCCTTGGCTTCGAGCGGATTGTACGCGTCGATCTTCATATCGATATAGTCCTGAAAGATGGCCTTCACATTGCCGCAGCCGTGGTAGATCACCGGCAGCCCGGCGGCGTGCGCGGCCTCGGTCATCTGCGCCACCCAGGGCTTGAAGTGTTCGCGCCAGTAAGCCGGCGACATGAACGTACATTTCTTGTAGGCGACGTCGCCCCAGATCACGAAGCCGTCGAGCAAGCCCGCACCCGCTTCGATCTCCGCCTTCGCCATGTCGAGATAGTATGCGCCGATGCGATTGACCACCGCGCCCATGCGCTCCGGGTACTCCCCCATCCAAAGCAGGGCGTTCTCCTGGCCGATGAGGCGGGTGAGGCACTCGCTCACTTCGATCATACTGCCATAGACCGGGAAGTCCGGCCGCAGCGACTTGACTGTTTCGATCCAGGCCGGCGAGTTGCGCTGGAAACCGTCGCCTACGCCGGCGATCTGGTTGTCGCCGGCGGCGAAGAAGCGCCGCGGGTCGCGGGGATCGTCGAACGCCGCGCGTTCCAGCTTCTCGAAGGTGTCGGTCTCCCAAGCCCGCATCTCCGGCATGGGATGTTGAAAGTGTTTGTGCATGACGGCGCCGAAACCGGTCCGCACCACCACTTCCTCCGTCGTTTCCTTCAGTGTCTCGAACGGGCGGATCCACGGGTCCATGTTCGGCACCGTGACGATCCAATCGAGGTCGTAGTGATAGTACGGATTGGCGTCGGCCGGCAGGCCCAGTTCACGTCGCCAGCGCTCGATGAAACTGCCCCAGAAGAAATCGCTGATCGGCACGCGATCCGGTTCCTCATGCCGCAGCGCCCGGTTCATGCGCTCCAGCTTGCGGAGCGTGTTCGGCTTCCGCTCCGCCTGGCCCGCCACTTTGCCAACGGTGTCGAACATGCTCATACGCTCACCCCCGCGCCGCCAAGCGTCGTGCGCCACCGGCGTTCATTCCGTTCCGGTCAATCGAATCTCGGAAATCGTCGGGCCTTCAGTCGCTTCGAGGATGTTCAACCGCACCTCGCGCGCGGTGACCGCGGGGAAACTGCGCTTGAAATCTCTGCCCAACGTGGTTCCGGCAAAGAGGGTCTCCCAATCCGCGCCGTCTTTGCGCTGGAATTCGAACCGCTGCACGCGGCCGGCGTATTCTTCGTGGATGGCGACGCCGATGAACCGCGTCGGCTGGCCCAGGTCCAAGGCGACCCACGCCTGACGCGTCCCGGCGTCGGTGGCCCAGCGCGTGCCCGGATCGTCGTCAAACGCCTTGTCGGCGCCGTGCTCCTCCGAGTTCTGATAGACGTTCGAGGCGGTGGCCCGGCCGGGCAACGGCCAAGCGATCGCCGGGATGTCCAGCGCCGAACCTTCCAAGTCCAGGCGGATGATCGTGTCGATGTCCGGCCGGTCACCCGCCGCCACTGAGATGACCACGCCTTGATCGCTCTGCTGCACTTGCGCCTGGCCGCCAGTGAGGACGGTGTGGCTCACGATCTTGCGGGGGAGCTTGGGCAGCGTGATGGAATCGCCCTTCCAGCGCAGGACGTGGGCGAAGATGGTGTTGCCGGTGCGCGTGCTGGCGAAGTCCGCGGTCGGTTTCCACGGCCCACCCCGCGTGGCGTAAATCGTGTCGCCATATTTCGCGAGCCAGGTCCCCATCTCCTTCAAACGCCCGACCTGACGCGGCTCAATCCGGCCATCGGCCATCGGACCGACGTTGAAGAGCAGGTTGCCATCGCCGCCGGCGCAGCGAATCAGAGTATCGAGACATTGCTTGAGCGACTTCATTTGGTCGCCCGGCTTCCACGCCCATTGGTTGCAGATGGTGATGCAACTCTCCCACGGCCGGTTGTACTGGAATTTGCCGATGACTTGTTCCGGCGTGTCGAAGTCCTCCGGCAGACCGCTGCGGTTGTTGATGATCAAATTCGGCTGCAGCTCACGCGCCATGCGGTTCATCGCTACCGAGCCGTAGTCCGCGGCACTCTTGCCAAGGCCGTCGTACCAGAGGACGTCCACCCGGCCATAGCCGGTGAGCAGTTCGCGCACCTGGGCCTTCAGATAAGCCAGGTAATTCGTGTGGCGCGCGGTGAAAGCATCGGGATGGTGCCAGTCCGGCGGCGAGTAATAGAGGCCGAAGCGGAGCCCGGCCCGATGGCAGGCGTCGGCCAATTCCTTCACTACGTCGCGGTGAAACGGGCTGTCGGGCGACGTGATTTTGTAGTCGCTGACCTTCGTGTCGAACATGCTGAAGCCGTCGTGGTGGCGGCTGGTAAACACGAGGTACTTCATGCCAGCCGCCTGCGCCGTGGCCACCCAGGCGTCGGCGTTGAAATTGGTGGGGTTAAATTCCTTGTAAAGGTTGTCATAGACCTCGACGGGTACTTCCGTCCCGCGGCCAAAGCCATAGCCGCGGCGCTCCCCCGCGCGCGACCAGCCAATCTCCGTGCCTTTGAGACTCACCGGCCCCCAGTGAATGAAGAGGCCAAACCGCGCCTCGCGCCACCATTCGAGACGATCGGTGGCAGCGGATGAGGCCGGCTCGGCGGCATTGGCCAGCAGGCACCCGAGAGCGCCGGCCAGCATCCAATTCTTGAATCGCATTGTTTTCATATCGGTTCGGTTAGTTAGCGGCGTCGAAAAGGCTGAATTCCGAAAGCGTCGGGCCGTTGGTGGCGTCGAGAATGTTCAAGCGCACCCGCTGGGCCGTTACCGGCGCGAAGCGGCGGCTCCAGAGTTCGCCCAGCGTCGTACCGGTGCAGAAAGTCTTCCAGTCGGAGCCGTCGAGCCACTGCAACTCAAACCGTCGCACCCGTTCCGGAAAAGCCTCGGCAATGACGGCCTGATCGAACCGCACCGGCCGCCCAAGGTCCACCTCCAGCCACGCTTGGCGGGTACCGGCGTCGGTGGCCCAACGCGTGTCGTCGTTGCCGTCCACCGCCAGGTCGGCGCCAAACTGCGCCTGCCGTTGATAGACGTTCGAGGCGCGGGCTTTCGCGCCTTTCGTCAACGACACCTTCGCGGGCACGTCCACCGCCGGGAGCCGGCCGGCGTCGCCTTCGAGTTCCAGGGCCACGACGGTGTCGAACGGTTGCCGGGCGCTTTCGGGAACGGCGATTTCCAGTCGATCCGCGCTCTGCCGGACCTTCGCCTCGCCGCCGGTGAGGACGCGGGCGCGGAGCACTTTCGCAGGAATCCCCGGCAGCCGCAGCGGATCGTCCAGCCAGTTGAAAACGTGAAGATAAACCGTGTTCCCTTTGCGCGTCGAGGCGCCGTACCGGCCCGGCTTGAACGGCCCGCCGCGCGTGCCGTAAATGCTCTCGCCGCACTTCGCCAGCCAGGTTCCGACACCTTCCAGGACTTCGACCTGGCGTGGCTCAATCCGGCCGTTCGGCATGGGGCCGACGTTCAGCAACAGATTGCCGTCGCCGCCAGCGCAGCGCGCCAGAATGCGCACCGTGTCCGCGACCGATTTGATCGTGTCATTTGGTTTCCACGACCATTGGGTGCCCAAGGTCATGCAAGTCTCCCACGGTCGCTGGTCGTCGTACGTGCCAATCACCTGCTCCGGCGTGTAGTAATCCGCATCCGGGCCGATGTACTGGTCGGCGGAGTGGGCACCGAAAGTACAGTCAAGCCGGTTGTTCACGATGATTTGCGGCTGGGCCTGGCGAACCAGGCGATAGGTATTCGCCTGGTCCCAGGGAATCGTGCCGCCGTCCCAGTCGAACCACAGCATGGCGATGCGCCCGTAATCGCTGAGCAGTTCACGCAGTTGGCCGGTCATCCGCCGAAGATACGCCACGTTGCGGTCCGTGCGGCAATCCGGGTCGTACCAATCCATCGGCGAGTAATACCAACCGATTGGCATCCCCGCGGTGTGAGCGGCCGCGGCCAGTTCGCCGCAGACGTCGCGCCGGAAAGGCGAGTTGCCGATGTGATGGTCGATGGTCTTAGTGGGCCAGAGACAGAAGCCGTCGCAGTGCTTCGCGGTCAGGACCATGTACCGCGTGCCAGCGGCTTGGGCAATGCGCACCCACTGGGCGGCGTCGAAGTTCGTGGGGTTAAATTCCTTGTAGAGGTTGTCGTACACCTCGACCGGGATCGGGCCCTTGTTTGGGCAAAGCGGATTCGAGTTGGCGCGCGACCAACTGATCTCGGTGCCTTTGAGGCTGACGGGCCCCCAATGGATGAACAAGCCGAAGCGGGCTTCGCGCCACCATTGCAGGCGGTCGGGCATCTTTGCGGGAACGGCGGCAGGCGCGGGCGCTGCGGGCGCGGGTTCGGCGGCGCCGAACAGCCGCGTGCTCAGCAGCAAGGCGCCCAGAAAGGAGCAAGTCTTCATGCGATCCGTAATTCAGCTTTCGTTCATGTCGGCGGCAGCGGGTACAGGCGCGATTGTAGAGATGCTCACGGATTTGGCGAGCATCCTGGTTGGGAACTTCTGTCGCCTTGTTGGTCTCCCAGCGGTGGGCAATCACCTGTCTGCGCGCGCGGCTCCGTCGGTTGGCTCAACGCACCAGCCGGAGGCGATAGAATCGCCGCGGCGCGTCGCCGGGCGCATCCGAAACTTGTGCCAACCCACCGCTGGCAACGACCGGTGCTCCCGCCGGCCGCCAATCGGGGCTTTCGAGGGTGGCGGTGGCCTCAAGCTGATAAGTCATTCCCGCGATGGAATGGAAGGTGACCGTAACGCCGGTCGGCGGCAGTAGCGTGATGGCCTGGATTTGCAGGGAATCGATTCCATTCGCCGCACCCGGCGTGTGGTGTGTCAGGACTTCGACGGTCGCGCTGCCGTCCGGTTTGCGCCCTTCCGAGCGGTCGGTGGCTTGGGGCCCGAAGGTGACGAAGTCGAGCACGCGCCCGTTGGGGTCGAACAGGCCGATGGACTCGCCCGCCTTCGCGAGTTTGAAGTTTGTGTGGACTGCCGGCGGCTGAGTCGAGTTCTGGCCGGTGTCGCCATCGGCCCAAACCAGCAGGAAACCATGCGCCGGGATCGAAATGCCGTTGGGGATCCGGAACTGCGTCGGGTTGTTCGTGTCGCTGCCGAGATAATAACCACTGAGGTCCGCCACGGTGTCGGCCGCGTTGTACAGCTCGAACCAGTCGTCGAACTCGCCGTCGGCCGGGTCGGCGAGCGTGGTCTGGTTGTCCGCCATCCACTCGTTGATCACGACCTGGACCGGCGCCACCGCGGGATCGTTCGCGACCCCCGGCGTCGGATAGTCGAAGCCACGCCGTCCGCCGATGCGACCTTCCGGATAGGAGCCGAACGAGCGATCCGCGAGCAACGGCGGAATCTGCAGGTAATCCAAGAGCTGCGGCGCTCCAGCGAGGTCCCGCGCCAGCGCCAGGAATCCGGCGTTCGCAGCGAGACTGAAGCCGGCGTGCAGTTCATCGGCCGTGGACTCGCCGGGCTGGCCATCCAACCACACCACGCGGAAACCATGCGCGGGTACGGTCGTGCCGGCCGGGAACGGCCAGCGCGTGAGGTTGGTGAGGTTGTCGGAAAACGCCAGGCCGTCGAGTACCACGTTGGTCATGCCACCGTTGTACAACTCCACCCAAGGATGATGGTGGCCGAAGTGATCGATCGGTCCGAACTGGTTCACCGGCTGAACTTCGTTGAGACAAAGCGGCGGGAACGCCGGGAGTGTTTCAGCGACGGAATTGCCGAAGCCGGGTGTGGCCGGCGTCTGCCCAGCCCCGGCAGTCGCCCAGTTTGCCACGCGGCTGTCATCCTGGTCCGCGTCGCGAATCTGCAAGGACGCTCCCGGATGCTCGGCGGTGGCGGGCCACGGAGCGGTGGTGCCGTAAGTCATCTCGTTCACCACCACCTCGCTGGCACCGTCGGTGCCGGGCCGGACCAGCTTCAACGTCTCGCCGTCTTTGTCGAGATGGCCGGTGTACTCGCCCACCACGGGCCGGTTCGCGCCGTAAGCAGCTTGAAAAACCGCGCGATCCTCGACCACCAGCGCGTAGAAGCGCGGCCGCAAAACCGTTCCGGCGGGGAAGGTGAACCCCAGTCCGTCGATCCGCCAACCCGAGAGGTCGAACGAGGTTGTGCTCGAGCGGTTGAACAACTCGACGTAGCCGCCACCAAGCACGGCCGGCCCCACCATGATCTCACTAAAGCACAGCGAATCCGCGGGCGCATCGGTGGCTAACGTGTTCCGCACCACGATCCGCTTGGTCGCGCCGCGCACCGCCGCTCCGGCCTGGTCCAGTCCGCGGATCAGAAAAACGTTGTCGCCAGCGGTGAGAGCCACGGTCACCGACCAATTGGTGATCGACGTCCAGTTGACCGGCCAGGCCAGGCCGTTCACGAGCAGGGTGCGCACCTCGATCGGTGCGGTGCCCGCCAGAGTGATCAGAGATTTATTGGTGGCGAAGTCACGGCCGCCACCGGACGTGACCGCGAACGACGCGGTGGCGTTCGAGGCGATCAAACCCAGAATGTAGGCGCGACGCTGGCTGATGAAGTTCTCGATGCTGGCCGGGCTGTCGATGGCCAGGCCGGCTTTGATCATCGCAGCGTACTTGGCGTCGAGCACCGGGTTCACGTTCGCGGCCACCAGCGGACCATTCGCCGCTTCCTGCAGGATTTGCCAGTAAAGCCGCCGGTACGGCGGATACGTAAGGTCTGGCCCGATGTTTCGCCCGCCCACGTTGAAGAGATCGCTGTTCGGCGGTTGGGACGCGAACGCGAAGTCGATGTCCCAGATCATCAGCTTCCAGGTGTCGCCGGTGGCTTTGTAGGCGTACATGTTCTGGCCGCCGCCGTACGCGTAGCTGTCGTTGTTGCCCACGATGTGCTCGACGGCGTAGGTGCGCAGCCAGTTGTCCACGTCCACGGCGGATTCGACCCGTTGGGAGTAGCTCGTGCCGCTCAAAGAGTTGTTCACTGCGTCCACCAGCGCGAACAGGTTCGTGTAATTGTTGGCCGAGCCATTAAGGGCGCGCTTGGCCCAGGTCCAGCGGTAGCGCGCGAGCTTCTTGACGCCGCCGGTGGTCGTCACGCGATCGAGCGAAGCTCCGTTGGCGGTGAAGGCGGAGGCCGCGTCATCGAACTCGAACCAAAGTTGCACCTTGTGCAGGTCGCCGTTACGCCCCTCGGGGAAACTGGCATCCACCATGTCGCCGTTAGGCTGCTGCACATCCTCGAAGTACGCCGTCCGGCGAACGCCGGCCACGAACAGATTCACGTGCCGCCGGTAGCAGTACGGCAGGCCCAATTGGCTGGCGATCCAGTACGCAGTCTGCTCGCGCTGATACGAATTGTCGCCTCCGCCGTTGCCGGGCCATTGCAGCGTGCCCTCCGTTTCGCCCAGCAACGGATCGTCCGCCGGCCAGTACATCGCGTAATCGCACACGTTGCCGGTGGGCGAATTGAATCCGGGCGCGTGCCAGGGACTGCCGGAGTACATCGCGCCCGCGTTGTAAATCACGCGCGCGCCGTCCACGAAGGTCACGTCGAGCGGCTTGTTGCTGAGCTTCTCGCGTTGCGACCACCGGTTGAGAGTCGCCTGCGTCATCCAAACCCGGTACGTGCCAAAGGCGCTGGCCGGAGTGGGGTCGCCCCAGCGCACCAAGCATTCCCGGGCTGGCGCGTCGTTCGGAAACAACGACCGGCGGGACGGCGTCAACCGGTCCGCCGCCGCCACGTGAAAGGCCACCAACCGGCCGGAGGTCTGCGCCGGGATCACCGCCCCAAACAGGCCGGCACCCTGGGGCGTCATGGGCAAGGATAAAAAGTTCGTGTCCGGATCGAGGCGGTACCGCAACAGCAACACGCTCAACCCGTCCGGGTCATGCACGCGCGCGGTGACCTGCACCGGCTGGTTCGCAACAGGAACCGGCGGGTAATGCCGGACGTCCGTGATGGCCGGCGGCGCGTTGTCCAGTGCCCGACTGTTGCGCGTGCCCGGCGTGCCGAGATTGCGCGCGGTCAGCGCGTTGCCGGTGGCTTCCAGCCAGTTTCCATGCAGGCGGAAAAGGATTTCCGGAAACCCGGCGAGCCAGCGCACGCGGGCGCGAATGGTCGCCGTTCGGCCGGCTGAAATCGGCGAAGTCAAATGCACCCGGATGCGGTTGGCGCCGGTGTCGCCACGACCGGTGGCGCGGACGTGGAGGCATTGCTGGCTGGTATCGCCTTCGCCGGTTTCGAGGCTGGAGTCTTCGTGGTTGCCTTGAGCCACCCAGCCGTCCAGGCCAGATTCAAAGTCCGGGTTTGCGATCAGGTTTGTCCCGCCAACCGGGATGACTTCGACGTTGTCCACCAGGTATTCGCCAGCATCCAGCGCCACAATCTGCAGCGAGTCCGCCGTGCCGTTGCCGTTGTCCAAAACGCCTCGAACCTCGATCGTCGTCCAGTCGCTCTTCGCGGTTTCGTCGCTATCGGCCCAATTCGGTGCCAACCGGTGGTCGGCGCGCGCGTCCACGAGTTCCAGGCTGCTGCCTCCACCGTGGGCCCACCGCCCCCAACGTCCTCCGGAACGGTAGGTCACTTCATCTACGACGATGTGTACCCGGTTCGTCGTCGCCGCCGCGCCGGGTTTCGCCTGCACAATGTCATCCGGCAGCGACAGCGCCACGCGCTCGCCGCGGCCGGCCAGGCTGCCGCTGAACGGGCCCTGCACTTGCGTCGGGTCCAGGCCAGCGTAGTTCGTCAGCAGCCGTTCCGGGTTCCGCGCGACGACGAGGTAACCGTCCGGCGGAATCACCGTGCCGCTGGCGAGCACGAAGCGAATGCCGTCCTCAAGCCGCCACCCGCTCACGTCCACGGGCGCCCCCGCGCGGTTATACAGTTCAGCGTATTGATCGTCCTCGTCGCCGCTGATCGGATCGTACATCAGCTCGTTGATCACGACGGGCGACAGGCGGATTGGTGCGTTGGCCGCTCCCGGCGTGGGCTGGCCCAACCGCGAAAACGTCGGCGCGCCGTCCGGGTAACGACCCGTGGCGACGCCGTTTTCCTGCGCGCCAAACCGCACCGCATCGAGCACGCGGGTGTCGTCGGGCGACACGAGGTAGATCGTCTCGCCGGCGGCGTTCAGGGCAAAGCCGAGTTGCGTTTCCTCGAGCGCAACAAACCCCAGCGCTGGAATCGACGTCCCCGGCGGAAACGCAAACCGGTTCGTCGCCGGATCGTCCGTCAGCACACATCCGGACAGATCGACCGGCGAAGCGCTGTAGTTGTAAAGCTCGACGAAATCGACCTGCGGCGGATCGGTGTGGGCGAGGAATTCATTGATCACCACCGTCTGCCAAGGCGTCGTGCTGGCGCTGTCCGCGCGTCCCGGCGAACCGCCGCGGACATCGCTCGCGGCCCAGGCGGCGGGATCGCGTTCGCCCAAGGACGGCCGTGCGAGCACCAGCGAATGACCAGCGCCATCGGCCGCCGCCGGCCAGGGCGGATCGCCGGAATACGCCACTTCGAAGAGGATCGCGCCTTGCCGATTCAACAACCGGAGTGTGCCTGCGGAGTTGGCCAGGCGCCCGGCATACGGCCCGGCCACGCCGGTAATGCCATACACGGCGCTGACGTCCGCCGGCTCCGCAGCCACCACCAGGGAGCTTTGAGCCGGGAGCAAGGTGCCGCGCGGGAACGTGAAGTCCACCTGGCCTGCGATCCGCCAACCGCCGATGTCCTCGAAGTACGGGTTGGAATTGTACAACTCGATGAACTCCAAGTTGCGCCCATCCGCACGCGGCGCCGGGTGAACCATGATCTCCGAAAGCACCACCGGCCCGTGCCGGCTCGAGGGACCGGGAGGCTCGGGCTGTGGTCGCAGGTACGCCGCACTGAGCGGCACCAAGTTCAGGTTGAAGCTCGCGCGCGCGCCCGACGAGATCACGTTCGGGAGGTCCGCGCGGTCGCGCACCCCACCCACTCGGAGCGTGTACTCCATGCCGGCGACCATCGGCGTGGTGGTCAGCAGGATCGTCCGGTCGTCCGGCCCGAAGGTCGCGCCCAACACCGTGGCGCCCGGAGAGAGCAAGTAGTTGCTGACCTTCGTCGCGCTCGCCGGCTCCACCGCCTCCGTGAAAACGACCGTCACCAGCGTGAGATCACCCGGCGTACCCACACTCGCCAGCGACGGCGGCACCACGTCGCGGGCCACGTTCAAGGTCGCCGTCCGCGTCGTCACCGAACCCCACACGTTACTGATCTGGCAAACGAATTCGGCTCCGTCATCCGGCATTTGCACCGGACCGAAAACACAGGTGGCGGCAGTCGCGCCCGGCAAATTCGTTCCTTGATGCTGCCATTGAAACGTCGCTCCCAGGATGCGGCTCAGGCTGACGCTGAAAAGCGCCGTCGTGCCTTCCACCGCCGTTGCGTCGGCCGGTTGGGTCTTGATTTGGGGCGGGCCCGCGCCAAATGGCACCATCCGTTTGGCCGGGATCGGCTCTTCGATCGCGCCGCTGGGCAACTGCCACCGCACCGCCAGACTGTCGCCGCCCCCACCCTCCTTTTGGATGGCTTCAACGTAGTACCGAAATCCGTTCGTGAGCCGGATGCCTGCCGACTTTTGCCCCGCCTCCTTGGTCCATTCCCGCGACGCCGTCCAGCCCGACACGCCGGCGATCGGTTTCTTCGCCGCGGGATCCTCGCTGGTGCTCAGGTAAAGCGCGGACTGGTCATCGCTGGAGATCCAAAACGTGTACGTGCCGGTCTGCGGCGGAAGCAACAGCGCGCGCATCCGCTGGCCGTAGTTGTCGGAGAAGTTCACCGGCGCCTCGAAGGTCGGGTCGATCGAGTCGCTGTCCGGCGACGCGGGGTACTTCGCCGCGCTGGTCAGGTTGGCGAGCGCCGAACCGGGCAGGTTCGCGAACACCTCGCGCAAGATGCCGTTGGTCTGGCCCCGGACCAACGCTGCACCGGCAACGACCAAGCCCAAGCCGACTGGCAGCCAACTCGCGGCGAGCCGTCCAGCCCGCCGACAAACGCGGCGCCCCCTGCCTGACTCACAACGAAGGGACATCAACGCCGGACATCCTTGGACCGCGGCTCCCCAGCCAGCAAGCGGGAAGTGGAACCGCTGAATTGCCGGACGGTCCCGCGCGGTCCGCCCTACCGGGAGCCCGCTTCCCGGCGCTCAGACCGTGACCGCCCCTTCCATGAAGGCGTAACAGAGCATGTGGCAGATGCCCATGTGGCAATCCTCGACGCGACCGTAATGGTCGGAGTCGATGGCAATGACTTCGTCCGCGAGTTCAGCGAGCGGCCCGCGTTTGGCCCCGACGAGCGCGACCGTTTCGAGGCCGTTCTTCTTCGCCCACTCGACCGCCTTGACCAGGTTGGGCGACCGGCCGCTGACGCTCATGGTCAACACAAGATCGCCCTTGCGGCCGTAGTTTTGGAGCTGCCGGACGAAGACGTCCTCGTAGGCGTAGTCGTTGCCGAGTGCGGTCAGCCAACTCACGTTGTCGTTCAAGGACAGGACGCGGAACCGCCTGCCGACCTTGTCCGAAGCGCCCTTGCCCAGGTCGGTGGCGAAGTGCGACGCGTTGGCCGCGCTCCCGCCGTTGCCAAAGACGAAGATCTGCCGGTCCTCGACCAGCGCCCGCTTGAGTCGGTCCACGATCCGCGCGACGCCGGCGGTCGAGATGGAATCCAGCGCGGCTTTTTGCGCCCGCACGTAGTTGGTGATCCAGTCGTTCATGGGCGGGAATATGGCAAAGAGCCGACCTGGCCGATAGCTTTTTGCGCCCGCCTCGCGGTTTTGAAAAGGCTGGCGTTGCCCCTGCCCGGCGCCCAAACTCCGGCCATGTCGTCGCCGGTTGCTTCACCTCCGCACCGTAGCCTGAGCCGACGGCGGTGGGCGCCATTCGGCTTCTGGCTCGCGCTGGGATTGTCAATCGCCGGCGGGTCGATCGCCACCGTGGCGGTCCGGGCCGACCTGGCCCCGCCGCTGATCACGACCGCCGCGCAACGCGACCTGGGCGTCCGCATCGCCGGCACCGTGACGGCCACCCCGAACACCCAGTACAGCGTGCTGTTTTACGCGACGACCCACTGCCCGGACGGAGTCGCCGGCCCCGCCCTCGCGGCGCTGGGCTTGCAGGCAGTCACGACGGACGCCGGCGGCGGCGCCTCGTTCACTCAGGTGGTCGCCGACTCCCTGAACGACACGCAATTCGTGGTCGCCCGGTTGCTTGACCGCGGCGGCGCGACGTCGCCCTTGTCCGCCTGCGCACCGGTGACGATCGAGAGGACATACTGGCCCGACGTGGCCGTGGCGCTCAAACCGGTTTCTGCGGAGGCCGTGGCGGGCGAAGAATTCATGTACAACATCGCGCTGGTCAACGCGGGCCAGGGACCGGCGGGGCCTCCCGCGGTCACCAATCTCGAAGTGAGTTTTGCCGTGCCGGCCACGGCGCAGTTCGTTTCGGCCAGCACCGGCGGCGTGCTCGACAACGGTGTCGTGCGATTCAGCGGTGTGACCGTGCCGGCCAGCGGCGGGCCCACACTCAGCGTCACCGTGCTCCCGGAAACGCCGGAGGACCTGGTCGCTTCCGCCCACGTGAACGACCCTGGCCCTTACCAAGCCAACAACACCGCGACCCTCACCACGCCGTCCACCGGCACCGCCACCAATCGGGCGGACCTCACCTTGACGCTCACCGCCCAACCGGAGCCGGTTCACAAAGGCGCCGAGTTGACCTACACGCTCACGGTCACCAACGCCGGGCCGGCTGTCGCGCCGGGCTGCCTCGTGACGGACGCGCTTCCCGCTTCGCTCACGTTCCTGGGCGCGACAACGTCGCAGGGCATCGCCGCCTTCGCCAATGGCAGCGTCACTTGTGACCTGGGGGCACTCACGAACGGCGCCACGGCCACGGTCACGATCCGCGTCCAGCCCACGCTCGAAGGCTTGGTCACGAACACCGCAACGGTCAGTGTGAACAGCGATGGCGCAGTGACGGACCCACACCCCGGCAACGACACCGCCTCGCTGATTTCCACCGTGATCTCGCCGCTGGCGGTCCAGGTGGTCACCGCGCCGGCGTTCGATCCCCAGACTGGACTCTTCGCGCAAACAGTGCGGTTCACGAACGTCGGCACCAACGCGCTGCCCGCGACCGCACTGGTGTTAAACAAAATGCCGACCAACGTGGTGGTTCTCAACGCCTCAGGTGCGGCAGACGGCCAGCCTTACCTGCAACTGCGGCGCGCGGTCGCCGCCGGGGAAGGCGTGGACTTCACGGTCGAGTTCTACCAACGTGGCCGGGGCGGCTTTACCTCGCCCGTTTACACCGCCGTCGAAGATCCGGAGTTCCCGCCCCCGCCAACCGGCGGGAACGTTCCGACGATCCCCGGTCCTGGGTCACTGAAGATCGCCGGCCAGGTGAGTCAAGGCCGCTTGCTCCTGGAATTCCAGACCGTTCCCGGCAGCCAGTATTTGGTTCAATACCGCGACTCGCTGAGCGACATCTGGCACACCGCCGCGCCGGCCATCACCGCCGCCACGGACGACGTCCAATGGTTCGACGACGGGCCGCCAAAGACGGCCACGCCGCCGGGCGCGTCGCGCTTTTACCGGGTCATCCAATTCACACAACCTTGAAAACTCCCTCGGTTCACGCCATGAAAAGTCGTGCCTCCACCCCCCTGTGTTTGCTCGCCGTCACCGCCGTCCTGCCGCTGGCCAAAGCGGGCGAACCGATCGAGCAACCCAACCGCATCACCTTCGCGCCGCGCCTGGGCTTCAACGTCAAGGCCAGCTTCCAGAGCTCCCTGGCGGGGACGGGAGCGAACCCCGGACCCGCGACCGGCGGAGGATTGGATCGCGTCTATGACGACGGATACGTCAAGGTGGACAGCAGCGGTAACGGCGGCGGCCAAACGTGGAACTGGGGTTATCAAAGGGACCGCCAAGCCCCTCCCGGTGCCGGCACCCTCGCCTTGAGCGCCATGTCGGGCAGCAATCCGGCTGTGGTCAACGACGTGAAGGACGACCCGCTGGTCGGCGGCGAGGTGACTTACACGCGGTACCTCTTCGAATTTGGCCGCGCCAATTGGGGCGTCGAGCTTGGCGCCACCTACACTCCGGTTTCGATCAGCGACGATTCCACTCTCAGTGCCAACGCCCACCTCGTTCGCGACCTCTACAATCTGGGCGGCATCACCCCGCCCGCGGCGCCGTACCAGGGCACCTTCGGCGGGCCGGGACCCGTGATCAGCGATTCGCCGACGCGCACAGCCTCCACGGAAGCGGTCACCTTCACAGGCAATCGCAAACTCGAATCGAGCGTCTTCGGCATCCGCCTGGGCCCGAACCTGGACATCCCGATGGGCAATCCGTTGTCGCTCCAAATCAGCGGCGGCCTCTACCTCCAGTACGCGGACACGGATTTCACCTACTCGGAAACCGCCACCCTGGCGGGAGGTGCGTCGCAAACGCAATCCGGTTCCGTCTCGCAGCAGGATTGGGTCGTGGGCGGGTACGTCCGCGGCCAGTTGCTGGTCGCGCTGTCGCGGACGGTCGGCATCTTTGCCGGCGCAGAGTACGTGTTCGCCGACAGCATCAATTTGGGCACGCCCACGCATCAGGCCACGCTCGACCTCGACGGTTCGGCCTACGGGATGGCCGGCCTGGCCTTCAAGTTTTAGCGCGCCTGGCGCCGGCCGCGAGCAGCAGCGCACCGACCGGGACGGCGTCTTCCGCCAGCCTGGCGAGCGCGATCTGCGGTCCCGGCTGAAAAGCCTCCATCAAAAACGCCGGCAACGCCCCGGCCACGGCTGTCCGCAGCGGCTCACCCAGCAGCGAAAGGCCGCCGCCGAGCAGAACGATTTCCGGGTGCAGCAAATGCACTGCGTGCGACAGGCCAAAGGCGAGGTCGGCCGCGGTTTCGCGGAGAATGCGCTCCGCCGCGACATCCTGACGGGCCAGCGCGACTCCCAAGTGACGCGCCTCGGCCCCCGCCTTCCCGCCAGCCAATTCCGCCAGCCAGCCGTCCGGCTCCGCCGCGATCGCCTCGCGGATTTTACGGTCCACC
>JAKANS010000115.1 GCA_021823625.1 bacterium | reverse complement strand
TGGAGCCAGCGGGCGAGCCGCGCCAACTGGCCGCGGTGATAGCCTTGCTCGTCGCGGAAATCTTCCGCGTCCAGCAACATGCCGGTGTGATAACTGGGCCGCAGCGGCGGCGCCGGAAACGGTTGGGGCAACAGGCTCATGAGGCGGTTCCTTCCATTCGGGGATCGAGCGCGGCGGGTCGTAGCAAGCGCGAGCCGTCGCCGACGCTGCTTCGTTGAACTTCCACCGCGGCGGGCGGCGGTTCGGGGCGCAAATACGTGTCCACGCCCAGCAGGCTCGCCAGGCCGACCATGAAATCGCGACTGGCCCGGCGGACGCGGACCAGGATGTGCGCCGGCGCCACCCGCTCGGCCACGCGACCAATCAGGGTGAGTTCGTCCGCCGTCGCCGTTTCGTGCACGAGCACGGTGGCGCGGTGGGCGAGTGAGTCGAAGAAATCCTGCACCACCTGCTGATCCGCCGCGGAGAGCTCGATGTCGGCGTCGAACAAGGCGAGGAATTCGCGGCGCCGGGTTTCGTTGATGATCAGCGTGCGGCCCACCTTGGAATTGCCGGTGATGACCGGCCCGCCGAACAGCGGGTCGTAAGGCTTGTCCAAGTCGAGGCCAAGAATCGTCCCGAACGTGCGGCGAAACCAGAAGTCCTCGATCACGATGATCCGGCCCGCGCTGACGCCCCCGCCGGTCGCCACGTCCAGCGCCAGTTCCAGCCCGCGCCGCGTGCCGCGCCAGGCAAACACTTCGGCCGCGCGCCGCACCATTTCGCGGCGTCGCGCTGCGGGGAACCACGGCTCGAACGCGACGCCAATCCAGGAGCCGATCCAATCCACGGCCCCGGCCGGCGCAGTCGCCGGGTCGGTCACCATCCAACTCGCGGCGATGCGGTCTTCGAGCGGCGTGAGCACGCTCTCGAAGTTCGCGAGGAACCGGCCCAGAAAATCGGCGGGCGTCGAACCGTGATCGGCCGCCGCGGCGTCCGCGGCCGGACCGAACACGTTCTCGCGATACAACTCCGGCAGGTACCGGTCCTGGTAGGAAAAGCGCGGCGCGTAAGCTCGCAGCGCGTGCAGGCACGGCGAGGCGCGGCCGGTGCCGAAGAGCGTCAGCCGCAGATGCAAAAAGCGCCCGCGCAAGGTCCGCACGCGGCGGCCCGCGCGCTGGAGTAACACCGTGAACAGGCCGGCGGTGCCGGGCGCCGGCGGCTCGTCCAGGAAGCCGTCGTGCCACGGCAACTCGGACTTCGCCCGCAGCCACGCGGCGTGCGGTTTCTTGCGCTGATCGTCGTCGTTGAAAATGCCGCCGAAGTAATGCGGAAACCAGTCGCCTGCCGGGATGACCGACGGTTGGTCAATCGTGTCTGACGCCGCGGCTTCGAGCAGGAAACCCGCGCCCGCCGGAATGAGCGCTTCAGCATAAATCCGGTGCCAGGCCGTGCCGTCCACGCCGCTGTCGAAAAGCGTCCGCACTTCGGTGTCCGCGGCGTCGCCGGTCGCTTCGCTGTCCGGCCGGCCCAGCACGGCCACGCCGCTCGGCGCGTAGGAAGGCAGCGACACCGACACCAGCGGGCGCGAACCGGCATCGGTCACGGGGTATTCGACCGGCAAGATGACGCCGTGCAGGAACGGTCCGTCCGCCGGATCGCGCAGCGGGAAGACTTCGCCCGACTCGTGGATTTCGCCGCTGCCGAGCGCATAGACCAACGCTTCGCTCACCGCCTGGCCGCCGCCCAGGTCGCGCGCGGCCAGCACGGCAAAGCGGTCCGTTTCGAGCCAGGCCAGGCTGAACGGCCGGCCGGCTTCGTGGAGGGTCGCCACCGGTCCGCGCTTGCCGGTCTGATCCACCACGAAAATCCGGGCCCGACCGTCCGCGCTCCAGACCAGGACCGCGGCGCCGGCGCCGGGTTTCACCGCGATCGCCACGGGGTCATCGCCGGGGTCGAGCCACGCCCCCGGCAGCACCTCGAGACGGAACGGCCGCGGGTTCTCCGGTTGCGGCCGGAACATGTCGGGCGGGAAATCGCCGGGGGGCGGCGGTGGGAACAATTGACCGCTCAGGCGTGCAAGCTGGCGGTTGGTGCGATCCAACACCCAGGCCCCGCCGGCAGGGTCGGCGGCGAGGCGCCAGGCTTGAAAGCCCGCCGGGCCGATGGTTTCACCCGGCCAGCGCCCCAGCAAATCGCGCACCCATACCTGGCCGTCCACGGCGAGGTAAAGGTACTCGTCGAAACCCAGCGCGAGGTCGGTGACCGTGCCCGCGACATCGAGCAACTTGGTGGGCGGGAGGTCGCCGCTGGTGGCCAGCACGGCCGCGGCGCCGGCGTCGTACCAGGCGCGCCCACCGAAGGCGTCGCGGGTCTGCGGCACCAGTTGGAGCCGCGCGGTGGCGGCGGCGACGTTCTCCGCGACCACGCGCGGCGGCCGGGCGCTGGCGAGACGCAGGAAACGCTCGCGGACTTCGAGCGTGCCGGGCTGTTGCGGCACCCAAGGCTTTCCGCCAAGCGCGAGCCAGAATCGTTGTCCGTTGGCGTCCATCAGCAGACCTCGGGCACGACCGGAATGGCCAGGCCGTCTTTCGCCTTTTTCGGCGCGGGCGGTTTCACCTCGTCGGGGGCCGCGCCGGTGGCCACGACCACGGCCATCAGTTCCGGCAATTGCCAGGCGAGGAGCGGGATTTCCGCGGATTCGTTACCGTCGGCGGCAACGACTTTTTGCCAACTGCCGGTGGCGGTTCGGGTGAACAGATTTGGGCCATAAACGCCATCGACGCCTTCCACGCGGGAAACCACGATCTCCAATTCGCGCCGCTTGACGGTGCGGCCCAGCGGCCAGCTGTTGCCGTCCGGTCCACCCGGCGGCAGTGCGAACAGGAATTTGCGCAGCGCGTCCTGGACCGCCGTGAAGACCGATTGTTCGCCGCTCGGGTTGTCGATGCCGACGCTGAGCGCGATGGGCACGTATTCGCAGCCGATGACGTACAGCTCGGCGCCGAGCGGCTTGCGCGGCTCGAGCTGGCCATACACGGCCTCGATGAACGGCCGGTCCACGCGCGGATACGGCGGCTCGAACGTGTCGCGCGCCGGCAGGACCATCACCGAGACGACGCCGGGCACGTCGAAGCGGCGTTGCTGGGGTTTGAAGCGCGGCAGCACTTCCACGCGGCCGACCCGCACGCCCGGGGTTGCTCGGGCGAGTTCCTCGTAGTCGTCCGGCGCGATGGCGCGGTTGCGGTGTCGGAACAACGCCGGGATGCGCTTCTCGGCCTCGGCCAGCGTCTCGGCGTCCTGACCGCCCAACGTGACCATTGGCTGCCAGACCTTGAGTGGCGGAGCGGAAGGCGCGTCCACCGCCGTCAACGCGCCCGCGGCGAGATTGCCGGCCTGGCCGCCGCCGGCGCGGAGCAAAGCCACCTTGATCCGCGCGCCGCGCGCCGGAATGCGTCCGCGCACGCCGTCGCCGAACTTGACGCTGCCCGCCTCGGGATCGAGCTCGAACGCGGCGCTGTCCTTGTTCGCGAGGGCGAGGTCGTCAATGGCCGTCCAGCGCAGAAAGCCGCGGCCGGTCTCCTCGACTTCGAGGGCAAAACTGCCGGGGTCGATGCCCGCCAATGGTAGTTTCGCCTCCAAGTCGGCGGCGCCCGTGCCGGCGCCCACGATCAAGTTGGTGCGGGTCTGGCGTTGTTCGATGGCGGCGGCGTTGAGGCCAGCCCAGGAAACCGTGAGCGAGTCGAGATCCGTGGTGGGGCGCAGCCGGAGCCAGCCCAGCAGGCGCGCGGTTTTGTCGGCGTCGTCGAGGCGCGGCGGGCGCTCGCCGGTGCCGGCATCGAGGTCGGTGGCGACATCGTTCGGCGGCGCGAAGAGGTCGGCCGCGTTGGGGAGGTAAAGCCTCACGATGCCGTCGCGGACCAGGCCGGAAGTGCCGTCGGACGCGACCTTGAGCTCGCGGTAACCCACCGCGCCGGTCGCGGTCTGGACGCAGACTTCCCAGACGTGCGGCACCGGCGGGCGGGGCGCCGCGCCCTCGCCGAAGACCGGCAGGCTCAGCGCTGGCGACCAGCCGACGTTCAAGATTTGCGGGCCGGACGCCTCGGTCGGGCTGAGCGCGGCACGAATGGCGGTGAAGTCCGGGTTCTTCACCGGCGGCGCGAGCAGGGCGAACCACAAGGCTTGATCCACCGTGCCCGAAATCAGGTCCACGCCGTCCGGCTCCGGGCGGCCGTCCGCACAAACCGGCGTGGTCACGTACGGCACCGCCTCGCCGCCAGCCGGATAAAGGCGCTTCAGCGCGGCCACCTTGGCGGCCATCGTTTTCTGTTCGTCGGTTGTCAACGGCCGTTTCCGGTAAAGCTCGCCCACGATGGGCAGCACGATCAATTCGTCCAGCGTTTCGAATGGCACCGGGCCTTTGACGGTCGTGCGCGGGGCGAGGCGTTGGGACTGCGTGGTGTCCGGCTTGGCAAAGCCGATCGCCACCAGCGCTCGTGCGGCGCTGGCGGGCCGCATCTTCACGCCCAGCAACCGCAGGAAGGCGAGGCGCTGGCGCTCCGGGATGAGGTTGACGCGGTAGAGCAGCGTGTCGGTGAGCCACGCGAACAACTCGACGAGCGTGACGCCCGGGTCGCCAGGATTGTAGTTCGTCCACTCCGGCGTGTGGGCCGGGATCCGCGCGACCAGTTCGTCCCGCAGTTGCTGGTACGAGCGGTCGTCGAGGTTGGGAATCGAGAGAGGCATGGCGGGGTCAGGCTTCGAGGTCGAGGGTCAGGCCGGTGCGGCGGACGCTGCCGGTGCGGCGGACGCGGTAAGTGATTTCCACGCGCAAACGCTGGGGCTGGTTGGGCACTTCGGTCACCGCGACATCCTCGACCTGGAGCCGCCGTTCCCAGCGGCCCAGCGAATCGACGATGCGGTCGCGGATGCGGCGTTGCGTGGTCAAGGTGTTCGGCTCGTGCAGGAAGTCCTCGAGGCCGGCGCCGAAGTCCGGCCGCATGAGCTGTTCGCCGGGCCGCGTGCGCAGGATCACCTGAATCTGCTGTGCGAGGCTTTGCTCGAGCGTCGGGAAGCGCAGTCCGCCATCCGCGTCGGGGAGCGGCAGCAACGGCCAGCCGATGGGTTCGCGGGTGCTCATGCCTTTTTGCGCGGGAACGGAATGCAAATCTTCACGAACGGCAGCCACCAGAAGATGAGGTTCAGGATGGCCAGGATGATGTTGAGCAGGATGAAGGCGCAGATCGTGATGATCGGGATGTTGAATCCGCAGAGCCAGTCGAGCTGCAGACCCGAAGTGGATCCGTTGCCATCCAGCAAATCCTTCGGTTTGCCGCGGAGCAGATTGAACAGATCCTTCGGCACCGAGAACATGACGCCCGGCGTGGCTTTTTTCAGCGCGTCGCGGGTCAGGTCCGGCAACAAGATCGGCGCCGGCGCCACCGGTCCCGGCTCGTGCCAGGGCGCGATTTGAAACGGTGGGGTGGCATCGCTCCAAACGATCTTCGCGGGGCAATTGTTCGGTTGCCGCACGCGGATGAAGCCTTGCACGACGTACAGCCGGCCCGGCTCGTCAAACCGGCCCGGCGCGGCCAGCAAGGCTTTGCGGGCGGCCTCGACCGATGCCTTCAGCGCGCGATCGAGCGCGGCGGCGGCCGGGGCGTCAATGACCGGCCAGGTCTTCGGCGCGGGTGGCGCCGGACTCGCCGCCTCGCCTTCAATCACAATTCTCGCCGCGGCCTTCAGGTACTGACCGGCGGCGCGCGAGGTGTCGTCGGCCAGCTTGATCTGGAGCTTGTCCAGTTCGCACAGGATCGCGGTCGCCGTGGCGGAACCTTCCTTGAACGCGCCGAATTCCTGCGCGAGCTGTTGGAGCGCCACGTAGAAGTCGGTGGCCTGCAGCGTCGCGAGGTTGTCGCGCGTCGGCGGCGTGAGCGTGCGGTAAGGCCAGCTCAGCGTGCGGGGGTTCGTGGCTTTGAGCAGCGGCGACAAGTGTTCCTGCCAGCCGCTTTCCCACGCGGCGGCGTTCGCGGGCGCGGGCGGCGCGGCGTCCGGCAGGCCGGCGCGCGCGGAGCTGGTGACCGGCACCACGCCGAACAGCACGGTGTGCCCGCATTTGGCTGCGACATCCGGCGGCGCGGGAAACAGCGGCGAAACCGCCTCCGCGTAATCGGTCACCGCCGGGCGCAGACGGCGGTCCACCTCGGCATTGCCGGTGAACCGCGGTCCGCAGCGCCGTTCCGGCACCGGATCGCACGCCGTCGTCACGCCGCCCCGCGGGAAAGGCACCCAGCCGGCCACGGTCTTGCCCAGGGTTCGCCAGCCTTCCAGGACGTACTGGTCTTGGGCATCGCGCTGCGGCTGGCCGTCCTTTTCCGCCACACGGCGGACCACCAGGCCGGCGGACTCGATCTTGCGCGGGTCGAGCCGCGGAAAGCCGAAGATCTCGCAGCGCGCTTCCAGCAACGCCAGCGTGAACGTCCGGTGCACCGGCTGGAACAGGCGGAGGTAATTTTGACCGGCGGCGGGCTGCAAGCGCTGTGCCGTGACGGTGGCCTCCGCGTCCGCCGAATTCAATTCGCCGAGCAGCGCGGTGACGAAATCCTCGTCCGTGCGCTGGATCAACAGCGGGCCTTTCGCGGTGTCCGGCGACCACGCGCCGCGGAGCGCCGTCTCGTGGTGGGCTTGGTGGACGGCTACCATACGTTGCCCGCTCCGGGGGTGTAGGTGGTGGCGATGACGGTGGTGGCCTGGAGCACGTCGCACCGTACGATGCCGGAGAAGCTCGACATGGCGGCATCGACCTGGACCGTGCCCGCGGACACGCTCACCTGTGTGGCGTTCACCGTGACCTTCGCCGAAGCGGTCACCGTGATGCCGGCGGTTTCCAACTTCACCGAATTGCCATTGCTGTCCTCGATCGTGACCGCGCCGGGACCGTCCTTGAGCGTGACCTTCTGGCCGCCGGGCGTTTCGACGATGAACCGCTCCTGCCCGTCGGTGTCGTCCAGCGTGAGCTTCACGCCGTTCTTCGAGCGGATGACCTTGCGCACGTTGCGCCCGCCGCTGTCGATCGTGTCCGGCGGTTGCGCGCCGCCGTTCCACAAACCGCCGAGGACGATGGGAAACCGCGGGTCGCCGGCGATGAAACTCACCAGCACCTCGTCGCCGACATCCGGGATGAAGAAAGTGCCGCGGTTGTCGCCGGCAAAAGGCAGAGCCACGCGGGCCCAAACCTCGGCGTGACCGTCGCCGTCGAGCGCGAGCAGGCGCACCTTCACGCGCGCCAACCCCAACGGGTCATCGACCGAGGTGACCTGCGCAAGGTGGCAGCCGGGGATGAGGCCGGCGACGAGGGCGGATGGCAGCGGCGCGCTCATGCGGTTCCCAGAAACGCGCACTCGGCGCGGAACTCGGTGCGGTAGCCCGACTCGAGGTCGAACAGGTGCCGCGTCTCGGTGACGTAATACGTGTTCGCGAACCAGCGCCCCAGGCCGGTCACGCGCACGTGGGTGCCGACGCGCAGACTCGGATTGCCGCCGGCCACGGCATGGAGCGTCAGGAACTGCCGGGCACGGCCGTTCCGGGTGGTATCGGCGAGCGCCCGGGCTTCGGCGTCGTTGAACACCGCCAGCCGCCCGGTGTGTTCCGTGCGCGACCCGAGCGCCTGTTCCAACAAGCCGCCGCCGCGGGCGCCTTCGCCCGGACCCGCCGCGTTGTCCTGGCCATTGACGGAAATGGCCTGGCCGTTGCGCACGTCCCAGCCTTTCACGGTGGTGCCGCTGGCTTGATGAGCGAAGTCGGCCAGCGCGCGCGCGAAATGAAAATCGCGACCGGCGTCCAGGTCGATCTGGCCGCGCTGCACGCCGGACCGCGCCGAGACCTGCAAATCCGTTCCGACCACCTGCAGGTCCGCGTCCACGCGCGTCAGCAGGCGTCGCAGGAAGCCGAGGTCGGTCTCGTTCATCTGCACTTGCGGGCCGAAATTCTGGTCCAGGCCCGACACCTGCGGCGTGAGGCCGTGCTCGCCGGCGATTTGCCGGACGATGTCCGCCAGCGACTGATCTTCAAACACGCGCGACCGCCGTTTCAGCCGCGCTTTCTGCAAGGCGTCCTCGGCCAGCAGCGCCAGCTCCGGTGGTTTGCCGCGTTGATGAATTGCCTCCAAACCGGTGATCGTGCCGCGAAAAATTTCCGCCGGGCTGGTCGCGTCGCCGCCCCCGACGGTGACGGCTGCGCCGAGTCGCAAATCGCCGCCGGCGTCGAAGGCGATTTCCGCGCCGCCGTCAGTGAGGCTGGCGACGTTGGTGAAACGCAGTTCGAGCGAGGACAATCCGCCTTGCTGCTCGTGCATGGTCATGCCCACCAACAAACGCGTCACGCGCTCGACCTCCTGGCCGTCGATCTGGACGGTCGGACGCGCAACAAATGGCTGTGGATTCGCAGGCATGAGGCGTTCAATCGGCCGCGAGCCGTGCGGCCCGCTCGGCTTGTCGTTCCAGCTCGCGGCGCAGCGCCTCGGCGTCGAATTCGCGCGCCGGGCGCACGTTCACTTCCGAGCCGGCGCTGGGCGGCGGCACCGGCGTCACGTCCGCGGTCACTTCATCGATTTGGACAGGCATGGTCAGGGTTCGTCGAAGCGGATGCTGCCGCCCACGTTGGACTGAAAGCTGGACGGCCCTTGCGTGAGCGCCTTGCCGGTCAGGTCGAACTGTGTGCCGCCGCGCGGGGCGGCGGGCGCCACGGCGCCACCGACCAGGCGCCGCGGATCGAGGCTGGTGAGCGAAGCCGCGGCGGGCGCTTGGCCCAACGCGGCGAAGGCGCCCGCCGATGCGGAAACGCCGGCAGATAATTGGCCGCCGACCGGTCCGGCGGAGGCCGACACGCCCACGCCCAGGCCAATTCCGATGCCCGCGCCCGCGCCGCCGCCGGCAGCGAACGCCGCGGGCGGTTTGATGGAAACGCCGCCGCCGATCGAAAGACTCGCGCCCGCGCCAAAGCGCAAGCTTTCCAAGCCATTTGTACTGGCGATGGCCCGCGCCGCTCCGGGTGCCCCGCCCGCCGCGGCCAGGCTCGAGGGATCGCCACCCGGCACTTCGAGTCCGTCCGCCACACTGGCCGTGCGGTTCGGATCGCCGAGCGCCTCGAAGACGTGTTCGTCGGAACTGAGCGTGAGCGAGACCGTGGCCCGCAGCGGCACGCCGTTCGCGGAGAAGTAATCGATCGTTTCCTTGAACGACTCGACCAGGCCCTGGAAACGAAAGGCACCCCAGTCGAACGTGACCCGCGGCGGGGCGAGCCGCGCGGCGTCATCGCCGCCCTGACCACCGCCGGGCTTCATCAGGTTCGCCACCGGGTTGGTCTTGGTGCGCACGTCGGCGCCGGTGTCGGTGGTGTCGAAGATCAGTTCGAGGCTGAGCTTGGCGCTGCTCGAAGAGACGTGCTGCGCCGCCTGGCCCCCTTCGCCCTGGAGCTGGTTGGCAATGGTGTGCTCGAGCGAAACCGGGTTGAACTGCACCTCGATGGGCGCGCCCGACCCGCCTTCCACGGTGAACGTCGCCTTCGCGAATTGGGCATCGGCAGGCATGGTCAGGTGCGCAGGCTGAGCCCTTCGTGGGCCAGGTGCAACTCTTCGACGGCCACCTCGCCGCTGCGGGCGTTGAGGTCGCCGGACTTGAACTTCACCGGCATGGCGCGGAGCAGTTGCCAGGCGCGGATGCGCGTGCCGTCCACGTCCAGGTGCTCGATGTCCACGTCCATGCGGTACGCGTAACCGCCGCGTTGCGTGCTCAACTCGAACCAGCGCCAAAGGTCGGCGTTGGTGGTGATGCCGCGGCGCAAAATCACCGTGGCAAAGGTGGTGGTGCCGGCGCGCTGGTGGGCGCCGTAGTTGAGGCCGCCTTCGCGGATGACCTTCGGCTCGTGCGTGGCCTCCAGCCCGGTGCATTCGGCGAAGGCGCCGCCGGCCAGCGATTGGTCCGCGCCGCCGCCGTTCGGGAGGCGGTTCTCGCGGAAGCTCAGGAGGAACCTGAATCCGCCGGCCGGAAAATCGGTGTCATTGGCCATGCGTCGTTCCTCCTCACGCCGCGCCCGCCACCGCCACTTGGCCGCCTTCGCGCAGGCTGAGCACGACGGTGATCCAGGCCACCGGTTGGGCGGGGGCAAAACTCACCCGCGCGATCACGCGACCGGCATCCAGATCGTTCTGCGTTGTCGTGGTGCCGTCGCAAACCACGCTGAACGCGGCGGCCTCCGAATCGCCACGAAACGCGCCCAGCGCGAAGAAGCCACTCATCATCGCTTCGAGCGCGCGAGTCACGCGCTGCCAAAGCTGGGGACCGTTGTTGTCGAAAACGAGGTCTTCGCCGAGCCGGCGCGCGACGCGCAGAATCGCCAGCGTCAACCGCTCCACGCCGGCAGGTCGCTCGTCCTCGATGACGCTGGACGTTACGTCCGACAACACGCGCGGGCCTGCCGGTGAAGGCCCGAGCAACGACACGCGGTCGATCAACGCGTCTTCGTCAGTGGCCGGGCCGGACCAGGCGATTTCCTCGGGTTCGAGCGCGGGCTTGAAGCCGGTGACTTCGCGCACCTCCTGCCGGCCCAGGCTGCGATGCGCGCCCCGCGTCGCCACCGAGCGCGCCAGCACGCCGGCCAGCACGCCGTCGGGCGGTTCGATCCGGCCGGGCAACCGCGGGGCGTTGGCGGTGACGAGCCAGGGATACGCCAATTGCACGGTCCGCGCCGCCGCGCCGCCCGCATCGAAGCGGGCAGACAAACCAGACTTGGGATTGGCGGGCGCCAGGAAGTCCAGCAACCGGCCCGGCCGCACCGTGCCCGCGGCGGGCAACGGCACTGCCAGCAAGGCGTCCGCGTTGATGCGCCCGCGATTCGCTTCGAGAAAAGTGGCGAGGTCGCTCGTCACCTCGAACCACACAGCGAAGCCCGCGGCGGTGCAGGCCGGGGCCGGATCTGGCCAGAGGCGGGTCGGGTCGAGCGGCACCACGGGTTCGGCACACTCGACGAAGACCTCCGGACCGGCGGGTGGATTCGGAAAGCCTTCCGGCTCGAGCGTGGTGTCCGCCACCAACTCCGGCAGGTCGGGCAGGCAGATCACCGCCGCCTCGGCCGCCGCGTGCAGGACACCCACGCCTTGCCATTGCGGCCGGCGCAACGCGTCCGGGTAAACCCAGCCGGCGATGTCGTCCGCGCGTGGCATGGCTCCGCCACCGAAATGCGGAACCAGTTTCTTGAGCCGCTCGTTGCGGGCCGTTTCGGCAACCGCGATCTCCGCCGCCGACCGGCCGGGACGGGGCGCTTCGTAAACCCAAGGGTCGCCCGCGCGAACCACCAGGCACCGCGAGCCGCCTTGGACGAAGAACGACCGCACCGCGGCGCCGAGCCAAGTGACCAGCGTCGGCGGAGCCGCCGCCGGATCGCGAGTTTCCCAGGCAAACAACCGCGCGAATTCCTCGAAGCTCTCGATGGGCACTGGCGTTTGCAGCAGGTCGTCGTCGTCGGGGATCAGCGCGGCGTTGGAGCGCCAGCCCTGGTCGGCGAGCCAGCGTTTCATTTCGGGCGTGAGCGCGGTGAGCGCGCCGTCGCCGGCCCGTCGCCGGCGGGCGACAAAGCCAAGGAAACAGACGACATCGGCCCGGTTAGGAGCCACGTCGGCCGTGCCACTGGACACCTGGAATTCCAGGCCGTACACGCGCGAAGGCAGTTGGAGCCGGCGGCCAGACCGCCCGCTCAGGCCAGCAATTCGGCGTCGATGCCCTCGGCCGAGAGCACCAGTTCTTCCATCGCCACGTCGCCGCCGCCCTTGGCTGCGAGCGTGGGACCGGTGTACTTGAGCGGCAGGACGGCCTGGAGTTTCCACGCGCGGACGGGTTTGCCGGTCTCGTCGCGGAGGGTGATGACCACGTCGCGCTTGGCCTTGAAGCCGCCGTCGCGGGTTTCCTTCACCCAGCCGAAGAAGGCGAGCGAGTCCACCACGCCGCGCTTGAGCGTGACGTCGCCGACCTTGTGCATGCCGGGGATTTTGCGGACGTGGTTGACCTTCGAGTTGCCGGAGCGGTACTCGGCCATGACGAATTCGGTCACCAGGCCGGACACGTCGGAGAAACCGCCCAACTCGGACTCGGGATCCTCGCCCGAGTTGAGGTTCACCGTGAAGTTGAAGGCGCCGTAAGGAGTGCTGCGTGCCATAGGTGCAGGTCAGGTTGAGGTTCAGCCGCGGGCGTCGGCCGTCTTCTGGCCGATGCGGAAGATGACGAACTCGGCGGGTTTGAGCACCGCGACGCCGATCAGGCAGATGAGCCGGCCGTTGTCGAGGTCGTTCTGGGTCATGGTGCTGCGGTCGCAGCGCACGAAGAAAGCCTGCTCCGGCTTGTCGCCGAGCAGCGCGCCGTTCACCCACTCGTTGTAGAGGAAGCTCGAAACCGTGTCGCGGACGTTGGCCCAGAGCTTGTCGCCGTTCGGTTCGAACACGGCCCATTGCGTGCCGTTGTCGATCGAGTGTTCGAGGTAGTTGAAATAACGGCGCACATTCACGTATTTCCATTCCGGATCGGAGGAAGTGGTGCGCGCGCCCCAGACGCGGTTGCCGCGGCCGGGGAAGAACCGCAGGCAGTTCACGCCGAGCGGATTCAGCAACTCCTGCTCGCCGGTGCTCACCAGGCGCTCGAACCGCAGCGCACCGCGCACCACTTCGTTCGCGGGGGCCTTGACTACGCCGCGTTCGATGTCGCTCCGCGCGTAAATGCCGCACACGAAGCCGGAGGGCGGAAGCTTGACCTCCCGCGGCACCTCCGGCTTGTCGGGGCGGGCCAGCGGATTGGCCGCCACCACCCACGGGTAATAAAGCGCCGCGTACTTGGAATCGAGCTGGGCCTTGACCGTCTTCGCCCCGGTCGGCGTGAGGTTTTTGTCCGTGTCCAGCACGGCGATGCGGTAAGCCCGGCGCTTCTCGGCGTGGCTGATGAGCGCAAGGGCGATGGCATCGCGGTCGGCGTAAGCGGAGGCGCCCGGCGCGGCCACGATGGAAACGTCGTCCACGGCCTCGATCAGCGCGAGCGCGTTGGTCCAGTCGCCGGCGCCGGGCAAGGCGTCGGTCCCGACCATGACGCCGGCGCCGCTGCCGACGGGCACCGATTTCGTTTTGGCGGGCGCGGTGGGGGCGAAGGCCGTTTGGAGGTCGAAGGCGGTGATCGCGCCGCTCAGCAGGAGCGCGAACGTCTGGGAAATCTGGGCGTCGCGGTTGGTGGGACTCACGGCGAGGCTGGCGCCGATGTACCGCTTGTGCTGCGCGTCGTAACCGAGGTCTTCGTACACGATCGCGTTGCCGTCGGCATCCACGGCGGTGACGGTGACGGTCAGGAGTTCCATGCCGCGCGTTTCCTCGGCGGCGGTGAAGGTGTGCGCCGTGCCGTCGCTGGCCTGCCAGGCGCCGCTGTGCTTGACGAAGTAAGCTTCGGGGATCACCGGGTTGGCGGCGGCATCGCCTTTCACGCGGATGAGGCTGCCGTCGATCGCCTTGGCCGCGGCGGCGACGGAGGATTGCCTGGCCGTTTCCTCGAGCACGATGGTGCCATTGCCGGCGGCACCTTTGAAGCGCGCGAGGAACCGGGCCGACTTGGCGTCCGGGTTGTCGGCGATGAGGTCGGCCGAGGTGGCCACGGTGCTGGCGGCGGCGGCCACGCGCGAGACGTACAACCGCGCGCCGCCTTCGTCGAAGAAGTGAAAGACGGCGTGGGCGAGGTAGTTGGTTTTGGGGTCGTTCGCGCCGGCGTAGCCCAGGTCGTTCAGGCCGCCGTACACGCGCTCGAAGTCGCCGAAACTGGTGAGCAGTTCGGAGACTTCACCCACCGGCCCGCGCCGGGTGGGGCCGACGAACGCGGCGGTGCTGGTGCTGACGCCTTCGATGGATTTGCTGCGGAAGCTCGTCTCTTCGACGAAGACTCCGGGGGCGAGGTACTCTGGCATGGATGGGCTCCTGCGGTTTGGGGTTTCGGATACGTTGGTTTACACAGTCACCTTGAATTCAAAGGAAAGGCGGCGCGAGCCGCCGAGCGTCTGGCCGCCCAAGACGTTTGCCGGCTGCGCGGCGGTGGGCAGCAGTTGGGTCCAATCGACCACCGTCTGGCCGGCGGGCGGCGGCACGAACTCGAAGGTCAAATTCACCTGGGTCGGCGCCATTTTGCCGGAAACGGGGTCGGGCTGGAGCAGCGGGATTTCGGGCATGATTACCAGCGCTTCGCCGCGGGCATCTGACATGCCGACGCCCAGCACGCGCGCGCCCTGACCGTCCGCGAGGTCGCCGCGAGCCCGGACGAGGACATTCGGGAAGGCCGAGTTGTCCGCCAGACGTTTCACACTCACGCGGGCCTCGGCCCAGCCTGGCGCGGTCCGGCCGGTGGCGCCGGGCAACAGCTCCACGTCCACCGGGCGAAAAACCGAATCAGCCGGCAACGGGGAACTCACCAAGACGCTTCGCGGCAGGGCGACCGAGAAGGCCCGCGGCAGATAATCGCCCAGCGGATCCTCCACCGTGGCGGTGACGGCGAGCGGTCCGGCGGCGGGCAGGGGATCCGCGAACGCGGCGGTGTAATCGTCAAAACCGCTGGCGCCGACGATCAAGGCGACGTGGCTGGCGTTGGCGCGGAATTGGGCCTGCGCCGAGCGCACGGTCAAGTTGCGCGGCACCGCCCGGCCGGTGAGGTGATCCACCCAGCGCACCGCGCCCAGGACGCGTCGATCGAGGCGTTCTTTCACGGCAGGCGTTCGTGAAGGTCGTCCGAGAACGTGAGCCGCGCGGCGACTACCGGCTGGTACTCGCCGGTTTCCTTGCCCAGTCGCACCACTCGCGCAATAAAGCCGTAGCTCAACCGGTACGGCCGGTTCGCCGCGTCCCAGATGCGCGTCAGGTCTTCGGTGGTCAGGTCGGTCGGGAGCAGCGCCACCGTTTCGTCCGCGGCCCAGCCGCCGTCGGCGTTGAGCACGCTGGGATCCAGGTACGGGTGATAATGCAGTTCGCGCACCAGCCAGCCGAGAATGGTTTGCTCGGTTTCGGCGGTGTCGTTTTCCGCGCCCCAAACCGTGAGCAGGTAGTGCAAATCCAGCCCGAGCGGCCCGGCGGGCGGCCCCGCGCGGAGGTTGCGCAGGTGGTGGTTGGTGGCGATGCGGTACAGGTACAGCGTGGCCGTCGTGGTCGCAAAAGTGGGGTCGGTGGCGAACTTGGCGGAGGACATCACCTCGAACGTGCAAGGCGGCAGGGTTTCCGTGGCCGCGTCGTAACTGTGGTTCAGAAAATCCTTCAGCGAACTGCTCAGCGCGTGAATTGCGAGGTGATTCGCCATGCTTGCTTGAGGCTAATTCTTTGAGTCGGACACTCCTTACTCTCGGACGGCCGGCGAGTCAATCCCCACTTATTCACATTGAGGTCACCGCTTACTGGGAAACTGCCGCGGTCAGTTGGTCGGGAATGCGTCGGCAACGCAAAGCGACCGCCGGGCGATTCAAGTCAGCCCTGGCTTCGGGTCGCACGGAAGCTCGGCGTCGCGGCCGCCGAACTCGCGGAAGCCGCCGCAAGACCAGTGCGGAACGGAAAGATGGCGTCGAGACGGGCAGCCTTGCCCTCAGAGCGCTTTCAGGAGTTTGGGCAGGTCCACGTGCTGGGCGATGAGGTCGCAGATGACGCCGATTTTCTCCGTGTCGGACGGGCGCGTTTTCACGGTCAGATCGTGCACCTTGGAAGCGACGCGGTAGCTCTCCGCGGCCACGGCCAGGACCGGGAACGGCAACGCCTCGACCACCCGCGCGACGCTCGGCGAGGGCCGCTGGCCGCCGGTGAGGATGAGGCCCGCCAGCCCTTCGGTGCCTTGGTCGAAGAGCGTCGTCGCCGCCGCCAGGATGAGGTCTTCGCGGTCGCCCGGCGTGATCACCAGCACGCCTTTCTTGAAATACGCGAGCGCGTTCTGGACGCTCATGGCGCCGACCACGACTTCCTCGACGAGGTTCTGGTACTGCGAGCTTCGGTTCAGCGGTTCGGCCCGCAATTCCTCGCGGATGACCTCCAGGGTGGGGCTGGAGAGGATCGGTTGCAGCGGCAACACGCCGAGCAGGTCGAGGCCTTTTCGCTTCAGGCCTTTGTGGGCGAACTCGCTGATGAACTCCAGTTTCTCGGGCAGAACCTTGTTCAGAATGACACCGATCACCTCGACGCCTTCCTTTTCGAACAAGGCCTGGTTGACGCACACCTCGTCGATCGGTTTGCCGATGCCGCCCTGGGAAACGATGATGACTTTCGCGCCCAGGATTTTGGCGACGCGGGCATTCGACAGGTCAAAGACTGAACCGACCCCGGCGTGGCCGGAGCCTTCGCAGAGCACGAAATCCTTCTCCCACGACACGCGGTCGAAGGCCTTTTGTATCCGCGTGACCAGCGTCTCGTAATTGGATTTCTGAAGGTACTTCCGCGTGAAGTCCGGCTCGATGGCGATCGGGCTCATGTCCACCAGTGGGCATTTCAAGTCATAGACCCGGTCCATCAAAATGATGTCCTCGTCGATCTTCTGGGCGTCCACGTTCACGAACCGCTGGCCCACCGGCTTGATGTAGCCGATGCGCGGGTAATGGCGCGCCTGCAACACGGACGCCAGCCCGAGCGAGGTGGTGGTTTTGCCTTCGTTTTGCCGCGTGGCGGCGATGAAAACGCGCGGGGTATCGTTGTTCATTCGGAAACTTCGCCGGGCAACTTGTGGCCCGCACCGGGGTAGAGCAGTTCGTAATCGACGGCCTGCACGCCGACGATGGCGGCCACGCCGAGAATGTCGTGCGCGTTCGAGCCGCGGGAAACATCCGCCGCCGGCCGGTCCAGACCGAGGAGGATCTGGCCGTAGGCGTTTGCGCGCGCCACCACGCGGACCATTTTGCTGCCGATGTTGCCGGAGTTGAGGTCGGGAAACACCAGCACGTTCGCCTGGCCGGCGACCTTGCTCTCCGGCACCTTCAACCTGGCGATCTCGCGCACCAAGGCGGCGTCGAGCTGGAGTTCGCCGTCGAAATCCGCCTCCACACCGCGCTGGTCCGCTTTTTGTTGGGCGAGCGCGGTGGCGGCTTGCACCTTGCCGATGGACGGGTGCGTGGCGCTGCTTTTGGTCGAAAACGACAGCATGGCCACGCGCGGGCGGACGTTGTGCAGGTGGCGGGCGAGTTTCGCCGTGCCCACCGCGATCTCGGCGAGTTGCTCGACGCTGGGGTCCGGGATGACGCCGCAGTCCGCCATGAAGAGGACGCCGTCTTCGCCAAACTTCGAGTCTTCCACCTCCATGATCATGCAGCTCGAAGCGACGGTGGTCTGCGGCGCGAGTTGGATGATCTGAAAGAGCGGCCGCAGCACGCTGCCGGTCACCTCGTTCGTGCCCGAGACCAGGCCGTCCGCCTGGTGCATCGCCACCATCATCGCGCCGTAATAATTCGGCTTGGCCATGAACTCGCGCGCTTCCCGCTCCTGGATGCCGCGCGAACGGCGCAACAGGCAGAACCGTTGCACGAACGCGCCGAAATCGTCGCTCTCGGCCGGGTTGATCACGCGGATGCCTTCGAGCGAAATGTTCAGCCGCGCGGCCACTTCTTTGACCTTCGACCGCTCGCCCAAAAGGATGGGCACGCCCAGGTGCAGCGAATGAAACTGCCGCGCCGCCTGCAACACGCGCGGCTCGGTTCCTTCGGGAAACACGATCCGCTTCGGGTGCCGCTGCAGCTTCTCCACGATGCCGGCGATGAAACGCATGGGGCGAAGGGTAGTCGCGAACCGCCAGACTGCAACGGCGCAGAACCGCCGGGCGCATCTCGGTTTTTTACCGGCTGCTGAAAGGCCAGCCAACCTCCGGGTGCGGATCAGCCCGAAACGTGGCTGTGAACGAGCCCAAGGCCAGCTCGTCTCTGCGAGCGCTGCATAGGACGGTGGCTGCCCCGGGGTCAGCGCCAGGTCAGACGCGCGTTCAGCCCGAAGTTCCACAACGTGACCAGCCCGATCGCGAGCAGATTGGCCAGATACAAGTCGAGTCCCAGCCCGGTGTGGA
>JAKANS010000292.1 GCA_021823625.1 bacterium | reverse complement strand
CTTCCCGGCGAACCTCCAGAAGCTTGGCAACCGTCTGGCGATTTCCTCTGGCAAATATCGGGCGCATATCTGCCGTGTGAGCATAGCCCACTCCGCGCTTATGTCGAATTATTTATGCGCGGACATATAGTTTACGTTTACGTTTACCGGCGGAGTGGCTCAAGGACGGCAAACTCACGTTGACTTTCGACCCGCTGCCAGAGGAAGCGCAGCTCAATTGGCGCCAACAATCGCGCTTGAGCGAAGTGCGCTTGCTAAAGGAGTGATGGCCAAGACGGCGAACGTCCTCTGACCGCCATTTCAAGCTGCAGGCCAACCTCCACATGCGTCGCACAAGTCCCGCGGTGCTTGCCAGCGGGGGCAGCTTCCTGTTAGCGTTCATGGCGACGTATCCGAAATGGGCAACCTGTCTCGAAGTCCAGGTGTTGGGTGGCGAACCCCGAGGAGAGATTGTTGCCTGCCTTCGGAGGCTTCACAAACATCACCGTCGGTTCCGCCTCAGCAATCGCAGGATGGGGCCGTGCGGCAGAGACGTTCAACGAACTACGGAGGAAAAACTCACCATGAAAACGCGACTCATGCAGTGGTTGGGCATCATCGGTCTGGCAATCGGCATTCCCGGTTCGCTCCGCGCCGCCGAGGGCGTCGGCGCGCGGTACGCCACGGAATGGGTCTGGATGATCTCGGTCCATGACCGGCAACTCGACCGGCTGGCGCAGGAGTTGACGGAGAAGTACCGGCAATCGTTGAACCTGCCGGAAGGCAAATCGCTCGACGTCCGTCAATGGCTGGACGTGGACAAGGATCTGGAATGGAAGAGCGTCATCCCTGGCCGTGATAAGGCGGCGACCCAGGTGGACGCGGTCGTGCCAGCATCGCAATGCCTGGCCGCAGCGCGCGCGGAGTTCACGTCCCGGCGGCAGGCGCTCGAAGCCGCGCTGGCGCAGTCGCTGGCCAACTGGACCCAAACGGTCAGCAAACGCGACGCTTCCTCGGTGGCGGCGATCTGGCAGGCGGCGGCGGACCTGAGGTTTCTGGCGGTCGAGAAGGACAGTTTGCCGGGCGCGCTGAGTTCCCTGCCGCGCCAGCTCACGGCCGCCGGCGTCAAGGCGATTGAAACCGCGGTCGGCCAGTTCTTCGGCATGAAGCCGGATTTCGGCGACGCGACGGTGGTGGAGAAACTGTTGGGCAAGGCGTGGAACAAGGGCGCGGATGAGGCGGAAAATTACGTGAGCGAATTGTTGACAACGCAGTTCCAACTCGCGATGGGCGGCGCCGACCCAAAGGCGCTGGAGAACCTGCGCGATTCCCTCATCCGCTGGGCGGACGTGATGGTGGACGAGGTGGCCTATCCCCGACCACGTCCGGCCACGGACTACCGGGGGCTGGGGAGCAACGTCGTGTTCCAAACCGGCTATGCCGTCGCCCTCGCGCCGGACCTCTTCCTCGCGAAGGCGTTCGGGACGAAAACGATTCGCGTCGCGCCCGCTGGCGTGCCGACGGAGGTCGAGTTGAGTGTGGCAGAGATGGAAAAGCTGGCGCGGGGCGAGAAGTTGACCAGGTCGGCTGCGGGCGGCGGCGCGGTGGGCGTGGTGAACATCGGAGCGGCGGACATCCCGCAATTTACAAACTGGTTGAAGGATCTGAAGGGGCTTCAGACTCAGGCCGCCGAGTTGGGTGCCAAGGGCCAGCAAGTTTTCGACAGCCGGGTCAGCGGCGAAGACCCACTGCTGGCGTTGAGTGCGATGCGGGTGTTGATCACCGACCTGCGCAAAATCAACGCCGACGACACGTTGACCCCCGAGATCCGCAAATACGTCATGAAAAAAGTCGTGTCCGGCATCCTCAAGAACAAGGCCAACCCGTATTCGGCGGCGCTCGGCGTGTTTGTCAGCGACACACTTGATGAGGCGGTGGATTTCCTGCTCCCGGACAAGACGGAGGAGTTCCTCAAGAAACTGGAGCGCCAGTCGTTGTCGAGGGGGCCGGGTGCCGGACGATTGCCGGTGGTGCCGCTGGTGGCGCCGCAGGGAGAGGCCAGCCTCGCGGAGTTGGTCAAGCCCAGCCCCAAGCTGCCGGCTTCCTGCGGGGGCAAGGAGGAACCGTCCAAACCGGCGGCCGTCGTGGCCGCAGGCGAGGTGGTGTGGGTGCTCGACAAGACCGAAGACGACCCGGAAAAGCTCGCCGCGAAGGACCTCGGCTACGGCCAGCGGTTCTCGGGCGTTTCCCGCAGCGGCGCCACGATGAACTACACCGTTTGGGGACCCTGCCAGTTGAAGTTTGAGATCGGCGGCGCGCCGCCCGCTGTGTTGCGCGGGGGAGACAAGTTCCAAATGACCGCCACGGCGACCGGCATCTGGCAGAAGCCGTCCAAGGACGCCCCGTTGCCCGGAGTGACGTGGGGCTGCAACATCGGCGTCGGCGGGCCGCTCGAAATCAAAGCCACGCCCCACGGCGGCGGCTTCAAGATCGCGGGCGGCAACGAGGGCAACCACACTGTCGCCGGCAACTTCGGCGTGGAAGGCAAGACCGAGCGGCAATGGATCGAAAACGACTCGCGCACTTACACAATCACGGTTCAGAAGGGAACGGCGTACGACCCGCCGGTAATCGGGTGTTACATTGGCGGCTTCGGCACATTTGGCCGCTACACCTATCGGCAGTTGAAAACGGGCGAAGCGATTCCCGAAAGCAAACCCGTTGCGCAACCGCCGCTCGTGACAGTGCCGTTGACAACGCTCCCGCCGCAGCCCAAGCCGCCAGCCGCGCCTCCGCCGCCTCAATCCGTCGGCAACTCGGCGTCCGCCGCGGGCACGGTAACAGTGCTGCAGCCCGATGCGAGCGGGCCGCCGCCGCCCGTGACCATCTTCAGCGAGCCGCCCAAGCCGCCGAAGCCTGCCGAAGTCGTGCCCGCGCCGTCCGGGCCACCGGGGGTTGAGCCGCCGAAGCCGATTACTTCGACCGGGCCGTCGGAAACCACCGCGGGAACTGTAGCCGTCACGCCGTCGCGTCGGGAAGGAACGAGCGCGGCGGCGTTGTTGACGGCCGGCGACGTTTACGCCGGACGCAGCGAATGGGAAAAAGCCTACTCGCTCTATCGCGATGCGGTGGGCGCCGCGCCAAACGACGCCCGCGCCCGCGCCGCGGCGGGCAAGGCCCTGATGCAATTGGGCCGGGCCGACCTCGCCAAGGACCAGCTCTTTGCCGCAGCCAATCTTGAACCAACCAACCAGGTGTTCGTCGCCAGCATGGCGGAAGCACTGTTGGCCAGTGGCGACCGTCAGCAAGCCCTCCTCTGGGCGAAACAGGCCATCGCGCTTGGCTTGAAGCAACACAAGGTCTTCGATCAACTCGGCTTGAAACCGTGACGCCGCCTCAACCGCCCGGACCAGGCCACCCACCGCGCTCGCTCCCCTGTTCTCCCGCGGAACTGATCGGGAGCGACGCGGAAACTGTGCGCCGGAAGTTGGGCGCGCCGGATGCCCGTGAGCCGGGCAGGGTGTGGAGCGACCTCAAAGCGCCGCCGCCCGGAACCGTCGAGCGAAACCCGTCGGGCGAGTTGCACGCGATCGCGGTCTTTGGCCCGGTGCCGCAACGCATCCTACCCGGCAGGCCGTATCAAGTCTGGACCTACCGCAACGTGTCGGGTCTGAACTGGCTGCTCTACTTCGCCGCTGAAGCGCCCGATACAAAACCCGTCCTCGTCGAGGTCGCCCACTATCCTGCCGGAGCCGTGTCTTGAGGTGAACACATCGTCATTCGCAGAAGCGAGGCGCTCGGGCTGAAACGGAAACGGGTCACCCATTAGCGTGAGCGGTCAAGTGGGGAAAAGGATTTGCGTCAGCCAGCCTTTCTTCTCTTAAAAGCTGTCTTTGCTTTTCCGGGCCGTTGCGGGCGGCGTCCAAGGTGCCATTCGTGCCTGTCATTTCGGTCGTTGATTCGGATGCAGTCCTCCCACC
>JAKANS010000291.1 GCA_021823625.1 bacterium | reverse complement strand
TTTGCCCAGGTCCACGCGGTCGAACAGCGCCACCACCGGACTGCCCGCCGCCCGCAACGCCGCTTCGTATTTTGCTTCGTCCTAGGGCCGCCGGTCCTGCCAGCAGCGCCAGATCACCCGCTGCCACATGAACGCCAGCGCCCGCACCGCCGTGTGATGCGGACAGCCCTTGGTCCGTTGTTGCAGATAAAACGCCCCCGCCCACCGACTCCCCAACAGGCTCTCCTTGGCATACTCGTGGAAGCTCTGCCGCTGGAACTTCGGACCGCAGTAGCGCCGATGGATGTAACAACTCCCCCCGCTGCGCATGGTCACCGGCGCCACGCCGGTGTAGCCTTGCAGTTGCGCGGCGCTCTCGGCGAACCGCTCCCGGTCCGCCCCCAGGCTGGCCAGCCGGCGCGGCCCCAGCACGGGGCCCGCCCCCGGCAGGCTGGCAAAAATCCCGTGGTCCGGATGTGCCGCATACGCCGCCGCGATCTGCCGGTCAAACTCCGCGATCGTCCGCACGACCTGCTGCAACTGCCGCGCCAGCAGTGGCACGCGCAGGACGAAGCTCTCGATCACCGCCGTCTCGTCGGTCACCGGCACCGCCCGGGCCAGGAGCGCCAGCCGTTCGTCCAGGCGCTTCGGGCGCCGGCTGCCCCGCCGGTAATAGAACGATTTCAACGTCGCCGGCTTGGCCTTGCGCACCGCCGCGAGACTCGGCCATTTCAAGGGGAACGCCGTCGCCAGCGGCCGCCACAGGTCTTCGCCGCACAGCGTCAGGGCCTGCGGAAAGTACTGTTTTAACAGGGCGATGAGACGGTTGCCCAAGGCGGTGCGCTCGTCCACCACCGCGCGGCGGTGCGTCCCGAGTTGTTGCCGCGCGCGGGTCGGGCTGTCTTGCGGGGCCCAGGCTGGCAACTTGGCGGCGTGGGTAAGGAGCCGGTCGGCCAGAAACTCGGCGTCCTTGGTGTCATCCTTGGCGCGGCTGGTCACGAACGCCTCGCGATACTTCTGGAGCGTGAGGGGGTTGATGGGGTGCAGGGTGATCCAGGCGTACGCCTCCAGGAACGGGATGAGGTGGACGGCGGGTTGTTCGAGACACAGGCCGACGCGAGCGCCGGGGTGTTGCTGCCGCAGTTCGGCCAGCCATTCCCACAGGGCTTCGGGCGCGGTGTCAATGACGGCCGTGCGACGTTCGCCGGGGTGGGGGTCAAGGAGGCACAGATCGGCTTTTGGGTCAGCGCGATCCAGGCCGAGGATCAGGTCATAGGGCGGCGGCGGGTTCATGGTTTGATGTTTTTTTTTGGTTTCGCGTTTCCCGCAGGCTTGACCCGGCGACGCCAATATAGAAGAGTCGTCATGCAATGTCGCAGCGCCCTCTGGAGTAGTCGTTAGAGGGCCAAGCCCCGCCCGACGGGCCGGTCGATAAGCTCAAAGTCGTTGACGCGACTGCTCGTTAGCAGACCTGGCCCGCCGAGGCGGGAAAACGAATATCGGATACCGGAAATGCAACCCGCAGGCCATCCCGATCCGGAGTTCGCCGCCCCTGCGGCGACGAAGTTGTTCGCCGGCGGAGCGGGGGGGTGATTCCTGGCACCCCACCGCCCCGCCGGTGAACAACTTCGGATAACCTATATCGGTCGTTAGGCGGCATCGTGCCTACACTGTATTGCCAAAGCCAAAAATGAAGGAACACGCATCATGATTGACACACCACAAATCATCCACACCAAGCGTCAACTGACCGCTGTCATTCACCTCACGATCGCAAAAGACCAGATTCGGGAGGTCATGCACCCCGGACTAACCGAATTGATGAGCACACTTGCCGCCCAAGGCATCAAACCCACCGGGGCGTGGTTTGACCACCATTTCCAGATTGTTGACGACTCGTGGGATTTCGAAATTTGTGTGCCCGTCAGTGTGCCGGTCAAGGCGGCTGGTCGAGTGCGACCGAGCGAGTGGCCTGCGATGAAAGCAGCGCGGACAGTTTACCACGGGGATTACGAAGGTCTATCCGAAGCTTGGGGTGAGTTTCTAGCGTGGATTGACGGGAACGGACACACACCGACCCAAGACCAATATCAGTGCTATACTGTCGGGCCAGAATCTACCTCCAACCCAACCCAATGGCGCACCGAACTCTTCAAGCCCATAAAGTGAAGGTCGAACGTGAAACGCCTAACCAGGGCGCTCCAGCGAACCGCCGCCCCGCTTTGAGTCGGACGGTTCGGGAGAATTTGCTCGCGCCTGTTGCAGCCGACCGGGCGTTTCCGGCGGCGGTCGCTGAGCTTGGCCGTTCGCCCGACAATGTGCGCGGCTACGCTGCGTCAATTTGAACCACGTACCGACCTTTTCGACGGGAAGACGACATGAGTGACCACAGAATCTCATACGTGAGGAGAAAATGGCGGTGGATCGCCGCTGTGCTACTAACTTCCTCGGCAGGCATCACAGGGTTCGTGCTGTGGTTCAGCGGCGTCCTTCCCATGAGCGGTGACCCGTTGTTTCATGGCAAGGCCGAGAGCAAATGGATTGCGAATCTAAAATACCGCGACGATCAACAGGTCGAGGAATGGCGGGCTTATGGTGAAGAAGGTGTTCAAGTTTTGATTCGCGGGTTGGAACGGGCGAATCGCCCCGGTGAGAGAGCATACCGCAGGTTTAACCAGCTGCTTCCCGATTTCCTGAGGCGGTGGCTGCCCGCCCCCAAGCGCGATTCCACCCAGGAAACTCGGGAGCGCTTGGTTTCACTGCTTTGGAGCCTTGGGAGCGATGCCAAGAGTGCGACGCCGGTTATGATCCGAACGGCCAGCACGGACGAGTTCCACGGCGTGCGCCAAGGCGCCATTGGCTTCTTCATTACCAGCCCAGGCGACAATACCCTTCTCAATCAAATTCCAGCGAAGGAGAAGAAGGCACTTTTGCCTGCATTGCTTCGAGCGGTCCAAGATGCTGGGAATTGGGGACTGCGCAACAACGCCGCAATCCTTTTGAAGTTTTACCCCGAGGAACGGGACGTTGTCGGTCCTGTTCTCGTGAAGGCGCTCCAGGACTCTCGCCCAGAGGTGCGCTTGCACGCAGCCGAAGCTCTGAACCGCGTTGCGCCGGAGGTGGCGAAGAAAACCGGTGCGCCGTCGATGCTGGTTGCTTTCGCGAAGGACCCAGATGATCAACTCGCTTCGAAGGCCGTGGACGCCTTGGGGCATTCGGGAAGTCAGCCAGAGGTGGCGGTGCCTGCTCTCATCGAATGTCTTCAAAGCTCGAACACACTCATCGCCAGCGAAGCGGTTTGGGCATTGGAATGGGCACCCGACGGGTTTACGCCTTATTCCGATAGCATCGTTCCGGCACTCGCGAGTGCGGGCCAACGCAAGGACAGCGTTGGCGGTTATGCCAGAGTCGCGCACAAAAGGTGGCTATCGAGATCCAATGGCGAACCAGACGGTCCAGCGAACGGGAGCCAGCCGATTCGCTCGGAGACGAATCGAACGTCATCGGCGGCTGGCTCCCGTCGCTGACCTTTGCGTTGGGCATCATAGCAGCGCACTAAGAACCGTTAGAGTATGTGGCCATTCAACTCCAAGCAGTATCCGTCACTCGCGAAGGCGGTTCACAACGGTGATGTCCGCGCCGTTCGTGAGATGCTAGAGCGAGGTGATGATCCGAACTCGTATGACCCCGATTTCAAAGTCCATGCGATCCACTTCGCGGTGGGCCGACTCTCTTGGGAGACCGCCGATTATCAGGATAGCGTTGAGATCGTGAAGCCCTTGGTTCAGCATGGCGCGAACGTCAACATTCGCCTCTTCCGGGATTTCCGTGTGATTCTTCATTGGCTCGGGTAGAGGTCTAGCAGCCCGTCAAAAAAGTCGCCCGGGGGAGTGAACATTTAAAAGGGGAGAGCGTCCAACGAGGAACTTCATTATGGCGCTGGGTCGACGCACCCCCAAACAGTCCGAGTTGTTCGTGGCCACGA
>JAKANS010000006.1 GCA_021823625.1 bacterium | reverse complement strand
CGAGTTGACTCACGGCAAGACGTTACCGGAGGCGGGGGGCCGTCAGGTCTGCGTTGACTCCCGATCCAGGTTACCCGGGGCAGTGAAGAAGGGCTTCCGTTTGGCCTCAAGGCTTTTCTGCAAGGCGAACGGATCCAGCGCCGCGGGTTGCGCCCGCAGCCGGGCCTTGGTCGCCTCCGGGAGGCCCGCGCCGGCCCGGCACCGCGGCTCCGGGGGCGGCGGCTCGTAGATCCGCTTGGTCTTGCCGCCCTTTTTCTCCCGCTGCAGGCGCTTGAACGTCGGCTTGAAGGGACGCCCTTCCCCGGCCTAGCGGTCGTTCAGCAACGGCACCAGTGCGGGCTGCCCGAAACGTTCGGACCCGAAGAGCGGCCGCCCGGTCCGATGCCGGTAGAGCGCCCCGTTGCGGAACTCGCCCCCGGGGTCGGTGTGGAACCGCGTACGGCACCGGCGGTTCCCACTCCGGCACCTGCGCGCGCCCGGCGGCGGCGCGCTGGTTCCACACGGCGCGGTTCTCCGTCCCCCCGCGGTAGCGTTCGGTAAACGTGAGGGAATTGACGTAATCCCCCGCGGGGGCGGCGCGGCGGGCAGGGGGCGGTTCGACAGCCGCCGGGCGGCTTTGCGAGGGTACCCGCCGGGGGCGCAAAACTCGTCGGGGAGGCGCGACTTGTGCGGCCGGGCGACGTGGTGTTGTGCACCACCCACGCGGCCTTCCGCCCGATTCACGTCGAATACGCCGTGGCCAAGGGCATAAACGTTTTCATGGAAAAGAATTTCGCGCCCGACCCCGGCGGCATCAAACGCATCCTCCGCGCCGGCGAAGCGGCGGAGGCGAAGGGCCTCAAGATCGGCGCGGGCGTGATGTGCCGCCATTCCTCGGCACGGCAGGCGTTGATTCAACGGATGCGTGACGGCGCGATGGGCGACATCCAGTTGATCCGTGCCTACCGGATGGATTCGGGCTATCGGATGGGCCGGTTGAATCCGCAACCCAGCGAGTTGCTGGCGCAAATCCGCATCCCGTACCAGTTTTTCTGGACCTCCTCCGGCATCTTCCTCGAATTGATGATCCACCAGATCGACGAGTGCTGCTGGATCAAGGACGGCTGGCCGGTGACGGCGCATGGCGTCGGCGGGCGCGGGCCGGACAGCACCGATTGCGCGCAAAACTTCGACACCTATTCGGTCGAGTACACCTTTGCCGACGGCACGAAGGCACTGGTCACCGGCCGGTACATTCCGAAATGCCGGAACGACTTCGCCACTTTCGTCCACGGCACCAAATGCGCCGCGCAGTTCTCCGGCGACATTCACGCGCCCACGGTGCAGATGTACAAGGACCAGCGGATCGAACGCGCGAACACCGCGTGGCGACCCGAGCGCGAAACGGTGGACCCGTGGCAGGCCGAGTGGAACGTCCTGCTCGACGCCGTCCGCAACAACAAGCCGCACAACGAGGCGAAGCGCGCGGCCTACTCGAACCTCGCCGCGATCATGGGCCGGGCGGCGGTGCATTCCGGCCAGACCCTCACCTGGGACGAGGCGCTGGCGTCGGATTTCAAGTTCTGTGCCGACGTGGACGGGTTGAGTGAGCACAGCCCCGCGCCGGTGACCGCCGATGCGAACGGGCGGTATCCCGTGCCCGTGCCCGGCGTGTGGCGGGAGGTGTGAGGCCTCGGTGAAGTGGAGCCTGGCCGACCGGGGGCGGTCAGGCTGGCGTTGCACGTTTTGCGCTCGGTGGACCGGCAGCGTTTGGGTGGCTGATGCGTGACACTTGTTTCATTCCGGCTTCATTCCGGCTTCATTCGTGCTTTCGGCTTGCGGCTTCCCAAGCGATTCCCTTAGCCTGCCACCCGTGCATCCAAACCGTGGCCCATGCATGTCATCGCCGGCTTTTGCACCCCAGCGCGCTGTTCGGCCAAGCGCTGGAAGCATCCAGCGGTGGCCTGCCGGGACACAAAGGCAACCAACAACCCAACACAACAAACAGCGCATTATGAGCAAACACGCACTCAGTCGATTGGTCGTGCTGCCCTCTCTGCTGGCGGGCTTGACCGCGGGCTCGGGCCAGGCGGGGACGTTCAACACCGATTTCAGCACCACACCGCCAGGTGCCACCTTGTATGGGGACCAGGGCGATGCCAGCGCGGGGGTCATCGAGGACGGCATCCTCAAGCTGACCAAGGCGGTCGGCAGCCAGCAGGGAGGCTTCATCATCGACGACCTGGACGGCGGCCAGACCGTCACCGGCTTTACGGTCACTTTCAAACTTTTGATCGGTGGCGGTTCCGGAGCGGACGGGTTTAGCTTCAATTTCGCTTCCGATCTGCCGGATGGCGCGATCGGCGAGGAAGGCGCAGGCACCGGCTTGACCGTGGCGTTCGACACGTATGACAACGGTGGCGGCGAGGCTCCCGCCATCGACATCAAGAAAGCCGGAGTCGTCATCGCCTCGGCCAAGGGCATCGGCGGCGTCTTTCGCAACAACACGTTCCAACCGGTGCGGATCAACGTGGACATCGATGGCTCATTGGATCTCTCGGTGGGCAGCACCGTGGTGTACACAAACCTGCTCGGGGCCTTCACGCCGACGGCCGGACGCTTCGGCCTTGGCGCCCGCACCGGAGGTTCGGCCGACAACCATTGGGTGGATGACCTCAGCATCACCACGCGCCTGGACACTCCCACTGGGCCGGTGGCCCTCTCCGCCGCGCCGCAAGGCACGGGTATTTCCCCGGATGCAAAGGTGGCCATCCAGTTGAAGGACGGCTCGACCCAGGTCAGCCAGTCTTCGGTCAAACTCAAATTCAACGGCGCCGACGTGACCGCCAGCGTCACCAAGGCCGGTGACGTGACGACCGTCGAGTACGATCCGCCCGGCTTGCTGCCGGCGCTCTCGACCAACACCGTCGAGCTGGCCTACAGCGACAGCGCCACGCCGCCGAAGGCGGATTCGCTTTCCTACACGTTCGTCGTGGCGAATTACGTGAGCCTCCCGCCCGGCGCCAAGGTTACACCGGACACGTCGAAGCGCGGTTTCATCTGGCGCATGTTCGCCAACTCCGCCAACACGACCACCAGCAATGCGCGCGCGGAAGCGGCGCTCAACGGTGAATTGAAGGACGCGGACGGAAATCCGCTGCCGAACCTGGCCGATTACTTCAACCAGGGCGTGGCCCTCGCCGCCGCCGGCGCACCGGTTCCGGATAATGCGCCGATTAAATTCGAGATCGACACGGTGATCAACGTCAGTCCGAACGCCGGAAATTACGGCACCTTCCAACCCGACGACTACATGCCGGGCCTGCCCGCCTCCGACGGGAGCAACAACGGGGTGGCGGCGGAGATCGTCACGTATGTGGAGTTGCCGGCCGGCGCGATAACCATGGGCGTCGCCAGCGACGACGGCTTCAAGACCCTGGGCGGCGCCATCCAGGACGCCTTCGCTGCCATCAAACTTGGAGAGTACGACGGTGGGCGTGGCGTGGCGGAAACCCTGTTTACGTTCGTCGTGGAGGAAGCGGGTGTGTATCCGTTCCGCACGGTTTGGGAACAGGGTGGTGGCGACGCCAACATCGAGTGGTACACTTTGAAAGCCGACGGCACGCGCGTGTTACTCAACGACACGGCCAACGGGGGCCTGAAAACCTACCGGGTCTCGACCTCGCCGATCGCGCCCTATGTGAAGTCGGTAAGCCCCGCGCCCGTGCCGCGCCAGGCCAATCCGGTCAGTTCCTCGCTCACCATCGTCATCAGCGACGGCAGTCCCAACAAGGTGGACGACGCTTCGATCACGCTCAAGGTTGATGGCCAGGCGGTGACTCCCACGAAGAGCCGCACCGGCAGTGCGGTCAAATTGGTTTACACGCCCCAAGGACTCCAGGTTCCGAGCGAGTCCCACAACGCCGAACTGACGTACAAGGACACCACCGGCACCGCCTACAACCCCAAGTGGGCGTTCCGCAACTTCAAGAACATCGTCGTGCCCGCCGCGAGCGTCACCGAAAACTTCGATGCGATGCCTGACGGCACAACGCCTCCGGGCTGGAACGCCTGGAACTTCACGTCCCGCTGCAACGATTCGACCGACCCCACGGACCAAACTTCGACCGTGTACGAGAACTGGGCGGTTACAACGACCGACAACGTGATGAACGTCGATGGCGACCGCGTGTTCAACGTCGCCCCCAACCAGGCCATCAACGGGACCCCAATAGACACGCCGGAGAAGCTGTTTTCCGGGAACGTGCTTTATGCGGAGTCCGACGGTCACTGCAACACCGACTCCTTGGGACGCGGTTACAACGGCCAGGCCCAGTTCATCGTCAGCAAGCCGTTTGACCTCTCCTCGCTCACGAAGGGAGTCGTCATGACCCTCAGCAGCATCTACGAGCAGAACCAGGACAGTTACGGCGGCATCGAATACTCGGTGGACGGAGGCCAAACCTTCCTGCCCGTCGTGTATTTCATGGATGGCCCGGACATCGTCCTCAACCCGGACGGGACCATGGATGCGGTGAAGACCTTCACGAACGCCAACGCCGACACTGCCAGTTGGGTGGACGGTGGTGTGGCCAAGGGCGGCAAGTACGGCGACGGCGTCGGTGCGCCCATCACGGCGGCGCTCGGTGACTACATCGCGCCGCGCGTGAATGACGATCGCGTCGAAGGCAAGCGGGTGGAGGTCTTCCGCCTGCCGGCGGCCAAAGGCAAATCCGACGTCCGCCTGCGCCTTTCGGCGTTGGGCACCGATAGCTGGTATTTCGCGATCGACAATATCGCGTTCTACGACGTCGAGGGTCCGAGTGGCGGCGAGCCGCCCAAGTTCAACGCGCCGGTCCTCGCCGGCGGTAGTGTTCAGATCTCCTGGACGGGCACCGGAACCCTCGAAGAGGCCACGGCGGTGACGGGTCCGTACAGCGCCTCGGCCAGCCAGGCGAATCCGCAGAGTGTGTCTGCGTCCGGTCCGGCGAAGTTCTACCGCCTGAAGCAGTAGGACGATCGCGGTTTCAGTTCGCAAAAAACACAGGACCGGGCGTTGCGGCCCGGTCCTGTTTGTTTCCGGACAAGACAGTGCCGGTGCCAGCGCCGTTCGCTGCCCGGCGTGCGCTGATTGGCTTTCCCGTCGCAAAAGCCCCCCGCAAAAGGGTTTGTCCGCCGTGCGGGGCTCGGCTATCCTTCGCTGGCAATGAAGTCACAATCGAACGCGCGCGCGGTTTCCGTGGCAGTGGTCTTGCTGGCGGCAATGGCTTCTCCGGCGGTCCGGGCCCAATCCACCAACGTCATCAACGACGGCACCACCGTCGCCAACCTGACCCTGCTCGCCAACCTGGCCGACACGTCCGGCGCCACGCTCTCGCTGACCCCCGACAGCGGCGCGCTCCTGGCCGAGCAGTCGCCCGAGTACGCCGATTTTCCGCTCAACGGCGTCTGGTTCGACGACGGCGTGCGGCCCGCCACCAACGCTTACACGGTGCTCGCGGACGTGCTTCCGGCCACCGCGTACCCGGAAAACGTGGTGGGCGCCATGGGCTGGCTCGACACCGCAGGCTCCAAAGGCATCGCCTTCCGCATCGTTCCGGGCACCTTCGGGGCTTTTGAACTGGCGGTCATCGACTTCGCCGCCACCACGCCGGACGTGAACGATTCCACCGCCGGCTTGTACAACCTGGACGGCACGGACGCGCAACCGCTCTTGGGCTCGGCTTGGGCGCAGATGGGCACCTACGATCCCGCTGCATTTGCGACCGTAAGCCTCGCGGTCACCCGGCCCACCGCCGCCGATCTGGCCGCGGTGACCAACGCTACCGCCCACCTCTCCGCCAAGGTGTTCCAACCCGCAGACACCCAGGCGGGGGACATCATCGAGTTGCTCACCACACTGCCGGTACCGGCCACGCACCGCTTCGGCTACGCCGCGAAGTTTGACACGCTCTTCGCGGCCGGTGGGCCGATCGGTTACTTCAAAAACCTCCGCGTGGTGGGCGACGTGGAAATCGCCAACCGGGCGCCACAAATCGCCATCACCAGCCCGACTAACACCGCGCAGTTCTACGCCCCAGCCACCTTCACGGTCACAACCGAAGCCCAGGACAAGGATGGCCAGATCGCGCGCGTGGATTTTTTTCAGGACGCGACTTTGGTGGGCAGTGTGAGCAACCAGCCCAATGCGAGCGTCACGGTTTCGAACCTCGCCGTCGGCACGTACAACTTCACCGCCAAGGCGTACGACAATGCCGGCGCCGCCACGACCTCCGCGCCGGTCGCGGTGTCGGTCGTGGCTTCGCCCGAGCCGACGCTGGAAGCCGTCCAGCTCGTCACCGGACCGGACGGGTTGCCGCAGGTCAAATTGACCGTCGTTGGCACGGCGGGGACGGCCTACGACGCGCAGGTTTCGTTCGATTTGAACACTTGGTATAGCGTCGCCACCGGCAGGTTGCCGTCCGCGCGCACTGATTTGGTTTTCCCGAGTTACTCCTACGCCGCCCTGGCATACTACCGTGTTCAGGTGGCGAAGCCGCCCGGCCAGGGCAACCAGTCGCCGAGCGTCACGATTTCAAGCCCCGCCGCGGGCGCGCAATTCTCCGCGCCGGCCACGATCAGCGTGACCGCCACCGCGCAAGACACCGACGGCCAGATCCAAAAGGTGGAGGTGTACCTCGGCACCCAACTGGTGGGTTCCGCGACCACCAACCCGGCGACGATCACCGTCGCGAACGTGCCCCCGGGCAGCTACCAACTCACCGCCCGCGCTTACGATAACCAAGGGGGCGGCGCGATCTCCCAGCCGGTGCCCATCGCGGTGTCGGGTACCGTGACGGCCCCGCAACTCAGCGGGCCGACGCCGCTGCCTTCGGCGGGCAACTTCCAGCAATTCCAGTTCACCGTCTCGGGCCTGGCGGGCAGCAGCTTCCGCGTGGAATCCTCGACCAACCTCAAGGATTGGACGCCGGTGGAAACCGGCACCGTCTCAGGTGCCACCCGGCAGTTCACCTACCCGCGCGCCACGGGCAGCGACCTGCTGTTTTACCGGGCCGTGAACCTGCCGTGAACCGCGGGCGGTCGGGTTGAAAGCCGGCGCCAACGGCCTAACTTGTCATCGCCATGAAAAAAATCCTGCTCGCCGCGTTCGCGGTCGTGCTTGTGCCGGCCCTGGCGTTCGGCGCGGAAAAGAAAATCTGGGCCAAGGCTTACCGGGGCCAGAAAGCGCCCGAGTTTGTCGTTGAAAAGTGGCTGTCGAAAGAACCGGACCGCCAAGGCAAGTGGGTGTTGATCGACTTCTGGGCCACCTGGTGCCCGCCCTGCCGCAAGGCCATTCCCGAATTAAACGCCTTCCACAAAAAGTTCGGTGACAAGCTCGTGGTGATCGGCGTCTCGGACGAACCGGAGGCCAAGGTCCGCGCGCTCAAGGACCCGAAGATCGAGTACTTCAGCGCCATCGACACGCAGAAGCGGATGAACAAGGCCCTCGAAGTGAAAGGCATTCCCCACGTCATCATCGTGGATCCGGAAGGCATCGTTCGCTGGGAAGGTTTCCCGTTGCTGGAAGGTTGCGAACTGACTGAGCGGGTCGTGGCCGGCCTGGTGGCCGGGAGGGCGAAATAGCCCGGAACGCGTCACGACCTCGTGGGTCACAAGTTGACTTTGTACCGGGAGCTTGGCGGTACGATAGCACCCGAGACCCCAACCCGGCACATGAGAACTCTTGCGTCCGCTGAGGCGAAACACATGTGAAGGCTGCGCCTATGCCGACCACGCTGGTGCTCATCAAACCCGACGCCCTCGAGCGCGGACTCGTCGGAACCCTCCTCGCCCGGTTCGAAGCCGCCGGCCTTCGCGTCGAGAACTGTCGTTCCGTTTGCCCGGACCAGGCGCACATGGAGACACATTACGCCGACTTGAAAGTTCGGAACGCGCGTGCTTTTGCCCGCACCGTCAAGTCGCTGGCGAACCGGCCGTTCATTGCCGTCCGCCTGTCGGGAACCGGCGCAATCCAGAAGGTCCGGGCGTTGGTCGGTCCGACGGATCCGCTGATGGCCCCACCGGGCACGATCCGCGGCGACTTTGGCAACGACAGCCTGGCCGTGGCCGACGCGGAAGATCGCGCCACGAACAACCTCGTCCACGCCGCCGATTCCGAGGCGGCGGTGGCGCGGGAAACCGCGCTTTGGTTTGGCGAAACACCGACAGCTTCGGCAGCCGAAAGACCAGGCTCCTGAGAAGGAAGGACCGCGAACCACGTGGCGGCCAACGCGCCGGTAGGGCGCGTCACTCCGTGCGCGCCGTCAGGGCGCCTGCAATTGGTGGCGGGCAGAGGACTGCCCGCCCTACCAGCGAACCGCCACAGCCGCGGAGGCACAGAGGCCCAATTAGGAACTTAGGAACTCAGGAAGATTGCGGTGATCGCGACCTTTTGTTTCCAGCTTCCCTGGTTTCCGAATTCAACCTCCGCGCCTCGGCGTCTCGGCAGTTGAAATGGCAGGGCTCGACCGGAGCTTCGCCTTGGCGGCGCGCCGCCAGCCGGGAGGGTAGGGCGCGTCACTCCGTGCGCGCCGTCAGAGCGCCAGCAACTGGCGGCGGACAGAGGACTGCCCGCCCTACCATTGCAGCGGACTGAGGACCACTCGCTCCAGCGGAGTGTGGGCAGGTTGGTCGGGCATCGCCGTCCTCATGGCTGCGGTCTCAGCAAGGTTTGCAGCGCCGCCGCCTCCTGGTATTCCTCGGCCTGCCCCTCCAACACCGCGTCCAAAACGACCGGGACTTCCGTCGCCAAGCTGAGCCAGCGCGCGATGATCTCCTTATCTTTGAATGCGGAAACTGGCGCGTGCGCGTCCCAGAGCTGGCCCGCAATGTCGCGGCGCGGGGCAGCCACGAGCCAAAAGCCCAGCCGGCCTTTAAGGCGTTCTGCGAGTGCCGGCGAAGGCGTCTGTCCCGCCAGCAAGGCTGTGCTCGGCGCGAGCTTCAGGTTCGGCGCGCCGACGCGGTCGAGCCAGCGCAAGCCTTCGTCGAGGTTCCAGGGTGGTTTGCCGAACGCGAGCCGGAGGTGGAGCGTTACCTGATGTGCGCCCGCCTCTTGGGCGAGTGCCTTCAAGGTGGCCTCGAAGGCCGCGTCAGTTTGTTCGTCCGTGAAGTTGTTCTCGGGATGTCGGTGCAAGCTGAGGATCAGGTCGCGAGCGCCAAGGATTTCCATCTTGGCCAGCACGTTGGCGATCGTGACCCTGCTGGCGGCGTAGTCGGTCGGCAGGTTGTCGATAAGGCGCAACGTCGGGTACAGGTCGATGCCGGAGCTGAGGTCCGCCGCGATCCGGAGGCCCTGGCGCGCAAGCCAGCCTGACTCGGCGGTGAGCGCCGCCGGTTCGCGGTCGTGGAGGTAACGCCAATCCACGACCATGCCGTCGAAATGCTCGAAGAAGGTCGGGCGGGCGAGGATTTCCTCCTGGAGCGAACTGAGCTTGCGCAAGGGCAGGAACCGGCCATGCGCTCGCGCCGGTGGCCGGACCTGCGCGATTTCGACCACATTCGTCTCGCGCACTTTCACGGCGAAGATGCGGACGTCACCGCCGGCGATGGTGGTGTCGGTGCTGCGTCCCAGCGAGGCGGGATCGATGCCTTCCGGCGTGTAGCCGACCGCGCCTTTCTCGGATTGATCGAGCGCCAGCTCCCGAAGCGACTCGATCTGGCCGCAGCGCGAGCTGATCTGGAGCGGCAACTCGTGCCAGGTGTTGTTGAACACGCCGAGCGTGTACTCGCCGGGGCCTTTGCGGCAGGTGATGAGGTGGAGCCTTGGACTCACTTCAAATATCACTTGCGATTTGAGAACGCGGTTCAGAATACGGCTCACATGTTCTAGAAGCGGATAGGGGCTGGGAAGCGAGATGTCCACGCGAGATTCAAGCTGCTGGGTTTGCGGGCTGGAAGTGATGCCGTATTCCGCCGCGAGCATGATGATGCGCCCTTTGCCGAATGCCCGCTCGAAGGCCAAAGGCTCACTCAAACCGTATTCTCCCGGAGGTTCAAGCCAGGCCAGGACTCGGTCGGCTTCGCCGCGTTCGACTCTCAACTCTCCATATTTGAACTCCGGTTCGACCAATTTGCTGCCCGAATACTTGGTGGAACCGCGACGCTCCTGAGTCTGGTCAGCAACACTCTCCGGTTCGAGCCTACGTAGGTTGGCGCTCGTGATGACCAACGTGCCACCGTTGGCAGCGTACACTTTGAGTTTATCGGTGGTTTCCGATCGGGCCGCCAGTTCTCCCGCCACGATAACGATCGGGTAACGCTGCAACACCCACAGCGGCGCGTCGCTGAGCAGGCAGTCGGCAATGTCACCGTAAGGCGTGGCGGTCAGGAAGCCGGATTCATCGTGGAAATACGAGGCGTCGGCGTAGCCGGGATAGATCAAATTGAGAACCGCGTCCGTCAGATAGTCGCCGTCCGCGTAAGGCAGGTTGCCCCAAACGCGATACAGCTTGTCGGTGTAAAGGTGGCGGGGAAAGGTCCAGCCGGCGTAAAAATCGAGCAGCAGCGCCACCGGCGTGTGCATCACCCCCGGCTGGCCATTCGCCTTCACCCACCGCTGCGCGGCCTGTTGGATCCTGCCGATTGGCGAAAGCTGGTCGCCTTCGAACCACATGTTCTCGAAGCCAACGGCCACGGAGTTATAGAGGATGTGAGAGTAAAGCAGGCGTTTGAGCAGGCTCAGGCTGGTTCCTTTGGTCGGGCCGTGGGTGTCGCCGCCGCTCCCGCCCGCGGAGCCGTAGGTTTTGTAGCCCCAGCGATTGTAGATCGAGGCGTTGCCAAACCACGGCACGCCGTACTGTTTGCCCGCGCCGCGGATAAAGGCGTAATAGACCTGGCTGTTCGGAAGCGCCTGCGCCGTCTCGGCCCCGATCAGCGTGTAGGTGCCTTCCTTGAGAAAATAGTGGCCGAAGTTCAGCGAAACCAGCGTGGCGTGCCGGTGGCCGAGGTCGTCGCTCATCCGCTCGAAGTGGCGCTGGAAGTTCAGGTATTGCTCGAAGCGGCTGGCCGACGCCGGCGTCATCTGGTTCGCGTACCCGCCGATGTAGCGCCCGTCCTGCTCGCCGATGTCGGTGCCCAGCCAGCGCTCGCCGAGCTTGGATTCAAGCGTGGCGAACGCCTCCTTGGGCGGCAGAAACTGCTGCCAGTAACCGCCCGGACCCGAGCCGGGCACGTAACCCCAGATGTCGAACAAGTACAGGTCGCGGCGCGCGATTTCGTCGGCGAACTCACCGAGATTCTTCGCGAACAGGATCGGGTAGCTCGGCCAGATCACGTCGCCGAGCTCGAACTGGCGGGTGAACTTATCGAGTTCCTCCGCGTAGCCGACGATGCGGTCGTTCTCGACGTTGAAGCCGCGCAGCGTGGTGAACTGGGTGCGGTTTTTGAACGTGTCCCAGGTCGGCGGTTTCACCGCGCGGCGGTCGTAGTCCGGGTGCTCGCGCGGGTCGAGCAAGTGCGAGTAAACGCGGATGCTGGCGGGCACTTCGGCGCCGCTACCGCGAAGGCAGAGCAGCGCGCCGACACAGGCGGCAACAAGGACGGGCTTCACGCTGGCACTCTGAATTTGGTCGGGCGAGCCGTCGAGCGGGATTGCGTCGCAGCCGGGAATTTGCCGGTGGATTGCGCGAACTTGAAGCGACCCCGGCAAAGCGGTACTTTGCCGGCCATGAAGACCCGTGCCTTTTCCAGCGTCTTGGCCTCGGCGGTGGGCGTGAGTTGCGTGGTGTGGCTGGCTTTCAACGGTGCGGTATCCGCGGCGGAGGCTCCCGCCCCGGACCTGACCGGCTCCGTGAAAGGCGCGGATGGCCGCGTGTTGACCAACGCTTCGGTCTTCATCTACACGGCCGGGCCGCGCGTGGGCGTCGGGTACATATGACCGTCGTGCTATGCGGATTGCCGCAAAAGCGCCCGGTCGGGTGCTTCCGGAGAGTTCAAAATCGAGGCGGTGGATCCCACGCTGCTCTTCCGGGTGCTGATCGTCGCCCCCGGCTTCGAGCCAACGTTTTTCGCCAAAGTGGATCCGCTCAAAGGCCCACTGGCGGCGGTGCTGCCGGCACGGAAGACCACCAACCCGCCCAGCCAGACGATTCGCGGCCGCGTCGTTGACGGCAAAGGCGAACCGATCGCGCAGGCGGTCGTGTCGGTAAACCTGACGGAGATCGGCACGCCGCCCGAAGGCACGGATCCGCTGGCGGTGACGGATGACACCGGCGAGTTCACCCTCAGTTCGCCGGTGAAGTTCGATTGGATGGACCTCCACGTCGAGGCACGCACCTTCGCGCGCGGCATTTTCCGCGAAGTGAAGCCCGGCGGCGACCGCCGCGACTTCGTGGTGACGGAAGGCGCCTCGATCACGGGCCGCGTCGTGCGCGACGGCCAACCGGTCAAGGATGTTGTGATCGGCGCGTGCGGCACCGATCGCAGGATCGAGAATTTCGTCGGCGACTTCAGCATTGCCAGCCAGGCGGACGGCCGCTTTCTACTGCCCAACCTCCCACCCAACCACGAGTATTTCCTGTACGGCCTGATGAGTTCGCTGACCAACCTCGGCACGCTGCCGCTGCGGCGGGTCAAGCCCGGTGGCGATGGCCAGACCCTCGACGTGGGCGATTACGCGGTGGTGCCGGGCAAACGTTTGGCCGGCCAAGTCAAACTGTCGGACGACAAACCTCTGCCGGAAGCCGCGGGGTTAGTGGTTGACCATGAAGCAGCTTGGGACTGGCTCGTGGTGGATCTGCCGGCGGATGGCCGCTTCGCGTTGGCCAACCTGCCCGGCAACGAAACGCTGAGCCTGGGCGCGCGCGTGAAGGGCTACCGGCCGTCGCCGCGCAACGCCAGTTTCGAGCGCCTGAACGGCTTCGGCCTCACCGGCCGGCTCGAAAGCGACAAGACGAACCTGGTGTTCCTGCTCGAACCGGGCGAGGTGTGTCCGGGCAGCTTCGAGCCGGAGCCGGAGGAAGACCGCCCGCAAAACCTGCCGCTGGGTGGCATCGAAACCAAGCGCGTGACCAAACCCGGACTGGTCATCACCGGTCAAGCGTCGGACGCCGACACCAAACAGCCGCTGGCCGAGTTCCGCGTGACGCCGGGCAAGACGTTCGACGAACGCGCGAGTTGGGTGCAATGGCTGCCCAGCCGCGCGGTCACTGGAAAAGACGGCACGTTCAGCGTGGACGCCGGCAAGGTGGAGCGCTTCGTCGTGTTGGGAGCCGAAGCGCCCGGCTACCTGCCAGCGCGCTCCGAGGCGCTGAACGCCAGCCGGACCAACTGGACGTTCGAACTGAAGCGCGGCACCGGGCCGAGCGGCGTTTTGCTCACGGTGGAAGGCCAGCCGGCCACGAACGTTGCGGTCTATCACCTCGGTCCCGGCGCGCAGGCCTACCTCCCGCGCACGGGCGGATTGCGCGGCCTGCAGCGCGGTGAGGATTCCGAAGGCCACACGGACGCCCAAGGCCGGTTCCAGTTCTCACCCAAGTTCGGCGATAGCGAAATCGTCGCGGTGACCGACGGCGGCTTTGCGCGCGTTGCCGCTTCCGGCCTTGCCGCCGATGCCAAGGTGCGCCTGCAACCTTGGGCCAAGGTTACCGGCCGGCTGGTCCAAGCCGGCAAGCCGGTCGCGGAAGAGAACGTGGAAATCCAGTTCGCCGGCGGATTCCGGCCAGACCACGCCTTCGTGAACCAGCAAGGCACAAAGACCGACGCGGAAGGGCGGTTCGTGTTCGAGCGCGTGCCCCCGGTGGAACTCCAGATCGCCACGCGCCGCAAGTTGGGCGAAAACTCCGGTGGCTGGACGCTGGTGCCGCAAAAGAGTTTCACTCCGAAACCCGGCGAATCCCTCGACCTTGGCGACGTCGAGAAGGTCGCGGAGACCGCGCTCACGCGGTAGCTCCGCGCCTGGCCGGCCCATCGCTGGCCGGGCAGGGGGCGGAGTGGAGTTCGCCTTCCGCTGCGCGCGCCGAACGGCGTTCCGGGGCGGGCCGCCGCTTCGGGATTGTTTCAACCTGGCCGCCGTGCATCATGCGCCCCAGCATGAGTCGCCGGTTCGCCACGCGGTTTCCGCGGCCTTGGGTTGCTTTCCTGACGACCCTGCTCGGCGCGGCTTCGCTCGCCATCCAGACTGCCGGTGCCGCGGAATTGACCGAAGCCGGCTTCACCCGGACGAACCACGTCCTCGAACTGCCGGGTGGCGGCGCTTATGCCGAGTTGCCGGTGGCGCCGTTTCGCGGGCTGACCAACGCCACGATCGAATGCTGGGTGCGTTGGGACGGCTTCGGCCTGACCCGCCGCGTCTTCAATTACGGCCGGCCGAAACACGATGTCAGCCTGTGCAGCCGCAACGACCGCAACCTCGGGTTCGTCATCGTTGACGCGGGCGCGGAGTTGCATTGGGCGGACGCGGAAGGCGTGCTGGAACGTGGCGAGTGGTGCCACGTGGCGGCGGTGTGCGGCACGGGCGGGATGCGGCTGTTCTTCAACGGCGCGCCGCTCGAGGCCACCAACGGCTTCACCGGCTGTTTTGCCGACGCCGCGCCGGATGGCCAGTGCTTCCTGGGCAAGTCGGTCACGGCCGTCGATAACGAACCCACGCTCAAGGCGGCCATCGACGATTTCCGCGTCTGGGACCACGCGCGCACGCCCGCCCAAATCCTCGCCGACATGGCGCAACCCGCGCGCGCGGACGAACCGGGGGTGGTGTTCGCAACGGATTTCGAACCCGCCGCCGGCACTGCTGCAACCAACGCCGTGGCCGGCGTCGAACTTCACAACGGCGCCCGCATCGTGCCGGCGGAGTTGCCACCGCCCGCGACTCGCGACCGGCTGACCACCGTCCGTGGCGAAGTGGTGGACCGGAGCGGCAAACCGGTGGCTGGCGCGCTCATCATTGCCCAGGCCGGCGAGCGGCGCGTGGGTGGGGCCGCGAGCCGTGACGACGGCGCATTCCAGTGTCGCGTTCGTTTGAACGCACCCGCCACCGTCCGCTTCCGCGCGTACTCCTGGCGGGGCGAAAGCGCGGACGACCGGAACCTCGACATGCGGCCTGGCGAGACCGTGCGCGAGCGGATGTCCCTCACGATCGCGCCCGGCCCGCCATTCATCGAAGCGGGCGGGCGCCCCGGCTTTCCCGACCTGCTGACCCGCGCGGCGGGCGCGGACAATCCCGACCTGCGTGCGGCGGCCGAGTCGTTGCTCAAACGCCCGGATCGCTCGGGCCCGCGCGTGGATCACTTCCGGCCCGACTGGCAGTCAGGGATGGGCTTTGTCGCCGGACTTTTGATCGCCTTCTGCCTGATGCACGCGCTGCTGTTCGCGTTTCAACGGACTTCGCGGAACCACCTTTACTTCGCGCTGATCAGCGGCATGGCCGCGGCCATGAGCTGGCCGTTGCTGGGCTTGGATCAGCTCACGCGCAATTGGATGCCGCTCCTCGTGGTGCTCGTGCTGCGGCTGTTTCAATTGCTGTTCGAACCCCAGGCCCAACTCCGGTTGCGAGGCCTGACTCAGGCCGCGGTGATCGTGGTTGGCGTGCTCGTGGTGGACCAGTTCTTCCATCTCGTCCCCGGCTTCATCGTGGTATTGGCCCACACCGTCGGGGTCGGGGTCGAAATCGTGGCGGGCGTCCGGACAATTCTCATCGCCAACCGGGCGTTGCGCGCGCGGCGCGAGGGCGCCCGCGTGATCGGGTTCGGGCTGGGGGCCTTGCTGGTGCTCTCCACCCTGCCGTTCACGATTCCGTTTTTCGGTGGCATGACCTTCAGCCAGCTTGGGGTGGTGCTGTTTTTCGGCGCGACCTCCGTGCACCTTGCGCGCACGTTCGCCATCGCCAGCCAGCGGTTGGAACAACAAGCGGCGGAATTGACCGTGTCGAACACGCAACTGCGAACCGCGAACGAGGAAATCGAACGCCAGCGTCGGCAACTCGCGGAAGCCAAGAAAACCGCCGACGCGGCAAACCAGGCCAAGTCCCGCTTCCTCGCCAACATGAGCCACGAGTTGCGCACGCCCCTCAACGCCATCATCGGCTACAGCGAGATGCTCGAAGAAGTGGCCGTCGAGGACGGTCATCAAACCTACGTGCCGGACCTGAAGAAGATTCAGGCCGCCGCCCGGCACCAGCTTCTGCTCGTCAACGACATCCTCGACTTGTCCAAGATCGAGTCGGGCAAGATGAATCTCTTCGTCGAGGAATTCGACGTGGCGAAAGTGGTCGAAGACGTGGCGGCCACGGTGCGACCGCTCGTGGCCAAGAATTCAAACCGCCTCGTGGTCGAGTGTCCGCCCGACCTCGGCACGATGCGGTCCGATCTCACGAAGGTCCGGCAGACGCTCTTCAACCTCCTGAGCAACGCGGCGAAGTTCACGGAGAAGGGGACGATCCAGTTGACGGTGGCTGCGGACGTAAGTCCGCGGCCAACCTCGTCTGAGTCAGCCGCGCCCTCCCGAGCGCAACTCCGGTTCAGCGTCGCCGACACCGGCATTGGCATGGCGCCGGACCAGGTGACGCGGCTCTTCCAGGCCTTCGAGCAGGCGGACCTTTCCATCACCCGCAAATTCGGCGGCACGGGTCTCGGCCTCGCCATCACGCGCCGGTTCTGCCTGATGCTGGGCGGCAACATCAGTGTCCACAGCGAACCGGGCCGAGGCTCGACGTTCACGGTCACCGTGCCGCGCGATGCGCCCGCGGCCCAAGCTCCCCCGGCGGAACCCTTGGCCGTGCCGCCGATCCTCGGCCTGGCGCCAGCCGGCGCGCCGTCCACCACCATCCTCTGCATCGACGACGACCCGGCGGTGCAAGATCTGATGCGTCGCACGCTCAGCAAGGAAGGGTTCCGCGTCGAGACCGCCGGCAACGGCTCGGAAGGCGTGCAACGCGCGCGGCGTTTGCGGCCGGCGGCCATCACGCTGGATGTGCTCATGCCGGGTTTCGACGGCTGGACGGTCCTTTCGCGGCTCAAAGCCGACCCGGCGACCGCTGACATCCCGGTGATCATGATGACCATTGTGGACGACCGGAACCTTGGCTTCTCGCTCGGCGCGGCGGATTACCTGACCAAGCCGGTGGACTGGAAACGCCTGACGGCCGTGCTTGCGAAACACCGCCGCGGGGCCGCCTCGCCCAGCGTGTTGGTGATCGACGACGAGGCCCCGACGCGGGAACTGCTGGAACGCCAGTTGACGAAGGAAGGCTGGCACGTCACGACCGCTGAGCACGGCCGCGCCGGACTGGCCTGCCTGGAAAAGGCCCGGCCAGGATTGATTCTGCTGGACTTGCTCATGCCGGAAATGGACGGCTTCGAGTTCTTGGAGAACCTGCGTACCCGCGCGGAATGGCGCGACCTGCCGGTGATCGTGCTCACGGCGAAAGACCTCACCGAAACCGACCGCCAATTGCTTAGCGGCCGGGTGAGCCAGGTCTTGCAGAAAGGCGCGTTCCGCACGGAGGATCTGCTGGCCGAGATCCGCGCCCGCCTCGTACCGGCTCCCGGAGCCGAGAACCCAAGTTGAACCTGGAAACCGTCGATGGACGCCGATGAACGCGGATCACGAGTCACCAGCCGAAACTCAGAAAGGGCCGAAAGCGGACCCACTTTCTGAGCTTTTCAGTTTGGGCTCTTTTCCGTGGCACGCCGGCAGATTCTTTTCATTTGCGTTGATCTGCGCCCATCCGCGGTTCAACTACGGAATTTAGGTTGCACGCGTTTCACCCCGCGGCACTGGGCCGCCAACCCCCATCCAGCCATGCCGAAAATCCTCCTGGTCGAAGACAACGAGATGAACCGCGACATGCTCAGCCGTCGGCTCGCGCGCAAAGGCTACACGGTCGTTTGCGCGGTGGATGGCCAGAGCGGCCTCGCCAAAACCCGCAGCGAGGCCCCCGACCTTGTGCTCATGGACATGAGCCTGCCCGTGCTCGACGGCTGGGAAGCCACCCGCCAGATCAAGGCCGATCCGGTTTTGAAGGCCATCCCGGTCATCGCGTTGACGGCGCACGCCATGGCCAGCGACGAGCAACAGGCGCGCGAGGCGGGCTGTGATGACTTCGACACCAAACCGGTCGAACTCCCGCGCCTGCTGGGCAAGATCGTGACGTTGCTGCAGCGCGGGGCAGGCGGTTGAGCCGGCTGCTTTCGAGGCCTGCCTGGCGTCGATGGGCGGTCGCAAGGATTTCACTGACCCATCGACGTCCTCGCGCTATGAAAACAACCCGCACCTCCGCCGAAACTGCTTGCCTCCGCGTTTGACCAACGCATAATAAATCCCAGCGGAAGCGTGACGGTAGGAGTTCTCCGCGACCTTGAAGAGTTCCGGTTCGTCGCCATCCTGAACTATTGCGGCCCAAATCGCTCATGCCAAAGGGTACAGTGGGGATAAACTGGGCTGATAGCAATGCAGGATTGCGGTTGATCGTTTGTTTGCAAATAATCGTTGGTTAGCATGTTAAGCCAGTGTAGCTCAGTGGCAGAGCAACGGTTTCGTAAACCGTAGGTCGTCGGTTCGACCCCGACCACTGGCTCCAGTCTCCACTGCTTGTGCAGCAATTAGTTGCGTAGATATTGGCGGGTAACCGTCGGTAAAAACGTCAGCAGATTCGGTGACTGGCGCCGACTGCCTGACTACAGATTAACGCCAGGGTTCGGTTTCGTTTAGGCTCGTCCGCAAAAAGCTATGAAACCGAAGTACCGTCTGTTCCGCCGGGGCCAGGTTTTCTGGTGCCAGGACAATCACCCTGGGCGCCAGGAATCGTTCGGGACCAAAGACCGTACGCTCGCTGAGGGTGACTCGATTTTGTGGGCAAGCGAGGGGTAAGGGCGCGAGAAAGCAGCGATGCCAAACGCACCGACCCGACCGCGGCGAACCTTTGATGAAGCCTTCAAGCGCGACGCCGTAGCGTGGCTGTTAAAAGGCGAAAAGCCTCTGAAGCAACTGGCGCAGGATCTGGGTGTGCGCCCCTGGAACCTGCGCGATTGGTTGCTGTCTTCCAGGCTTGGCTTGGCCGCGGCCGCAAATGGGCCACCTTGCAAGACTTCTTTCCCGCAACGCGACTTGTTTTGTACTGTGTGGCAGCCCTGCGTTCACCGCCGCTGGCCTGGCAAAGTTTGCCTCGTTTGCTCCCAGTCACGGCGAAACGGCGCGGTAACCATTCAGGTCTCAGGGGCCGGCATGAGGTGCTGAGGGGATGAAAGGCGCGCCACGGACGGCGCTCTGGAGCGCCAGCCAAAGGTTGCGGCCTTGTTTGCGGCAGGTGCTCAGGTAACTGCGGAGGCGACAGAAAATCCGGGTCCCTCTCAACGTGCGAAAGCAGCCGGAGATTTTGGGGCGCACTTTGATCATGCGAATGTCCTGCTCGGCCTGATTGTTGGTAAAGGGCACGCGCCCATCCCCGAGGAAGGCCAGGATGCTCCAGTGAAAATCCTCCAGCCGATCCAACAAATTGGCCGCCTTGCTTTGCGCGCAGCGTCCTTGGCCGGGGGCCCGGCGCGGGTGCCGGTAACGTCCGCGCCGCACCCCGTTGCGGTAGCGGTGCCGGGCCCGCTTGAATTGGCGCTCGTTGAACTCCCCGTGCTGCCGCCGCCGCCGATGCAGTTCCAAGAGCAAATCGCTCATCTGCCGCGCCCACACCTGGCCGTCCTCTTCCCACAGGAACTTGAGTTCCCGCAACAGATGCTCGTTGCACCGGGCGTGCGGGCATTGCTGATATGAAAAATAGGGCTTCCAGTGATCATGCCCCCCCACTGGTGGCAAGCGCCCACGATGCCCAGAGCGTCCATCGCCGCGGTGCCGCGCTTGGAATGGCACGCCGTAAGAGGTCAGCGTGGCCGTCGAGGCCACAGGCAGCCAGTGGCGCGTCCCGGCCACGCGCAACCCGCTCTCCTCCAGGTGGAGGATCTCGGCCAGCGGCACCTGGCGGGCCAGCGCCTGCGCGAAGGGCGCCAACTGATGATAGTGGCGGCCGCCAGCGTCGCGACACTCAACGGCTGCCCCAATAAATCCTCGCACATCTGGGCCAGCCGGTCATAAGGCAGCCCCGGCTGCCGGTTCAAATACACCATCAGACTTTGAAACCGCGGCCCATATTGCGCCGGCGCGCCGGCGCCCGCCGGAAACTCCTCCCGGACAGTGTGGCCGCATTGCGAACAGCCTTTGATTTCGGCGCGGTGTTCGGTCACCGCCAAGGAACGCTCCGGCAGGTCGAACACCTGGCGGCTCTCATAGTCCAGCGCCGGTTCCCGGCCCAGCCCGCGCCCACCGCATCGCGGACAGACTTCCAGCCGGTGAACCTCAATGTGATCGGGGGTTTTGACCCGCCGCAAGGTCTGGCCCGGATGCCCGGGCTGGCCTCCGGGTGGGCGACCGCTGGGCGCGCGCAAACTCTGGGGGCTGGGTTTGCTCAACCCGTCGCTGGAGGGCGGTTTGCCGCGGTTGGAACGGTTGCGGGCCAGTTGGGCTTCCAAGTCCTGGATCCGCTGTTCCAGTTGCACCAGCCGTTCCTGCAAGGCCAGGATAATCTCCACCAACGCTTCGGGATGACAGGCGGGCCAGGGGCAACGGTTCTTCACGGGTGAACAACTTTATTGGCACAAGACCCTCCGAAAATCGGCTTGCAGAGGATAGACCCAAACATCCATCACCGGCACTTGCAAAACATGCCGCCGATCCTGCCGGGTGCGGCCTTGCGTCTGACCCGCGCATGTCCAGTTGGCCGCTCGATAACAACTGCCCCGGAACCGGCCCCGTTCCACAAACGTCTCCAACAGCGCCACCCGCTGGCCATAGCGCCACTGCCAGTCCGCCGCGATGCGCCGGGCCACTCGACCTAGAATAGGGCTGGCCAACTCCGGCACGCGCCCCCAAGGCAAGATCAAAAACCGGCTGTTGTTGGCCACCAGATGCAAACCAGCTTCACGCTGGGCCGCCGTCCAGCCAATGAAGACATCCCGCGCCCGCGTCTGCCAAGCCGCCGCGCCAAACAAGACACAGGCCAAATCCCGCCCCGGCCGATCCCGCACCAGATATTGGACGTTTTGGCCGACGGCGCCGGTGTAGCCCAGATAATGATATTCCTGCAGCAACGAGTCAAAGACGGGCCTGCCTTCAGGCTGCGGACCAATGCATCCACAAGTTGACGGTGATTTTGCTGAACTACCTGGCGACGGTTTGGCGAAACTTGGATCGTGCAATGCAAATGGTTGATCCAAGGTCGTAATCTTGGGCAGGAAGAAATCACCTGGCTGAGTCAGTGGATTCAGGAGCATTGACAGTGGAGTCGCAAGCGGCTGGCGTGTCAATTGTGTGAACTGTGGCAGTGGCGGGATGAGCGCGGTCGGCTCAAGGATTTTGCCGCACGCAGTCTGCGGCTAAAGCTGGAGGCGCAGGGGTGCATCCAACTGCCGCCGCTGCAGATTAACAAACGGCGGGCTCTCCCTCCGAGACCGAGGCTGGTGGATTGGCAGCTTCCAGAGAGTTGGAGCGCGGGCCTGGGCCAAATACGTCCGGTGAGCGTGGAGCCGGTGAGCGCAGGTTCGCCTGCGGCACGCCGCTGGGCTTTCTACCTCGATCAGTATCACTATCTGGGTCTGCATGTGGTGGGCGAGAACATCGGTTATCTGGCGGTGGACGCTCACGGGCGCGATGTGGCCGCTCTGCTCTTTGGCGCGCCGGCTTGGCGTTGTGCGCCCCGGGATCAGTTTTTGGGTTGGAATGACCAGACGCGCCGCCAACGCCTGCACACGCTGGCCAACAAACACCCGGTTTCTGATCTTGCCCTGGTGCGGGTGCCGTATCTGGCCAGTCATGTGTTGAGTCAGGTGGCCCGTCGCATTGGCGCGGATTGGAATGTCAAATACGGCCATGGGCTGGAGTGGTTGGAAACGTTCGTTGAGCGCGAGCATTTTGCGGGCAGTTGCTACCGCGCCGCTAACTGGCAGCGCGTGGGTCAGACCACAGGCCGCTCACGCCAGGACCGTGACCATACGCGCCGGGTGCCCATCAAAGACATTTACCTCTATCGGCTCGGAAGCCGGCGGCCATGAACACGCTGCGCCAAGTCGAACAGGAGGTCTTGGCCGAAGGCCGGGAATGGACGCGTCAGCGCTTGGAGAAAAGACTCCCAGTGGAGTCCGATCAAATGCCAGCCTTCTGTCCCAAGACGGGGGAGCGTTTGCAAGAAGTCCGCTGGCGTGATCTGCAGTTAAGCACGGTTGTTGGGACCGTGAAATTGCGCCTGCGCCACGGTTACAGTCCGACGTTGGAGCAATGAGTCTGTCCGGCGCGTGAGTTCTGGGGGCTTAAACCCTCTCAGCGGCTCAGTCCGGAATTGGAAAGCCGACTGACTTATACTGCCAGTGAGACGGCTTCTTACAAAGCAGCCGCGAAAATGGCCACCATCTGGGGCAGTCCGGTGAGCGATGGTGCATTCACCAGCACGTGCAGAGCTTGGGCCTGTTGGCCGCCGAACTGCAACTGCCGATGCCCAAGCCGTCGCCCAAGGAGCCGGAGTTCAGTCTGGTCATCATGCTCGATGGCTGGTTGGCGCGCGAACGGGGACCGGACTGGGGCGCTGGGGCGCGGAAGAAAAATCCTGAGCGGATTGCCTGGCACGAGATCAAGTCGGCGGTCATCTATCGACTCGAGCAACGGGGGCAAAACGCCAGCGGACGCGGGATGTCGATCGAGAAATTCGCGGTCGCCCCCCCCGGAGACATCTCCGGTGGACTTCGGAGCAGCGGTGCAGGCCGAAGGGCGGCGACGCGGATTAGGGCGAGCCAAGACCGTTTATCTGGTGATGGATGGAGCGGTCTGGCTGTGGGAACTGGCCGAGGATCGATTTGCTGAGGCGATCAAGACCCTGGATTTTCATCATGCGCGCGATCATCTGTGGGCCTTAGCGTACGAGTTGCATGGCAAGGACACTCCGGAAGCCAAGGCGTGGGTGCAACCGTTATTGCGCTCGCTGCGAAACGGACGGGAAACTCGCGTCGTGCGTCGCCTGGAAGAGCTTCTGGAGACCCAGTCAGAGCGAACGCCCCAAAGCCAGGAAGTGGTGAAACGGGAAGTAAACTACTTTGTCAACCATCGCGACCATTTGCACTACCAGGCGATGGAGCAAGCGGGTGCCCCGCGCAGCAGCGGGGCGGTCGAATCATTGGGCAAGCAGTTGCAGCGGCGCTTGCGCGGCTGCGGCCAGATTTGGAGCCGCCCGGGCTTCACTCATTTGCTTCGCCTTTGTGTCCTCATCAAGAATAAGGAGGATTCCCTCCTCTGGAATTGAAAATCACCGACAACTTCGGGATGCACCGGCTGCGGACCGCCGACGGTCAGGTTTCTTGACACACACCATCAGCATTGCCAATTTGCTGTCAACCCGATGCCGCGCCGGCAACCCCGGTCGAAACGGTGCGTTGAGGGTTTCGCTGGCGATGAAACGAATCACTACCCTGGCCTGGCTCGGCTTTGCGGCCCTGGCCGCCCGCGCCGAGACAAACGCGCCCCACGCGGTCGCGACGGCCGGTGCGGTGGCGTTCAATCGCGATATCCGCCCGATCCTGTCCGACAACTGTTTTGCCTGTCACGGCCCGGATAGTGCCAAGCGCAAAGCCAAACTGCGGCTGGACACCCGTGAGGGCTTGTTCGCCGAGCGCGATGGCAAGTCGATCGTGAAGCCGGGCCACCCCAACCAGAGCGAGCTGGCCCGCCGCATCGCCACGTCGGACGAGGACGACCTCATGCCGCCGCCCAAGTCGGGCAAGGCGTTGACGAAGGTGCAGATGGCCTTGCTGCAACGCTGGATCGCCGAAGGCGCGCCGTGGGAAGGTCATTGGGCCTATCAGCCCGTTCGGCACCCGCCAGTGCCGGAGGTCAAGCAGCCGGCCTGGCCGAACAACGACATCGACCGGTTCATCCTCGCGCGGATTGAAAAGGAACGGTTGGCGCCTTCGCCGGAGGCGGATCGGCGTTCGCTGATTCGCCGGCTGAGTTTCGATCTGACCGGCCTGCCGCCGAAACCCGAGGACGTGCGCGCCTTCGAGCAGGACCCGTCCCTGGAGGCCTACGGCCAGTGGGTCGAGCGGCTGCTTGCGTCGCCACACTTTGGCGAGCGCCTGGCGATGTACTGGCTGGACGTGGTCCGGTACGCGGACACCGACGGTTTTCACGCGGACAATTACCGGAGCGTCTGGCCGTACCGGGATTACGTGATCCGCGCGTTCAACGCCGACGAACCGTTCGACCAATTCACGATCGAGCAATTGGCCGGCGACCTCCTACCGAACGCGACATTGGATCAACGCGTCGCCTCGACCTACAACCGGCTGGGCCGAAGCACCGAGGAAGGCGGCGCGCAACCGAAGGAATACCTGGCCAAATACGCCGCGGATCGCGCGCGGTCCGTCGGCACCGTTTGGCTGGCGGCCACGACCGGTTGCGCGGAGTGCCATGACCACAAGTTCGACCCGATCACCACACGCGATTTCTACCGGCTTGAAGCCTGCTTCGCCGACATCAAGGAGGCCGGGGTCGGCAAGCGCGAAGGCAGCCTCGTGCCCAGCCCGGAGCAGGCGGCGGATTTGAAACGGCTGGACGGGCAAATCGCCGGACTTGAGCAGACCCTCACCAATTGCACGGCGGAACTCGTCGAGGCGCAGGCGAAGTGGGCGGAGGCGACCGCCGCGGACCTGACGGCCGGCAAACAAGCGTGGGCAACCGTGAAACCCGAGCGGGTCGTTTCTGCGGGTGGCGCCACACTAACTGCGTTGGACGATCTGAGTGTGTTGAGCAGCGGCGAGAACCCGGATCACGACACGTACACGGTCACGCTCTGCACCGATCAGCCTCACCTCACTGCCATCGAGCTCGAGGCGCTCACGCATCCCACGATGAAGAACGGCGGGCTGTCGCGCGCCAACGGCAACTTCGTCCTCACCGACGTCGAGGTGGAGGCAGCCAGGGCCGGCGAAGCGACGGCCACGCGCGTGGAACTGGCCAGTGCCATCGCCGATTTTTCGCAGGACGGCTACCCGGTGGCCAACGCGATCGACGGCAAGTCCGACACCGGCTGGGCGGTCGCCGGCCACGAAAAGCCGGCGGATCACCGGGCGGTGTTCACCTTTGCGAAACCGGTCGCGGCGGGTCCGGACAGGACGCTCACCGTCCGGCTCAAATTCGAATCGAGTTTCAAGCAACATGCCATTGGCCGGTTTCGGCTTTCGCTGACATCGATCGACCACCCGGACTTGACCGGCTCCGGACTGCCGGACGCGGTCGCCAAGGCGCTGCGCCAGCCGGCCGCAGCACGGACGCCGGAACAACTCGATTTGTTGAAGCGACATTTCCTGGCGGTGACGCCCTTGCTGGACAAGCCCCGCGCCGAGCTGGCGGCCACTCGCAAAGAGCGCGAGGCGTTGGTCGCCCGCATTCCCACGACGTTGATGACCGTGGCCGTTGAACCCCGCGTCACCCGCATTTTGCCGCGCGGCAACTGGATGAACGACAGTGGCGACATCGTCGAGCCAGCCCCGCCGGAGTTCCTCGGCGGCGCGCCGCTGAAGGATCGGCGAGCCACCCGTCTCGACCTGGCGCGCTGGCTGGTCTCCCGCGAAAACCCGCTGACCGCACGCGTGTTCGTGAACCGGCTGTGGAAGCTGTATTTCGGCGTCGGGATTTCCAAGCAGCTCGACAATTTCGGCGTCCAAGGCGAATGGCCGACCCACCCGGAACTGTTGGACTGGCTGGCGGCGGAGTTCATGGACAGCGGCTGGGACGTGAAGCACATGGTGCGGTTGATGGTCAACTCGCGCACGTACCGGCAAAGCTCACAGGAGTCCGAGGAATTGCGCGAGCGCGATCCGTTCAACCGCCTGTACGCGCGCCAGGCGCGGTTCCGCATCGACGCCGAGATGGTCCGCGACAACGCGTTGTCGGTGGCGGGCCTGCTCGTGGACAAGGTGGGCGGACCGAGCGTGAAGCCCTACCAGCCCGCCGGGTACTGGGACCAGCTCAACTTTCCGAAGCGCACCTGGGAGAACGACACCGGCGAGGGGCTTTACCGGCGCGGGTTGTACACCTTCTGGTGCCGCACTTTTTTGCAGCCGAGCCTGCTCGCCTTCGACGCCTGCCCGCGCGAGGAATCCACCGCCGAACGCATGCCTTCGAACACGCCCTTGCAGGCGCTCGCGCTGCTGAACGATCCAACTTACGTGGAAGCGGCGCGGGTGTTTGCTGCGCGCGTGCTGCGCTGTGGCGGGTCCGACGCGAACGCCGCGATCGACTGGGCTTTCAACCAGGCGCTCGACCGCAAACCCACCGCCACCGAGCGCGAGGTGCTGGCCGGGCTGCTCCGCGAAGAGCTCCAGCGGTTTTCTGCGAATCCGGAAAGCGCGTCGCAGCTCCTCGCGGAAGGCGCTTCGCCCGTGCCCGCCAACTTGAAGGCGCCGGAACTGGCGGCGTGGACCGAAGTGACGCGGGCCATCCTGAACCTGCACGAAACGATCGAGCGTTTTTGAACCGATGACTTCCCCCGATTCCGCCAGCCTGCTGTTGAACCGCCGCGCCTTTCTCGGTCGCACCGCCTTGGGGTTGGGCCAGGTGGCGCTCGCGTCCCTGCTGAACCCGGCCTTGCTCCGCGGCGCGCCGGCCACCAGCGATGTCTGGCGCGGCGTGGTGAACCCGCTGCATTTTCCGGCAAAGGCCAAGCGCGTGATCTGGCTGTACATGGCGGGCGGGCCGTCGCATCTCGAGACGTTCGATCACAAGCCCAAGCTCGCGGAGATGCACGGCCAGCCTATGCCGGAGTCGATCACGCAAGGCCAGCAGGTCGCACAGCTTCAGGGTCAGAAGTTGAATTGCTTTGCGCCGCAGTATCCGTTCGCGCGGTTTGGCCAGGCGGGACAGGAGATTTGCACGGCGTTTCCCCGCATCGCCAGCCTCGCGGACGAGATCTGCATCGTGCGCTCGATGCACACCGACCAGATCAACCACGACACGGCGCACACGGTCATGAACACCGGCACGGCCATCAGCGGCCGGCCCAGCATGGGTTCGTGGGTGCTTTACGGCCTGGGGAACGAATGCGCGGACCTGCCGGGCTTCGTGGTCATGCTCAGTTCGGGCGGCGGCCAGGACCAACCGGTCGCCACGCGCCAGTGGAGCAGTGGCTTTCTGCCCAGCCGTTTTCAGGGCGTGCGCTTTCAGTCCGGCGGCGATCCGGTGCTGTACTTGAACCGCCCGCCCGGCGTCGATGCGGACGGCCAGCGGCGCGTGATCGAGGCGGTGAACCAACTGAATCGCCAGTACGACTCCGTGGCGCACGACCCCGAAATCGCCACCCGGATCAGCCAGTACGAAATGGCCTTCAAGATGCAGGCCAGCGTGCCGGGCCTGATGGATTTGTCGGGCGAATCGGCCCAGACGCTCGAAATGTACGGCACCAAAGGCGCGGACGGCACCTTCGCCGCGAACTGCCTGTTGGCACGGCGCCTGGCCGAGCGCGGCGTGCGCTTCATCCAGGTCTATCACCGCGGCTGGGATCATCACGGCGGCATCAAGACGGGCATCAAGACGGTGTCCGGTTTGGTGGACCAGGCGAGCGCCGCGCTGGTGACCGACCTGAAACGGCGCGGACTCCTGGACGACACGCTGGTGATCTGGTGCGGCGAATTCGGCCGCACGCCGATGGCCCAGGGCGACGGCCGCGACCACCACATCAAAGGCTTTTCCATGTGGATGGCCGGGGCCGGCGTCAAACCGGGCTTCAGCTACGGCGCGACGGACGAGTTCGGTTACAACGCGGTGGAGAACCCGGTCCACGTCCACGACCTGCACGCCACGATGCTGTATCTGCTGGGCATCGATCACCTTCGGCTCACCTACCGTTTTCAAGGGCGCGACTTCCGGCTCACCGACGTGGCCGGCGAGGTGGTGAAGCCGTTGCTGGCTTGAGCTGCTGGCCCGGGAACGTCCGCAGTCGTGGCGCCTTTCAGGCGGGCTGGATCAAGGCGAAGGCCTTCTTCAACGCCGCGATGGTGGCTGCGCAGGCGGCGTCGTTGTCGAGGTCGTTCAGCGGCTTGTTGAACGGTTCGGCCCGCACGGGGCCGTCGTAGCCGATCCGGTTCAGCGCGTTCAGGAAAACACCCACATCGATGACACCCGTCGCGGCCGGCAATTCGCGCCGGCCATCCTGCTGCTGGTTTTTCGCCACGCCAGCGGGCGCGTCGTTCAAATCGACCGACACCACATCCTTCGCGGCGAGCGCGAGCAGGTCCGCCTCGGTGTCGCCGGCCTGCCACCAATGCCACGAATCGAGCACCACGCCCACGTTGCCGGTGCCGATTTCGCCGATCAGCTCGCGCGCCTCGGCGAGTGTGTGGACGAACGGGAACTTCTGACCCGCCCGCGAGGTGAACGTGCCGACGTATTCCAGGCCGAGCCGCTGGCCACGGTCGGCCAGCACCTTCGCCACTTCGCGCAACCGTTGCGCGTGCCGGCGGAAGTTTTGCAGGTACGTGAGCTGGCGGTCGCCGGGCATCAGCCAGGTGCCGACGCGCGTGACGCCGGCGCGCTGCTTGGCGTCGGCCAGCGCGGGCAACCGTTGCAGGCTATCCTGAAACGCCTGGTCGTCGCGGCGGAACTCGACGCTCAGACCGGCGGCGCCCCAGGCCAGTTGCTTCGCTTTGAGATCGCTTTGCAGTTCGGCCATCTGGTCCGCCGACAGCTTGGCCAGGTAGTCGGGATAAGGCTCGACGGCCTCGAAACCGTACTGGGCCGCGAGTGCGATCGTCTCAGTCTGGCTGGCATTGACGCCGATGCTGCCCGGCGAAAGGCAAAGCTTCAGCTTGCGCCCGGCAGCTTCAGCCGCGAAGCCCGACATAAAGCGCGTCGCGGTTGCCACCGCTGCGGCGGCCAGCGCGGTGAGGGTGAGAAACTGGCGGCGCGGGAGGTGGCGATTCGCAGCTGGCCCGACGGTCTCAATCGCGACAGGACGGAAAGCAGGGGACGAGTTCATGGCCAGGTGAGTTAGCAGGAAGCGCGTCCCGGGTCACGCCCGGAGTCGCGTCGGCGCCGCGGACCCGCCGCGTTGACACGGTTTGGGCGATCTGGTGAAGTTCCCGGCCCATGATCCGATCGCGCCCGCCCCGGTGGCTGTTTGGTCCATATTGCTTGCTTTTGCTCGCGGCCGTCTTCGCGCCGTTGACGTATGCGGCTGATCTGGCCGCGGCGCCACCCACCATCAACACCGGCGACAACGCGTGGTTGCTGGTCAGCTCCGCCTTGGTGCTGATGATGACCGCGCCCGGCCTGATCCTTTTTTACGGCGGCCTGGTGCGCAGCAAAAACGTGCTCGCGACGATGATGCACAGCCTGATTTTGATGGGCCTGGTCTCGGTGCTGTGGGTGGTGTTCGGGTACAGCGTGGCCTTTGGCGAAGGCAACGCAGTCTTCGGCAATCCGCTCCAGTATTTCATGCTGCGCGGTGTCGGCGCCGCGCCGAACGCGGATTACGCGGCCACCGTGCCGCAGCAGACCTTCATGCTGTTTCAAATGATGTTCGCCATCATCACGCCGGCGCTGATCAGCGGCGCGGTGGCGGAGCGCATCAAGTTCAGCGCCTACGTGCTGTTTGTGGCGCTGTGGGTGACGCTCATTTACTTCCCGCTGTGCCACATGGTCTGGGGCAAGGGCGGCTGGTTCAACTGGGCGCTGGGCGGGCGATTCCCGGTGCTCGATTTCGCCGGCGGCACCGTCGTGCACATCAGCTCGGGTGTGTCGGCTCTGGTCTGTGCGCTCATGCTCGGCAAGCGCGACGGCTACCCGCAGGAACCCATGATGCCGCACAACGTGGTGTTGAGCCTCATCGGCACCGGCCTGCTCTGGGTGGGCTGGTTCGGGTTCAACGCCGGCAGCGCGCTGAACGCGGGCGAGCTCGCCACCAGCGCGTTTGCGGCGACGCATTTCTCCGCCGCCGCCGCGGCCTTGAGCTGGGGTTGCATGGAATGGCTGCTCAAAGGCAAGCCCAGCGTGCTCGGCGTGGCGTCCGGCATGGTGGCGGGCCTGGCCACGATCACGCCCGCGTCGGGTTTCGTGACCATCCCATCCACGCTGTTGATCGGGTTGGCCGCCGGCGTCGTTTGTTACCTGGCGGTCACCAAGCTGAAAATCCGGTACGGCTACGACGATTCGCTGGACGTGTTCGGCGTGCACGCGGTAGGCAGCATCACCGGCATGTTGCTGCTGGGGCTCCTGGCCAGCGCGAGTGTCAATCCCGCCATCGCCTCGACCTTCAAGGCGGGCGGCGTCGCGGTGTCGCTGGCCGGCGGACCGGCACAATTCGGCCGCCAACTGGGCGCGGTGCTGTTCACCGCCGCGGTGGCCGCGATCGGCTCGTTCCTCCTGCTCAAGATCGTGAGCAAGCTGGTAGGCCTGCGGGTGGACATCGAAGATGAGAGCGCCGGACTCGACCTTTCCCAACACGGCGAGCGCGCTTACACTGACTAACTGAGATTGCGATGAAAAAGATCGAAGCCGTCATCAAGCCGTTCAAGTTGAACGAGGTCAAAGCCGCGCTCCACGAAGTCGGCATCCAGGGCATGACCGTCACCGAGGTCAAAGGCTTCGGCCGCCAGAAGGGCCACACCGAAATCTACCGCGGCAGCGAGTACACCGTCGATTTCCTGCCCAAGGTGAAGATCGAAACGATCGTGCCCGACGACCTTGCCCAACAGGCGGTCCAGGCCATCCTCGGCTCGGCCAAGACCGGCAAGATCGGCGACGGCAAGGTCTTCGTGTCCACCATCGACGAGGCCTGGCGCATCCGCACCGAAGAGCACGGCGAGAACGCCGTCTAAGTCCGCGCCCCGTCCGCCCGGAGCATTGGCACACGCATCGGTGCGGACCCGCTGTTGACGGCCGGCGGCCTGCCGGTTAAGTCGGGTGCCATGCGCTCCTTATTTTGTGCCCGGCGCCGTGTCCTCCTCGCCGGCGTGATCTTCGTTCTCGGCCTCGCGCCCGCGCGTTTATTCGCCGAACCTACCTTTCGCTCGGCCCAACCGCTCTGGCCCACCGGCCGCGAAACGGAGAAGAACCTGACCGTCAGTTGGCGGGCGATCCTCACCGCGGACGGCGCCGAAGCCGCCACCCTTCGTCTCACTGCGTCCACGCTCTATCGCGCGACGGTGAACGGCGAGTTCCTCGGCCACGGCCCGGCACGCGGGCCGCACGGCTTCTACCGCGTGGACGAATGGCCATTGGCCGGCCGGCTCAAGCCGGGCACGAACGTCATCGCCGTCGAAGTCGCCGGCTACAACGTCAACAGTTATTACCTGCTCGACCAACCGGCGTTTCTCCAGGCCGAGGTCGTGGCCGACGGCAAGGCGCTGGCCTCGACCGGCGGCGAAGGCGCGCCCTTCCGTGCCGCGGTGCTCGATCAGCGGCTCCAGAAGACGCAGCGGTACAGCTTCCAGCGACCGTTCTCCGAGGTGTACCTCCTGAGCCCCGGCAACGACGCCTGGCGGCGCGATCCCAATGCTGACTTCGCCGAGGTCGCGTGCGCGGTTCAGCCCGCGAAGACGCTGCTACCACGCGGCGTGCCGTACCCGGATTTCGCGCGGCGCCAGCCCACGCGGATCGTGTCGCAAGGCCGCGCCGACCTGGGCGCAATGCCCTCCAATCCGTGGAAGGACCGTTCCTTGACGCAGATTGGACCCAAACTCGGCGGCTACCCGGAGAACGAACTCGCGACCATCCCGTCGCTGGAGTTGCAGCGACTCAAGACCACCGCGTCCACCGCCATCGACCAGCCGGCCTCGCTGAAGGACGACTTCGCCCTGCCGGCCGGCGCGTTCCGCATCCTGGATTTCGGCGTGAACCTGACCGGCTTCCTCGGCGCCGAGATCGAGGTCAAGAGCCGGTGCCGGCTGTTTTTCCTGTTCGATGAAATCCTGCGCGTACAGGACGTGGATTGGAAACGCCTCGGTTGCGTGAACATCGTCGAGTACCAGCTCGAACCGGGCGTGTACCACGTCGAGTCGTTCGAGCCGTACACGCTGCGTTACCTGAAGCTGCTGGCGCTCGACGGCGAATGCGCGGCTCGCGGTGTGTACTTGCGCGAATATGCGAACCCGGACGTGTGGCAGGCGCAGTTCGCCGCCAGCGACGAGCAGTTGAACCGCCTGTTCGCCGCCGGGCGCGAGACCTACCGCCAAAACGCCGTGGATATTTTTATGGACTGCCCGTCGCGCGAACGCGCCGGTTGGTTGTGCGACAGCTTCTTCACTTCGCGCGTCGCCTATGACCTGAGTGGCGACACCGCAGTCGAGCACAACTTTTTCGAGAACTACCAGCTCCCGCCGAAGTTCGCATTCCTGCCCGATGGCATGTTGCCGATGTGTTATCCGGCGGACCACAACGACGGCATCTTCATCCCGAACTGGTCGCTGTGGTTCGTGGTCGAACTTGAGGAATACCTGGACCGCAGCGGCGACCGCGCGCTCGTGGAGGCCCTGCGTCCGCGTGTGCTCAAGCTCTTCGAATTCTTCCGGCCGTTCCGCAACGCCGATGGTCTGCTCGAAAAGCTGCCAAGCTGGGTCTTCGTTGAGTGGTCCAAGGCGAACGACTTCGTCCAGGACGTGAACTATCCGTCGAACATGCTCTATGCCCGCGCGCTCGCCGCCGCGGCGCGGCTCTATGATCTGCCGGAGCTGGCCCGCGACGCCAACCGCCTCCGCGACACGATCCGTCGGCAGTCTTTCGACGGCGAATTCTTCGTGGACAACGCCGTGCGCAAGAACGGCAAGCTCGAAGTCACCCGCAACCGCACCGAGGTCTGCCAGTACTTCGCGTTCTTCTTCGACGTGGCGACGCCGGAAACGCACGCCCCGCTGTGGCAGAAGCTGGTCCAAGACTTCGGTCCGCAACGCAAGCAGACCAAGGCCTTTCCCGAGGTCTATCCGGCGAACGCGTTTGTCGGCAACGTGCTCCGCCTCGAACTCCTCTCCCGGTACGGCCTGGCGCAGCAGAACCTCGACGAATCGCTGGCCTACCAGCTCTACATGGCCGACCGCACGGGCACGCTTTGGGAGAATGACGGCGACTATGCGAGTTGCGACCACGGCTTCGCGTCGCACGCCGTCCACGTGCTCTACCGCGACGTGCTGGGGCTGGCGCAGGTGGACAGCGTGAACCGCCGCGTCCGCGTGAAGTTCTCCGATCTCAAACTCGACTGGTGCGAAGGCGCCATCCCGACCGACGCCGGCCGGGTGGAACTCCGCTGGCGCAAGGAAGGCGGTCGCCTGCTCTGGAAAGCCAGCGTGCCGGCAGGCTACGAACTACAGGTCCAGAACCTCAGTGGGCTGGAGTTGGCAATGGAGCCGCGAGCGAAACGGCCGCTTGTAACGCTGGGAACGCGAAACCGCTCTGGGCATGAGCGCTTAGACATACGCGCCAACCTAGAAAGCGCCGACAATTCGGGAGGGTGTTCGAGGAAAGTTTGCCTGGCGATCTTCTTTCTGTCGAAAGTGGTTGCTCAATCGACTGTTGCAGGGAATTGGAGTTTCAGGGAGACTCCCTCGTCGATGGCCGATCCATCAAGAGCATACAAGAAGTTGCAGGATGTGTTTTCTGCCGACGTGAAGAGCGAGAAGAATCAAAAACTGCTCGGGCAGGTTTTTGAGGAGTCGATGCGCTTCCTGTCGAAATGTGACCCGAAACGGCTCAGATCGCTGGTCCCGGGAAAGGACTATTTTGCCTTTGCGCTTGGCAACAAACTGTCACGGGCTGTCAACAAGGGGTTGTTCGTGCCTGACCTTTCCGAATGGGAGACGTTCCGAAAGGCCATTGCAACGAATCCGGTTCCAGACATGACGCCGGACCGCATTACCCGTATCATTTATTCGGTCGCGGTGAGCTTCTTCTGTTTCGTTGACCTGACCAAAGAGGGCGATCAGAAGACTCCGGGCACATTCTTTGAATACTTAATCGGCCATTTGTTCGCTTGGCGTTTGGGCGTCAATCCCAAAACCAGTTTGCCCGTGCTAAACCTCGACATGGAGGCAAGCCTCCCTACCGACTTCATCTTCGACCTTGGCCCCAACCGAGCGAAGTTTCACTTGCCCATCAAGGTGTCCACCAGGGAGCGCGTGATTCAGGTGTGGGCTCATCAGCGCGTATTGAATGGCGTTTACGGCACCGGCCGTTTTCTAGGCACGCCGGTCATCCTCACCGAAACGAAAACAGACAAGAAAAAGCAGGAAGTGATCGAAATTTGCCTGCCAGACCAGTGGCGCATCTACCAGATGCACATCGCCCAGTTAAAACGAATTTACTATCTGGACGTTCCAGCTAGCTACGCGAAGTTGAACGAGGTTTTTCCTCCGCTAAGTGTAAAGCCGTTTGGCCATTTCTTCGCGGAGGCAGATACCTTACCGACTTAGCTTTGCGGAAGACCAGGAAATAGGAATGGTTCTTGCGAGCGTGCACCTGCCGTAGCATGCGGCTCACCCCCGGCTTGTTCATTCGCAGCACCACGAACAAGTCTTCGACCGTAAAACCCATCGCCGTCAGTTCGTTGCAAATCTCCACGTGAGTCAGACGCTGCTGATTGGCGCAGACCTCATCCTGGCATTTCACGATGTAAATCCCCTCGAATTTCAGCACGCGGTACGCCTCCCGTGCTCCTTTGAAATAGAGGTCCAGAACCGCTTCGTGGTATTTCTTGGAGCCGTTCTCTGTTCCGTTGTTGTAGTAGTAGTGCTCGAAATTCTGGTGGTTCTGGTGTGCGGTGCCACCTGGCGTGTGCATGTAGGGCGGGTCGAACACAACACAGTCCATCGTCGTGTCGCCGTAAGGGAGCTTTCTGCAATCCACGCCAGTTCGGAGGTCAGTCGGTCGCAAGTCGTAGACGCCAGCGGGAATGCTTTTCCAGAATACGCCTTTGCCGTAGGTCACATCAGCCACGAGGCTCCCTTCAGGCACGTATAGCTTCAGAATGTGCGGCAAGACCATGTCGTTCGTCGCCTGATACGCTGAGAATATCAACTCGTTGGTGGCGACACCGCGGGCAACCCGCTTGGTCTTCTTGGGTTTAACGATTACGGTTGCGGCGAGCATGATTTGAACTCCGTTTGGTTGAGGTCTCATCCGGTCCACCATTGCCACCGACCTTTTCCGTGAGGGTCCGCACAATCCAGTCGTGCAGCGTCATGTCCTCGTCCACCGCCGCGTGTTTAAGTCGCTTGTGCAAGTCTTCGCTTAATTCAATGGGAAACGTTTTGTTCATTTCTGTGTTGCGTTAGCGGTAACTTAGTTGGCTAATCTTAGTTAGTCAAGTAACAACGCTCACCACATTCACCTTTGTTCGTTCAGGCGAGAAGAACATTCGCGCCAGCGCGGAAAGCCGCCGCGGGCGCCGGCGCCGGTCACCCGCCCGCGAACCGAGAGCGTCGCCAGCGGTTGCGTCGGCGGAACCCTGAGCCGCCTGGCGACGGTTTGCCGGCGTTCGTAGCAGCCAAGATCACGCGGCGCAGTGGAATGCAGAATCACAAACCAGTCCGGCTTGCCGGCGGCGGCCCGTCAGAGGTAGCCTTTACGCGGCGCTGGATTCCAGCGGCCCACGCCAGGCGGTTGACAGCCAGTTGGCCATGCGAAATCGTGCTTCGGTATGCCGAAGACCTTGAGTGAAGTGACGCGGGACGCGGCGGAGCTGCCGACCTCCGAGCGGCTCAAATTGGCCCGGATTCTCCTGGATCTTTCCGAGACCAGCGCGGAACCCGCGGAGGAACTGCAAGTCGCCTGGGACGATGAAATCGCCCGTCGTTTGCGGGAGCTTCGCACCGGCACCGTCCAAGGCGTACCGCTGGCCGAGGTGAAGAAGCGGATCGAGGCCGGTTTCCAACCGTGAGCCTCGAACTCCACCCGGAGGCGGCGGCCGAGTTTGCCGCCCAGGTCGAGTACTACGAGGACCAGCAGCCGGGTTTGGGCGAGAAATTCTACCGCGAGGTCATCGGCTGTTTGAATTGGATCGCCACGAATCCAACGCTGCCGAGGTTGCGGAGAGACCATCGGCGGGTGAATCTCAGAGTGTTCCCCTTTTACATCGCTTACGTCGAGGAAGGCGATTCGGTCTGGGTGCTCGCGGTGGCCAACGGTTACAGGCGGCCTGGTTATTGGAGGAAACGGTTGTCCGGAGGCTAAGCGGAACTTCACGCCTTCGCGGAAAGCCGGCGCGGGCGCAGACGCCGGTCCCCCACCCGCGAACCGAAAGCCCCGTCAGCGATGCGTCGGTGGAGCCATGAGCCGCCTTGGGTCGGTTTGCGCAGCGTTCGTAGCCGCCGGGGTCACGATGGCTTCTGATGCTTCTTGCCGCACTCCACATGGCCGAAAGGCGCTCAAGCCGCTTGCAACAGGCCTTTCAGCGGCACGAATCGGATTTCCACGCGGCTCTGCAACGCGGCGGCGATGCGGCGGAGCATGGAGAGCGAATGGCCTTCGTAGTCGGCATCCTCCAGCCGGCTGATGACGGAGGGGGCGGTGCCGATCAACTTGGCGACCTGGGCCTGGGTCAAGCCAGCCTTGGTGCGCAGATCGCAAATCTGCCGAGCCACGTTGGCGTTGGCGCGCTCCTCCTCCAGCGCGGCCAAGCGTTCGGGCCGGCCCGTGTAATAGCGGCGTTGCAGGATTTCAACGGCGTCAGTGGTGCGTTTGCGTTTCGGTGTCATGGCAACAATTCTCCGTAGGTGTGTTTCTGCGGGGCGGCCTCGAACTTCCGCTTCCGGGCGATGGCCCGCTCGATTTCCTTCGGCGGGACGACGCGTTGCTTGGCGAGTCCGTGCGATAGGACGACCGCCTCACGTCCATGAAAAAAGTAGAGGACGCGGTAATTGATCCCTTGCAAGGCGGCGCGGAGTTCGTAAATGCCATCCCGCAAAAAGTCGGCTTCGGGGCGGCGGAGTTCGTGGCCCAGTGCGCGGAGTCGCTCGATCCGGGCGACACACTTGTCCCGCGCTTTGTCTGGAATGGCGTCGAGCCACTCCAGCAGCGGCACGCTACCGTCGTCTTCGCGGTAAAGGACAGTTTTGGTTCCGGGCATCGCAGCGCCGTCATCATCGCAATATTGCGAAAGATGTCAAACTGTCAAAGCGCGGCGGAAGCGATTTTGGATTGTGGGTGCAGGCGAGGGCACGCGGCTCTGATCTTCCTTTCCGGCCTCCTCGTTCCACAGGTCTGAGGTCGGCAGCGTAATGCTTGATGAAGGACGCGCCGAAACACATCACGGTCGATCCCGCGATCGGCCACGGCCAGCCCACCGTGCGCGGATTGTCTTATTCCGTGAGCATGATCCTGGAACTGCTGGCAGGGAACATGACGGCGGGAGAGACTCTCGCTGATTATCCGGACCGTGAACGCGAGGACGTGTGCGCCAGCCTGGCCTTTGCCGCCCGGCTCGCCAGCGTCCGCCGCATTCTACCCTTGGCCGCGTGAAGTTTTTGGTCGATGCCCAGTTGCCGCGCCGACTCGTGCTCTGGCTCCAGCGGCGCGGGCATGACGTGATTCACACACTCGATCTCGCCCAACAGAACCGCACTCCCGTTCATTCCTGTTAGCCTTGGCGAACCAAGTCGATCGCGAGCTGATCACCAAGGACACGGACTTCGAAATCACTCACGAACTCGGCCAGGGTCCGCCCAAGCTCCTGCTCATCACCACCGAAAACAGCGGAGAACCTCACCGGTAGTCCCTGCACTTCCTCGATTTCGCTCGTTCGGGCCGGCAGGACATTCGCGCCTTCGCGGAGCGTTAACGTGGACGCCGGTGCCAGTCGGCCACCAGCGAACCCAGAGCGTTTCCAGCGGATGCGTCGGCGGAGCCATGAGCCACCTTGCGTCGGCTTGCGCAGCGTTCGTCGCCGTCGAGATCACGAGGCTTTGGCCGAGGTCCGGGTTTCGACTGCGAGGTTCCACGTTGGAAATGATCCGGCTTTGGGGTCCAACGCCAGGCCGCGCCCGGTCCAGCATGGCGAGGAGCGGAGCTTGTCGCTCCGGGCTTGCCGATTCCACGGAATCGGCCAAGAGTCCGAGCGTCGTGACTGGCAGGCGGGGGCGGGCGTGGGGCGTGACCGGCGGATGCAGGCCGGTTTGCCCGGGCCCGTCGCGGTGCCAGATTGGACGGCGATACAAAGCCAGCAGCACCCATGAATTTCGCGGAGTCACCGGAAGTGGCCAATCTCGGCTATGTCGAGGAGTTGTTCGCCGCGTACCAGTCCAACCCCGACTTCGTACCGGTCGAGTGGCGGCAGTATTTCGCCGGCCTGACCAACGGCGGCCCAGCGGCTGCCCCGGTCCGGCTGGCGCCCGCTTTCGCGCGCCGCAGCGTGTTCAACCCCGCCGGGGCCGCGACCGTCGCCCCCGCCCGCGAGGAAAATTTGGACCGGATGCTTTTGCTCCAACAACGGGTGGACCGGCTGGTCCGCGCCTACCGCGTGCGCGGCCACATCGTGGCCAAGATGGACCCGCTGAGCGACTTCACGCCCTACGTGCCGCAGTTGGACCCGCAGTACTACGGCTTCAGCGGCGGCGACATGAACCGCGAGTTCTACGCCGAGACGCTGCGTGCCGACGGCCGGTTGACTTTGCGCGAAATCCTCCAACGGCTGCGCACGATCTACTGCGGAGCCATTGGCGCGCAATACATGCACATCGACGACCTGCGCATCCGCCACTGGCTGCAAGCACGGTTCGAGAGCATGCCTTTCCGCGCCGAACTGAGCCGCGACACCCAACTTCGGATCCTCACCCGGCTGACGGACGCGATCGTGTTCGAGCAGTTCATTCGCAAGAAATTCGTCGGCGCGAAGAGTTTTTCCCTTGAAGGCGGCGAAAGCCTGATCCCGCTGCTTGACCTCGCCATCGAAAAGGCCAGCGAGCTGGGCGTGCACGAGATCGTGCTGGGCATGGCCCACCGGGGCCGGTTGAACGTGCTGGCCAACATCATCGGCAAGAGTCCGCGCGAGATTTTCCGCGAGTTCGAGGACAAGGACCCGGACCTTTACCTGGGTGGCGGCGACGTCAAATACCACATGGGGTACAGCAGCGACTACCTGACCGCCGCCGGCCGGCGGGTGCATCTCTCGCTGTGTTTCAACCCAAGCCACCTCGAATTCGTAAATCCAGTCGCGCTCGGCCGCGTTCGCGCCAAACAGGACCGTGCGCACGACACCGACCGCTCCCAGGTGATGACCCTGCTGGTCCACGGCGACGCGGCATTCATCGGCGAGGGCGTCGTCCAGGAAACGCTCAACCTGAGCCGCCTGCCCGGTTACCGCACCGGCGGCACGATCCACATCATCGTCAACAACCAGATCGGCTTCACCACGCCGCCCAGCGAAGGCCGGTCCACCTTGTACGCCACCAGCGTGGCCCGGATGTTGCCCGCGCCGATCTTCCACGTGAACGGGGAGGATCCCGAAGCGGTGGCGCGCTGCATCCAACTGGCGATGGACTTCCGCCAGCAATACAAGCTGGACGTGGTGATCGACATGTACTGTTACCGCCGCCTCGGTCACAATGAAGGCGATGAACCGTCGTTCACCCAACCCACGCTTTACCGGTTGATCGAGCAGCGGAAGTCGGTCCGCGAAGCCTACCTCGATCGGCTGTTCCAGCTCGGCGGCATCACGCGCGAGGAGGCCGACGAAATCGCGCGCAAGCGTTACGACTGGCTGGAACAGCACCTCAGCGAGGCGCGCAGCAGCTTCTGCGGTCTGCCACCCAGCAGCCTCTCTGGCATCTGGCAAGGCTACCGCGGCGGCCCGGCCTCCTCCGATGACGATCCCGAAACCGGTTTGCCGGTGGCGTCGCTGACAGAGTTGCTCCGCAAAGTCACCGAGTTGCCGCCCGATTTTCAGCCGCACCCCAAGCTGCGCAAAGTGCTCGAACACCGTCGCGAAATGGCGGAAGGACAACGCCCGCTGGACTGGGCCGCTGCCGAAGCCGCGGCCTTCGCCAGCCTGGCGAGCGCCGGCCACCGCCTCCGGCTTTCCGGCCAGGATTGTGAACGCGGCACGTTCAGCCACCGGCACGCGGTTTTGCATGATTACGAGACGGGCAAGAAGCACTGCCCGCTCCAGCATTTGGGCGCGGGCCAGGGGCCGGTGGACATCATCAACAGTCCGCTGTCCGAGGTCGGCGTGCTCGGATTCGAGTACGGCTACAGCCTGGATACCCCCGAGGGCCTCATCATCTGGGAGGCGCAGTTCGGCGATTTCGCGAACGTGGCCCAAGTGACCATCGATCAATTCATCGTGAGCGGCGAAGACAAGTGGCGGCGGTTGAGCGGGCTGGTGATGTTGCTCCCGCACGGTTTTGAAGGCGCGGGCCCGGAACATTCGAGTGCGCGGCTGGAACGTTTTCTCGCGCTGGCGGCCGAGGACAACATCCAAGTGGCCAACCCGAGCACGCCGGCGCAGTTCTTTCACTTGCTGCGCCGACAGGTCTTGCGCAAATGGCGCAAGCCACTGGTCGTGATGACCCCCAAGAGCCTTTTGCGCAATCCGAAGGCGGTGTCGCCACTGGCAGACCTCGCCCGCGACCGCTTCCAGCGCGTCATGCCCGATCCGCGCGGCATCGCCATGGCCGAGGCGAACCGGGTGTTGCTGTGCAGCGGGAAAATCTATTACGACTTGGAAACCCGCCGGCGGGAACTGGGGCGCGACGACACCGCCATCATCCGCCTTGAAGAGCTGTACCCTTTCCCGCGCGCGCAACTGGAAGCGTTGCTGGCCGATTGTCGCGAAGACACAAACGTCATCTGGGTCCAGGAAGAGCCCGAGAACATGGGCGCCTGGCGCTACCTGCGGGTGACCGTCAGCATGCAATTCCTCGGCCGCCTGCCGTTCAGCGGCGTGTGTCGTCCCGCGTCTGCCAGTCCAGCGACCGGCTCCGCGGCGGCCCACCAGCTCGAACAGGAGCAGATTCTCGACAGCGCATTCGGCGGCAAAGATTATCAACCGCGGCCGCGCACCGAAACCATCGTCAGCACCAAACAACTGGCCTAACCCCATCCATTTCATGGCAACCGAACTCACCGTGCCCTCGGTCGGCGAATCCGTTTCCGAGGTCGAGATTGGCGAATGGCTCAAGGGCGAAGGCGATCCGGTCCGCAAAGACGAAGCCGTGGCCGTCATCGAGACCGACAAGGCGACGATGGAACTGTTCGCGCCCACCGACGGCGTTCTCGGCAAGCTGTTGAAACCGAAAGGGGCTAAGGTCAGCGCGGGCGAAGTGGTGGGTTATGTCGAACCGGGAGGCGCGCCCGCGCCGGCCAAGGTGGAGACACCCGCGCCGGTGATTGCGCCGAAGGCGGCAAAGCCGAAGCCGGAAGGCACCGCCCAGCCGGAACCGCGGGTCATGCCCGCCGCCGCGCGGGCTGCCGCCCAGGCGGGTCTCAAAGCCGGGGAAATTCCTGGCACCGGCCCTGGCGGACGAGTTTTGAAGGAAGACGTGCAACGTGCCGCTGCGCAGGCGGCCCAGCCAGCCGTAGTCCCGAGCCTACCTGAAACCCAGGCGGCACCGGCCGTGAAACCGGTCACGACCGCGGCCGGTCGCGAGGAAGAAGTCGTCGCGATGAGCCTGATCCGACGCAAAATCGCCGAACGTCTTCTTCAGGCCCAAAACACCATGGCGCTGTTGACCACCTTCAACGAGGTGGACATGTCGGGCGTACTGGCGCTGCGCGGCCAGTTCCAGGACAAGTTTCTGGAGCGGTACCAGATCAAGCTGGGTTTCATGTCGTTTTTCGTGAAGGCCGTGGTCGAGGCACTCAAGGACACCCCCGCGCTTAACGCCGAGATTCGCGGCACCGACATCGTCTATCGAAATTACTTCGACATCGGCATCGCCATCGGCGGCGGTCGCGGATTGGTGGTGCCGGTCTTGCGCCACGCCGAGCGATTGAGTTTCGCCGAAATCGAGCAGGCCATCGCGGATTTCGGCAAGCGCGTCAAAGAAAACCGGATCAAGCCCGACGAACTGGCCGGCGGCACGTTCACGATCACCAACGGCGGCGTCTATGGCTCGCTGCTTTCGACCCCGCTGATCAATGCGCCCCAAAGCGGCGTGCTCGGCATGCACGCCATCCAGGATCGCCCGGTGGCGGTGAACGGCCAGGTCGTAATCCGGCCAATGATGTACCTGGCGCTCACCTACGATCACCGGATCGTGGACGGACGCGAGGCGGTCACGTTCCTGCGGCGGATCAAGGACCTGGTCGAGAATCCTGCGCGGATGCTCCTGGAGGTCTGACGCGGGGGCGCTCGCCGCACAGCGGCATGAGGCCGAATCGCGGCGCGACGGCGCGCACAAATGGCTTTGACTCGACCCCGGCCGCCGATATGCTCGCCCTTCGATTTTCGAGCCACAGCTATGGCCAAATTGTTCATCGAAGACGTGGAGTTGAAAGGTAAGCGCGCCCTGATTCGCGTGGATTTCAATGTGCCCCAGGACAAGATCACGGGGGCCATTACCAACTCCAAGCGCATCGAGGCGGCGCTGCCGACCCTCAAGTACGCGCTCGCCCAGGGCGCGGCAGTGATCTTGATGAGCCATTTGGGCCGGCCGAACGGCAAGCGGATCGAGAAGTTTTCGCTTCGGCCTGTGGCGGCGAAGCTCCAGGAACTGCTCGCCAAGCCTGTCCGGTTCCTCCACGACTGCGTCGGCCCCGAGGTCGAGGCCGCCTGCGTCCAGGCCCAACCCGGCGACGTGATCCTGCTGGAAAACCTCCGCTTCCACATCGAGGAAGAGGGTAAGGTCAAACTCGAAGACGGCTCGAAGCTGAAGGCCGATCCTCAGGCCGTGAAGGCGTTCCGCGCTTCGCTCACCAAGCTGGCGGATGTCTATATCAACGACGCCTTCGGCACCGCGCATCGCGATCACTCGTCGATGACGGGGGTGCAGTTGCCGCAACGCGCCTGCGGTTACCTGATGAAGAAGGAATTGGACGCTTTCACCGCGGTGCTGGAAAACCCGCGGCGCCCGCTGCTCGCTATTTTGGGCGGTGCCAAGGTGGCGGACAAAATCCAGCTCATCGGCAACCTGCTCGACAAGGCGGACGAGATCATTATCGGCGGCGGCATGGCCTTCACGTTCAAGAAGGTCATCGGCGGCTTGGCGATCGGCAATTCGCTCTTCGACCCGGAAGGCGCCAAGATCGTGCCGGAGTTGATGAAGAAGGCGCAGGATAAGGGCCGCAAGATTCTGCTGCCAGTGGATTACGTGTGCGGCGACAAGTTCGCCGCAGACGCACAAGTCAAAGCCGCGGATGACGCCTCCGGCATCCCCGACGGCTGGCTCGGCCTCGACGTGGGGCCAAAATCCACGGCGCTGTTCCTCGACGCGATCCAGCGCGCGAAGACGATCGTTTGGAACGGCCCGCCCGGCGTGTTCGAGATCCCCGCCTTCGAAGCCGCCACCAAGGCGATGGCGGACGCGATCGTGGCCGCGACGCAGGCCGGCGCCACCACCGTGATCGGCGGCGGCGACACCGCCACGGCAGCGAAGAAGTACGGCGCCGACAAGAAGGTCACGCACACCTCGACCGGTGGCGGGGCCAGCCTGGAGTTTCTCGAAGGCAAGGTGCTGCCCGGAGTGGCGGCGCTTTCGGACAAGCCCGCCGCGGGCGGCAGTCGTTGACCGCTGGCCCCGTTTTCGATCAACTTTCCCCGATTCATGAACAAAGACCGCAAACTGATCATCGCCGGCAATTGGAAGATGAACAAAACCGTCGCCGAGGCGATTGACCTCGTGAACGGTTTGAAGCGCGAACTGGCGACTGTCAAAGAGGTGGACCTCGTGGTCGCGCCGCCGTTCACCGCCTTGAGCGAGGTGACCAGGGCCATCCTCGACTCGAATATCCGCCTGGGCGCGCAGAACATGAGCGAGCATAATTTCGGCGCCTACACGGGCGAAATCTGCGCCGCCATGCTCAAGGAGTTTTCCGTCCGCTATGTCATCCTCGGCCATTCCGAGCGCCGCCAGTACCAGAAAGAGTCCAACGAGACGATCGCCCGCAAGGCGCTGGCCGCGCACGCCGCGTCGCTCAAGCCCATCGTTTGCATCGGCGAGTCGCTCGACGAACGCAAGGGCGGCCAGATGGAGCAGGTGCTCGAAACCCAACTCCGTGGCAGTCTGGCCGGCTTCAGCAACGACCAGCTCGAAGAAACCATCATCGCCTACGAACCGGTCTGGGCGATCGGCACCGGCGTGACCGCCACGACCGAGCAGGCCCAGTCCGCGCACGCCTTCATCCGCAGGGTGCTGGCGAGCATTGCCGACGAAGCCACGGCCCGGCGGGTGCGCATCCAATACGGCGGCAGCGTGAAACCGTCCAACGCCCGCGAACTGATGAGCCAGCCGGACGTGGATGGCGCACTGGTGGGCGGCGCGTCGCTGGAAATCCGCAGTTTCACCGAGATCGTCAAAAACTCGATCTAAGTTCAATTCTTCTCACGACTATGCTCTCGCTTTTCGTTGGTTTGCTGACGCTCGCGTTGGTGGTCACCAGCCTCCTGTTGATCCTGATGATCCTGGTCCAGTTGCCGAAAAAGGAGGCCGGCCTGGGCATGGCCTTCGGCGGGGCCACGGCCGACGCGCTGTTTGGCGCCGGTTCCGGCACGGTGCTCAGCCGCTGGACCAAGTACGGCACCGGGATCTTCCTGGCGATTTCGCTGGTGTTGTCCGTGATGCGCAACCACCAGGCGCGCGCCAGCGGCAGCAACATCGCCCGTGAACTGGAGAAACAGAGTCAGACCGCAGCGACGGCGGCGATCACGCCCGTGCCGACCAACGCCGCCGTTCAGTTGCCGATAATCCAGGCTACAAACGTACCGGCGGTACCGGCAACGAACATCACCAAGCCGGCAGCTACGCCCGCGACCAATCCCGCCCCGGTGACCAACCCGGCGCCCGCGGCTCCGGCTCCGGGCCAGTAGCGTCTCACATGACCGACTTCGGCAACGCCCCCGGTTCATCGCCGGGGGCGTTGCGCTTTCCGGGACGCGGTAACCCCACCGACCTCGCCCCGCCGGCGGCGTGGCTCGCGTTCTGCCTGGCGATCTTGTTCGCACTGGTGGGCTGTGGCGGGGCTCCGCCGGCGGTGGACCTGACCATCGTCAACGGCCCCGAACCCGAATCGCTGGACCCGCACCTGGTCACCGGCCAGGCCGACGGCCGGATCGCGCTGTCGCTGTTCGAAGGTTTGACGCGGTACGATCCCGTGACCGCCGGCCCGATTCCTGGCATTGCCGAGCGATGGGAGCTGTCCAAGGACGGCCGCATTTACCAGTTTTACCTGCGCACCAACGCCGCGTGGTCCACCGGCGAGCCGATCGTCGCGGACGATTTTGTCTATTCCTGGCGGCGCATCCTGGAACCGGCCACGGCCAGCGAGTACGCCGGCGTGCTGTTTTATGTGAAGAACGGCGAACCGTTTGCCACCGGCGCGCTGAAGGACTTTTCGCAGGTCGGCGGGCGGGCGCGAAACCCGCACCAATTCGAGGTCGAACTGGAAAGCCCAACGCCTTTCTTCCTCGACCTGGTCGCCTACCAACCGTTTACGGTGGTGCCGCGCAAACTGATCGAGCGGTACGGCGACCGCTGGCTGCACGCGCGTCCGTTCATGGCCAGCGGCGCGTACACGCTGGATTATTGGCGCCTTAACGACCGCGTGCGCCTGCGCCGGAATCCTCACTACTGGGATGCCGCCAACACCCGCAGCGAAGTGGTGGATCTGCTGACCTGCGTCTCGCCCACGACCGCGCTGAACCTCTTTATCACGCATGCGGTGGACGTGGTTTGGGACAAGGAACTCGTGCCGACCGACCTCGTGGACCTGCTGCTTAAACGCCCGGATTTCCACACTTACCCGTCGCTGGGCACGTATTTCATCCGCTGCAACGTGACCCGCAAACCGTTCGACGATCCCCGCGTGCGTCAGGCGTTGGCGATGGCGATCGACAAGCGGCGCATTGTGGAACGCCTGACCCGCGGCGGCGAGCGCATCGCCGGGTCGCTGACTCCGCCGGGCATCACGAACGCCGGCGGCGTGTACCAACCGCCCACCGGTCTGCCGTTCGATCCCGCGCGTGCGCGCGCCTTGCTGGCGGCGGCGGGGTATCCGGAAGGGCGCGGCTTCCCGGCGGTCACTTACACCTACAATACCGCGGAGACGCATCGGAAGATCGGCGTGGAACTGCGCGACATGTGGCGGCGCGAACTGGGGATCACGGTCGAGTTAAAGCAATTGGAGTGGAAGAGCTACTTCCGCGCGCAGTCGATGCTCGATTATGACTTGGTCCGCAGCAGTTGGATCGGCGACTACAACGACCCCAACACGTTCCTCGACCTGTTCCTCAGCGAGAACCCCAACAACCGCACCGGCTGGAAATCGTCCGCTTACGACGCCGGCTTGCTCGCGGCCAACGCGGAACTGGACCCGGTGGTGCGCTTGCGCCGGCTCCAGGAGGTCGAGCGGCTGCTGGTCGAGACCGAGGCGCCGATCCTCCCATTGTTTTTCTACGTGGGCATGGAGTTTTACGATCCAGCGCGCGTGGCGGGTCTTTATTCGAACCTGCGCTCGGAACATCCTTTGCGCACGATTTACCGGCGGAGACCTTCCGCGCCTTGAAGTTCGCGCAAGGAATCCTGAAAAGGTTTGCTTTTCAGCCTTTCATTGGGCGCAGTGTTGATCTACGTTGTCGCTCACGCGTCGGTTTCCGACGGACTCTCCCCCCGGGTGCGTGAGGCACCTGTCAGGTGATTCCTTTCGTTCCTGCCGCGAGCGCTTCCCGCCCTTTCGCGGGAACGTCAGTGAGAAGCATCATGTATCCGAAGATCATTCAGGGCGGAATGGGCGTGGCCGTGTCGGGGTGGAACCTGGCGCGGACCGTCTCGCTGCTGGGCCAGCTCGGGGTCGTTTCGGGCACCGCGCTCGCGGTTATTCTGGCCCGCCGCCTCCAGATGGGCGACCCCGGCGGCCACCTGCACCGCGCGCTGGGCCACTTCCCGATTCCCGCCATAGCCAGCCGCGTGTACCAAAACTACTACGTGCCGGGTGGCAAATCTTCCGCGGAGCCGTTCCGGTTGACGGCCATGCCCACGCTCCGGCCCGGCCCGGCCTTCGTCGAATTGACCGTGGTAGCGAATTTCGTGGAGGTCTTCCTGGCCAAGGAAGGTCACGACGGCTTGGTCGGGGTGAACCTGCTGGAAAAGATCCAGCTCCCGACGCTGCCCTCGCTTTACGGGGCCATGCTGGCGGGGGTGGATTACGTATTGATGGGCGCCGGCATTCCGCGGGCAATCCCCGGAGTTCTGGACCGGTTCGCGCGCGGCGAACCCGCCGATTTGCGGGTGGACGTGGAAGGGGCGCTGCCCGGCGAGGAATATTTGACCTCGTTTGACCCGGCGTGCCTGGGCCTGGGCCTGGCCGTGACCGAACTCAAGCGCCCGCGCTTCCTCGGTATTGTGGCGTCGGCTACGCTCGCCATGACGCTTGCCCGCAAGTCCAGCGGGCGTGTGGACGGCTTCGTGGTGGAAGGCGAAACCGCCGGCGGTCACAATGCGCCGCCGCGTGGGCCGCTCCAGCTCAGCGAATGCGGAGAACCCGTCTATGGTCCGCGGGACGTGCCCGATCTCGCCAAAATCCGCGAACTCGGGCTGCCGTTCTGGCTGGCGGGGTCGTTCGGCCAGGAAGGCAAGCTGGTCGAAGCCTTGCGCCTTGGCGCGGCCGGCATCCAGGTGGGCACGGCGTTCGCCTTCTGCGAGGAATCCGGCATTCACCCCGACCTGAAGCGCCAGGCCATCGCCCTGAGCCGCGCGGGTCAGGCGCGTGTCTTCACCGATCCCGTGGCCTCGCCGACCGGCTTTCCGTTCAAGGTGGTGCAGATGCCAGGCACACTCTCCGAGGCGGAGCATTACACCGCCCGGCCGCGGATTTGCGACCTCGGTTACCTGCGGCACCTGTACCGGAAAGAGGACGGCACGGTGGGCTACCGCTGTCCCGCGGAACCCGTCGAGGATTTCCTCAAGAAAGGCGGCACGATCGAGCAAACCCAAGGCCGCAAGTGCGTCTGCAACGGCCTCCCGACCACCGTCGGTTTTGGGCAAGTGCGTCCGGACTCCAAGGACGAACTGCCGTTGATGACCGCGGGCAACAACGTGGACCGCATCGCCCGCTTCGTCGTGCCGGGCCGCGACAGTTACACCGCGGCGGACGTGATCGCGCGCCTGCTCGAAGGTTGCGAGCCGGAAGAGGCTGCGCCCGCGACTGCACCTGAACCGGCGGTGGCCGAAGAGGCGCTGCTGGCCCCGGCGCTCGCCTAGAATGCGGCATAAGCCGTCAGGCTTTCAGAGCGTCTTCAGCACCTTCGCGGCCACGCTGAGCGTCTTCGCAATGTCTGTGGCCGTGTGCGCGGTGGAAATGAACCCAGCCTCGAATTGCGACGGCGCCAGATAGACGCTGGCATCGAGCATCCCGTGGAAATAGCGTTTGAAGCGCTCGCGGTCGCTCTGCATCGCGTCGGCCAGGTTGTGAACCGGCCCGGCGGTGAAGTAGCCGCAGAACATCGAGCCGCAGCGGTTGAACTGCACGGGCACACCGGCGGACTTCGCGGCGTCAACCAACCCAGCTTCGAGCGCCGCACCCAGCCCCTCCAGTTTCCGGTACGCCTCGCCGCTCCGCAGTTCTTCCAAGGCCGCGAGGCCGGCGGCCAGCGCGAGCGGGTTGCCGCTGAGCGTGCCCGCCTGGTACACCGGCCCGACCGGCGCGAGATAATCCATGATGTCCGCCCGCCCGCCGAACGCACCTACCGGCAGACCGCCGCCGATGATCTTCCCGAAGCAGGTCAGGTCGGGCCGGATGCCAAACCGCTCCTGCGCCCCGCCGGCCGCGAGCCGGAAGCCGGTCATGACTTCGTCGAAGATCAGCAGCGCGCCGTTCGCCTGGGTGATCTTGCGCATGAACTCGAGGAAGCCGGGTCGCGGCAGGTACAAACCGGCATTGCCCGGCACTGGCTCAATGATGACGCCAGCGATCTGGCCCGCGTTGGCCGCGAACACGGACCGAAGCGCGTCTGGGTCGTTGAACGGCACCACCAGCGTGTGGCGGGCAAAATCGGCCGGCACGCCCGCGCTGTCCGGGTTGCCGAACGTGAGCGCGCCCGAGCCCGCCTTGACCAGGAGCGAATCGGCGTGGCCGTGGTAGCAGCCGTCGAACTTGACGATCTTGTCGCGCTTCGTGAAGCCGCGCGCCAGCCGGATGGCGCTCATGCACGCCTCGGTGCCGGAATTGCACATGCGGACCTTTTCCACGCTCGGCACCAGCGCGCAGATCAGCTTGGCCATCGTGACCTCGAACGGATTCGGAATGCCGAAGCTGGTGCCGTGGTCGGCGGCGGCTTTGACCGCGGCGATGATCTTCGGGTGCGCGTGGCCCAGAATGGCGGGCCCCCAGGTGCCGACGTAGTCCACATACTCGTTGCCGTCCACGTCCCAGATGTGGGCGCGCGCGGCGCGGTTCACAAAAAACGGGTGGCCGCCCACCGCACGAAAAGCGCGCACGGGCGAGTTGACGCCGCCGGGGATGAACTTCAGGGCTTCGGCAAACAGGGCTTCGGATTGGGCACGGTTCATGATCGGAGAATCGAACGCGGATGGACAGTTGCGTGCGCGGGCACGGTCAGAGGTTGATTTGGCCCAACGAGACGGTGAAGCCGGGCAGGAGCTTCGATTTGGCGGTCTGGCCCGCGGTCGCCTTTGAATGCAACCGGAAAGCGCCCTTGGCGAGCGCGAAGACCTCGATGGTGCGGCTGTCCGGATCGACCAGCCAGTATTCCTTCACGCCGAACTGTTCGTAGAGCGCCTTTTTCTCGATGCGATCGCGGTGCCAGGAAGATTCGGACACGATCTCCACCGTGAGGTCCGGCACGCCGCGGATGCGGTCCTGCACGATGCCCAGATTCTCCTTGGCGACGAATAAGAGGTCCGGCTGCACCACGCGTCGCGTGGTCAGCACCACATCCACCGGGCTGAGGTAAACCTGGCCCAGATCGCGCTCGGTGACAAAGTCGTCGAGGATCTGAGCGAGGCGGAGAACGGCACTTTGATGTCCAGGACTCGGGGCGGGGGCCATGAGGATTTCTCCATTCCACAACTCGGTGGGTTGGTTCGTTTCCGGCAACTCGGCCAGCATCTCCTCGTACGTCCAGAGACGCCTTTCCTTCGGGCGCGGTAGCGTTGCAGTCGCCATACCGGAATGATCCTCACGCGACGCGGGAAGGCAAACCGATTCCCGCCCGCCCGTTCAGCGCGACCGAGCCGTCTGCTCCAGCAGCAAGTTGCCTTCGCAATCGAGCCATTGGCGACGGCCGTCGCGTGTGCGTTTCGTCGCCAGGCGTTCGAGGTAAAACAGCGTCGGCTCGGCGATGTGCTGGTTGTTCAGGAACGGTTCGGTGTACTGGATGGCGCCGTACTTGGCCTGGCCGATGTGGTGCTGCTGGCCCACGTGGTTGTTCCAGTCCACGCCTTCGGTGAGGAAGCCGTATGGTCCGTAATGGTGTTTGGCGATGGCACGCAGGATCGTATGGCCGTTCAACTCGAACTGCTGCGCGCGTGCCGGATCGGCCCGCCGCGTGTCGGCGGCAGCCTCGAAATACGCCAACGCCGCCTCCGCATTTTCCCAGAGGTACGCGGTGTCCCAGGATTTCTCCATGAACAGCAGCCCGCGCGTAGCCACGCCGTTGCGGTCGTCGGTCATCTTGAACTGGTCCAGGCCGGCGAGGCAACGGTCGTAGGCGAAGGCGCGGATGGACTCGTCCTTCAACAACCGGGCAATGGGCAGCAACGTGCGGAACGCCACCGAGTACGCCACGTTTTCCTGCGGATCGTAGGTGTCGTGGTTGATGCTGCCGAAGATGCCGCCAGCCCGGACGAACACTCCGGTCTTCTCTCGCAAGGTGGTGCGGTAATCCACGAGCTTGCGCGCGGTCAGTCCGGCCTGGAGTTGCAGGATGAAGAGACTGTCCGCCGAGGTTTGCCAGAACGGATCGTCGCCGCCTTCCGGGGACTTCCGATAAACCTTGCCGTCCGGCGTGGTGCGACGCGGGTACCAGCCGTTCGGCACCGACTCGACATGGTCGCGAATCCAGGCTGCCGTCCGCGTTGCCATGCGCTCCAGCCGCTCCCGTCGGGCGTCACGAAGCGGGAAGTTGTCGGCGAACAGCAGGAGTTGGTACGCCACCTTGGCCATCGAGCCGGGGCAGAACCAGTCCGACTGGTGCTTGTAGTTCAAGCAGAATTTGCCGGAGGTCGTCTCGCGGTAGCCGCGAATGAATCCGGTCGCCTCGTCGAGAAATCCACCTTCGAGCACGTGGTCCAGGATGGCGAGCGCGTTGGTGCGCCAGTCCAGCTTGCCGAGGAAGCGTCCCCAGTTGTCGATCTCCCACGCGCCTCCCGCCGCGTTGGCCGCCCAACCCGGCCCTTCCAGGTTGCCGAAGTCGTGCCAGCCCATGACCTTGCCCTCCGGGTTGACGAAGCTGGAGATGCCCACCAGGTGGCCGTGCTCGTCGCGGCGCAGCGTCTTGTCGAGCGTGAACCGGAGCGAGTCGCGGACCGAGTCCACGATCGTGTACCGCGCGTTTTCTGGGAGGTAGAAAACGCCGGCGCCGCTGTCGGCTGGCGACGGGGCTTCTGCGCCGACCACGGTGCCAGATAGGGCCAGGGTTAAGCTGCGAAAGAGCCAGGTTCTCATGGATGAATTCCGGGTGTGCTGTTGACCGCGGAGTCTTGCGAAGCCGCGGCGCCTTGTCCAGTCAGGCGATGCGAGGGTGCGGCGCGCGGGTTGACTTGACCGGGGGCATGGGTGACTCTGCGCACAGCCTGGCCTTGTGCTCCGCGGCGACAAAACCCACGGTGCGGTCGGGCTCGCGTTCGAACTGCTTCGGGCACAGACAGACATCAGGAATGAAACGCTGGTTTGCATTTTTCGCAGGCATCGCCTTCACGTTCCTCCCATTGAGCGCCGGCGCCGCTGACAATGCGGTTGCCGGCAGCAGGATCAACGACTGGCTCGCCGAGGAACTCGATTACTCGATGCAGCACCTGGCGATGCCCGATGGCACCAAGCCGTACTACCTCGCCTACGCCGTGCAGGAGCGGCGCGTGTTTTCGATCGAGGCGACGCTGGGAGCGCTGGCTGGCGATCGGGATTACCACCAACGGCTGCTCGACGTGGATGCCCGCGTGGGGGACTACAAGCTGGACAACACCCACAAACTGCGCGGCGGCGATCAGGGTTTCGATCCCGCGGATTACCTTTACGGCGGCGCGGTCGAGATCGGGCTCGACGATGACGAGGACGCGATCAAGCAGGCGCTGTGGCGCGCCACGGACCGGAGTTTCAAGTCGGCGGTCAAGAAGTACCAGCGGGTGCTGACGAACCTGAAGACGCAGGTCGAGGAGGAGGATCAATCCGGCGACTTCACGAAGGAGCCGCCGAGCGTGTACTCGGAGCCGCCGGTCAGCATCGAGCTCGACCGCGCGGCCTGGACCGCGCGGCTCAAGCGCGTGTCCGCCGCCGCGCGGACGCAGCCGTTGATTTACAGCTCGTCTGTGGCCCTCACCGCCGGCAGCGAGAACCGCTGGATGGTGACCAGCGAAGGCACGCGCCTGCAGACCGGCGGCAAACGGCTGCGGGTGATTCTATCCGCCAGTACCAAGGCCGAGGACGGCATGGATTTGAGCCAGACTTACATCTTCGATGCGACCACCGAGGACAAGCTGCCGAGCGAGGCGGAGATGGCGAAGGCTTTCGACAAGGTGATCGCGCAAGTGCTGGCCTTGCGGAAGGCGCCGCTGGTGGAGCCGTTCACCGGCCCGGCGATCTTGATGAACCGGGCCAGCGGCGTGTTCTTCCACGAAATCTTCGGCCACCGCATCGAGGGCCACCGGCAGAAAGACGTCGAGGAGGGGCAGACCTTTGCCAAAAAAGTCGGCGAGGCGGTCCTCCCGGATTTCCTCAGCGTGCGGGACGATCCGACGTTGGAGGCTTTCGACGGACAGCAATTGCGGGGTTTTTACCGCTACGACGACGAAGGCGTGCCCGCGCAAAACGTGACGCTGGTTGACCACGGCATCTTGCGGAACTTCCTGATGTCGCGCAGCCCATTGAAGGAATTCCCGCACTCGAACGGGCACGGGCGGGCGGAACCGGGTCGGAACGCGGTTTCGCGCATGGGCAACCTGATCGTGGAATCCAACCGGCGGGTGCCGTTCGCGGAGTTGCGCAAGCTGCTGATCGCGGAATGCCAGAAACAAGGCAAGCCGTACGGCCTCCTTTTCGACGACATCACCGGCGGCTTCACCGGCACCCGGCGGATGAGCGCGCAATCCTTCAAGGTGCTGCCCGTGGTCGTGTACCGCGTTTACGCCGACGGCCGGCCGGACGAATTGGTGCGCGGCGTGGATGTCGTCGGCACGCCGTTGACCTGCTTCTCCAAGATCATCGCCGCCGGGGACGATCCCGCGGTGTTCAATGGCACCTGCGGCGCGGAATCGGGCAACGTGCCGGTGTCGGCGATTTCGCCCAGCGTCCTGGTGTCGCAAATCGAGGTGGAAAAGCGGCGACGCGAGCAGGACCGGCCGCCCATCCTGCCATCGCCATTGGTCCCCGCCGCGGCGAATTCAGCGGCGACCCGGTGAACCTCCAGACTGCACAACCGATGAACTTCAAGGATCAAGGCCGGATCGCGAATCCGGCGGCAGCGCGTGTGGGCATGAAACTCTCAGGCGGGAAGCTTGGGTCGAAGCTTTCGTGGGCGTGCGGGCTGGCTGGCTGGCTGGCCGCAAACCTGGCGTGTGCGGTCGAAGTGACCGTGCCGGCCAGCGACGTGGTCATGAAAGCGCTGAGCGATGAGTTGAGCCGGTCCGTGACCCTACACATGGAGGACTTGGAGAAGCCGTACTTCGTTCAATACAACGTCGAGGACAGCCTGGTTCTTACTTTGAGCGCCGAGGATGGCGACATCACGGGCAGCACACGCACGCGCCAGCGCGACTTGCGCACGCAGGTGCGCGTCGGGTCGTACGAACTGGACAACACACACTTCGCGGGCGGCGGGGGTTTGGACGGCACGGGACGCACTTCGCTGCCGATCGAGGACGATTATCTGGCATTGCGCCAGGGCGCCTGGCTGGCCACCGATCGCGTTTACAAGGACGCGTTGGAAACGCTTACGCAGAAGCGGGCCTACATGAAGGACAAGAACATCGTGGATCGGCCTCACGACTTTTCGGCCGCGCCAGCCGTGGAGAAGACCGGGCCAACGGCCGCCGTGCAGGTGGACGAAGCCGGGTGGCGTGCGAACCTCCGCAAGCTGTCGGCCCACTTCAAGCGCTTCGAGATCGTCCAGGACTCGAATGTGCGGCTGATCGTGGGCGTGCAGAACCTCTACATCGTCAATTCCGAAGGCACCCGCCTGCGCGTGCCGGACACGGGCGCGATCCTGATGTTTAGCGCGCAGGTGCAGGCCGCGGACGGAATGCGCCTGACTGACGGTCGCTTGTACGCCGGGCTCAGCCCCGCGGATTTTCCGAAGCTGGACCAAATTCTGAAAGACATCGACGAGACGGTGGCGAGCCTCGACCGGACACGGCAGGCGCCCGTGCTCGAGCGCTACAGCGGGCCGGTGCTGTTCGATGGCGTGGCGGGCGCGCAGATGTTCGACACGCTGCTGGGCGCCGGCTTGGCGGGCAAACCGGACATCGTGGGGGAGCAACGCCGCCCCCAAGGCGCCGACAGCCTCGAGTACAAGCTGGGCACGCGGCTGTTGCCGGGTTCCTTCCAGGTCTGGGACGACCCGGGTGCAGACCGTTACGAAGGCACCGTGTTGCTTGGGCATTACGAATACGATGACGAAGCCGTGGCGGCTCGCAAAGTCGAGTTGGTCAAGGACGGCAAACTGAACACGCTTTGTCTTTCGCGCGCCCCGACGCGCAAACTCTCCGGCTCCAATGGGCACGGTCGAAGCGCCAGCGGGAGTCCGCCGACCGCGTCGGTGGCCAACCTCATTGTGGAGGACCAAAAAGGCCTGTCCGACGAAGAACTGAAGGCGGAGCTGGTTTCCGCGGCCAAGGACGAAGGATTGGAGTTCGGCTTGCGCGTGAAGGCGATCCAGATGCCGAGCGTTTTCTCAAGCCGCATGGATTTGATGAGCTATTTTGGTCGTGCCGCGCGAGGTGGGGGCAGCAAACTGGGCGATCCGATCCTTGCCTACAAGGTGTCGGTCAAGGACGGCGCGGAGACGCCAGTCCGCGGACTGGAATTCGCCCCGCTCGAGGTGCGCGCGCTCAAGCACATCCTGGCCGCGGGCACCAAGCGCTACGTCCTCAATCATCTGGGCCTCGACTATTCGGGAAGTACGCCGCCGGTCGCGGTGGTGGCTCCGGCGGTCTTGCTCGAAGAAGCCGAGCTGTCGCGAATCCAGGAGGAATACGATAAGGCCCCGCTGTTGAAATCGCCGCTGTTCCGCAAGTAAGCGGGCCGCTTGCGCGGTACGCCACGAAACGGTTCAGCGAATCCGGACGCGGGCGTAGCTCACCGTGGCTGGCGATTCGACCCGCAGGCCCAGCAAATCGAGCGTATTCGAGCGCGGCGATCCGGCGCGGGGCGTCGCGGTGAAGTAAGTGTTCAGCGGATGCTGGAGCGGCACTGTGACGGGCTCCGTGGGCGTGCCGTCGCGGAGGATCTCCAGCAGCCGGTTCTCCGAAACGGCTTTGCCCGCGGCCTCGCGACCTTGTACGAAGTAAAAGACGAAGATCCGTCCTTCCGGCGTGATCTGAAAACGCGGGGTCGAAGGAATCTCTTGCGAGCCGCCTTCTTCGGCGAGCGCCAGGGTGCGGCGCAGCGTGACCACGCCGTTGCGCACGCGGGCGTAATTGATCGCGTGGCTTTGTTTGGCGGTTGGGAAGAACTTCTCGCGCAACGGTTCGCCGATCGCCTGCTCGGCCCACACGATGTGCACCGTGCCCTCGTCGTCCACCCAGAGATCCCCCGGCGTGATTCGTCCGGCGGTTTGCTCGCGATTCGCAATTTCGACCCAGTCCTGGAAAACCCCGGTCGTGATGTCCGCCGAGAAAATGTAAAAAAGGCGGCGGGAATCATAGTCGGGGCCGCTGGTTTTGAGTCCGGCTTTGAACTCCCGCCAGGCGGCGTTCGGTTCGGTGATGGTGCTCACGCCGCAGAAATAGACGGCCCGGTTCCGGAGCAGGACGTTCGGAAAACAAATCCGGATGGGCCGCGGTGGGGAATAGTTGTTGCCGAAAGGCCAGCGCAGTTCGCCCTTTGCGGCCCAAATGCCGGTGCGGTCAAAGAACGACCAATTCACGCCCCAACTCGTGTTCGTTTCATTGCCTGAGTTGGCGAACAAGATCAATTCCTTCGCCTCACCGTCCGCCGCCAGGCTGCGGTACGTGTACTCGGTGAACTCCGGCGTTCCCCGCCATTCCGGGAACGAACTCACCCGTGGAGCGTTGATGCTGGTGGTGGAAAACTCAAGCAGGCTGGGGCGAGACGGGCCGGCGGGCCGGTTGGGTGCCAGCGTGGGGTTGTCGGAAAGAAAGACCCGGTCGGGGGGGAACACCGCCAGCGGGCAGGGCTCGCGCGTCAAACCGACCGGCGCGGCGCGCAACCGCCTCCAGCCTTGCGCCTCGCGGCCGAGCAGCAGCCAGCGGCAGTTGTTCAACGGCGGCACGCCGCGCAAGGTTTCCAGACCCGAAGCGAAGACGTTCGTGCCGGCCCGCACCAGGCACGTCGAGCCGCTGCACCACATCGGCCCCGCGCCATTCCGGGCGTCGTCGTAATTGTAAACATTTTCTTCGGCCTCCACGACCGGCACCGCCGGGGGGGGCGTGGCCGCCACGGTTTTCGCGGTCCCCAAGACAAACGTTCCCAAGACCGCCAGGCTGAAAATCAAACGTTCCATGATTCAACGATACGGCAATGCGTGAACCGACTTGCAAGGGATTCAAACTCGCGCCCGAAATTTTGTCGATGCCGAGTGGGAATCCAACAGCCAGCCGCTAAACCGAGGCCCCGTCCGTCTCCGTCCCCGCATGACGGGGCCAGCGAGGCGCGACGGCCGCGCGGCGCTCTATTTGAAGGCGGCGGCCTGGTCGCCGTAACGGTTGTTTGGGTTCCAAACCAGGTAGGAGGTGAGGCCGTTTTCCTTCAGCGCCTTGATCTGTGCCTTGATCTCCGGCACGCCATAATGCCGGTACTTGCGCAGCCACTTGGCGGTGAAGGCCTGAATCCACGGGCGGATCGCGGCCGGCGTGGCGAGGTTGCGGTTGCGCTTGAGCGCGTCACGGGTGGTCCGGCTCATCAACTCGTACGGGTACAAATCCGGCACGCTCAAGCCGTAAGTGCCCGGCGCGTAATGGCTCGGGTAGGCCATCGGGGAGATGAAATCGGTGGCGTTGCTGATCGCCTCCCAATACTGGCCGATCCGCATGTCGTCACGCGTGGCGGAAATCAATCCGAACACGTCCGCGGAGAGGTACACGTGGAGCGGGCTCAATTCCCGGCGCGCTTCGAACAGGAAAGACTGGATCGACTGGGATTTTGTCTGGCGGCCACGATCCCGGTAATTTATCGCGCTGTCCTTCGCGATCTCGGGGAAGCGAACGTAGTCGAATTGGATTTCATTGAAGCCGGCGAGGGCGGCTTCCTTGGCCACGGCCAGATTGTAGGCCCGGTATTCGGGATCGTAAGGCGACCCCCAGGCCAACCCATCGCGGCTGCGAAACAGCTTCCCGTTCTGGCGATAAACGATCGCCCGCTCGTGATGGGTCTCGGCATAGACCGGATCCTTGAATGTCACGACCCGCGCAATGGTATAGATTTTTCGGTCGCGCAGCCGTTTCACGAAGGCCGCCAGATCCTTGAGCGGGGCCTTGTCGTTCGCCTTCGGGTTGTATTTCTCGGCCGCCGCCGAGTGGTGGATCAAGTTCCCGGCGTCGTCCTTGACATCGATGACCAAGGCGTTGATGGCGGTCCCATCGACGACCTGCAAAACCTCGTTCAGCGACTTGGACGAGGACGCGGTGTAGAGCGTGAGGTACAGCCCGCGCACCTCCCGGCGCGGATTGCCCGGATACTCGGGCTTGGGCGTGGGCTGGTAGTACAACTTCGCGAAGGCCTCGGGAAACTTGACGGCGGACGCCGCAGCGTTCGTGGGCAACGCTGGCGGGGTTGGGGCGGCCTGGCGGGTCGGGCCCGCATTGCTGGCTGTCGCCGGCGCGACCGGCACAGTTTGGCGGGCCGGACCGGGATTTGCGGGTGCTGGCTTTGGCGCAACGGCCGGTGCGAGGGCAGGAGTTGCTGGCGCGGCGGTTTCCGTCGGGCGCGGCAAAAGCGGCGTCACCGCCTTGGGCTTGGCCTTGGCCGCCAGCGCGGAGGGGGCGAGCAGCGACGCGGCGAGGCCGAGCCCAACCAGGGTGGCGGTCAGGCCACGGAAGAGCGCGGCGCGTTTGACGCGGTCAACGCCCCCCAGGCGTCGCCGGTCGGCGGGGAGTGGTTCAACGGAACGGGCCATGACAAAATGTGCGGCGACGATCCCAGAACCCAACCGGCAATCAATCCCGAAACGGACCGACCTGTGCGGAAGTTGTTCACCACCGCCCCGGCCTCGAATGGGCTGCGGCGTCACTCCTCCAGCGCGAGGCGAGAACCCGTCAGGCCAGGCCCGCGACATCCGGGTGCAACGCGGGTTGCGGGGCCGAGGAGAGAAAGCGAGTGGCCTTCTCCGTGAGGGGGGCGAGGTCGGTGGCAGACTGGGTCGCGGCCAGGAGTGTGTGGCCGAAGTGGAAGTTCCGCGCGTAGTAGGCGGTGAAGGCTTTGATCCGGTGGAAAACTTTCCGTTCCGGGAAATCTTCGCGCACGTAACGCACGAACCGTTGCCACACATCCAGGTAATCCGGCGCGACCGGCTCGCTGCGCCACGCGCGGAAAAGCCACGGTTGGACGACCGCCATGCGGCCAATCATGAGGCCGGACACGCCCGCAAAATGTTCCGGATTGCGGCGCAAGAGCTCCGGCCCATGCAGGTCGCCACTGGCGATGATCGGCAGGCGGGTGGCGCTGGCGAGTTCCGGCAACAGTTCATGCCGCGCGCGGCGGCGGAGTTTCTCGTCCGCGAAGCGCGGGTGGAGAATCACCGCGTCCACGCCGCAATCCGCGAACAGCCTGAGCCGGTCGGCGAGTTGCGCGCGCCAGCCTTCGCGCGGCAGCCCGAGCCGAATTTTCACCGTGAGCGGCCCGGCGAGTTCGCGCCGCATCGCGGTGAGGATGGCCGCCAACCGCTCGCGATCCTCGAACAGCGCCGAGCCGGCGCCAGCATGGCGGACGTTCGGCGTCGGGCAGGCGCAATTCAGATCCACGCCCGCCGGCTCCAATTGCGCCAGGCACGCCATGATGGCCGGCACCTCGGTCGGTTCGGCGATCATGAGTTGGTAGATCACCGGGCCTTCCTGTGCACGCCGCCGCGTTGCCGCCGAGGTCCGGAGGTTTTCTGCTCGAAGCCACCGACCGCACAGCATTTCGGTGAACAGCGCGCCGTGCCCGCCGAAATCCGAAACGAGTCGGCGGAACGCGCTGTGGGTCAAACCCGCCATCGGCGCGCAAAACAGCGCGGGACGGAACTCCACTCCGCGCAGGCAGAGCGAACTGCCCCGGCTGCCGGGAAGCGGCGTAGCAACGCACTCCGGCGCGCTCACGCCGCGTTCGGGTCCGGATGCGCCCAGGGCGCGCGGTACGGGCGGCGGAGCAGTCCATTGGCCTCGGCATCGCCCACCACCGTGTGCGTGGCGGCGTCCCATTTCAGCGTGCGGCCGAGTTGTTGCGAGTGATTGGCCAGGATGCACGCCGTGCTGGAAATGTGCGCCTGCTCGATGTCGGCGACGGGCCGGCTGCGGGTTTCGCGGGCGGCCAGGAAGTTGAGCCAGTGCCGACGCATCGCGGACGCGACGTGGCGTTCGAGGTCCTTCTCGGTGCGGTCTTCGGGGTACTTGGCGTACTCGAACAAGGCCTCGCCGCTGAGGCGTTCGCCACCGCCGAGCGAGAGGAATTCGTACTTGAACACGCTGGTCTTGAGCGTGCCTTTCTCGCCGTGGAAGATGGCGGCCCACGGATAATCCGGGTCGGGCATCGGACCCCAGGTGCGATGGTTCCAGGTGACCTGCAGATTGTCGAAATCGAACGTCGCGGTCTGCGTGTCGGTTATGTTCGCGCGGCTGGCCTTGTCATTCAGAATCCCGCCCCAGGACGTGATGGTGTGGGGCCAGCCGAGGTCGAGCATCCAGCGAACCATGTCCAGCATGTGCACGCACATGTCGCCCATGATGCCGTTGCCGTACTCCATGAACGCGCGCCAACCGCGCGGGTGGATGATGCGGTTGAACGGCCGCTTCGGCGCCGGGCCGGTCCACATTTCGTAATCCAGGTAATCCGGCGGCGGAATGTCGGGCGCGCTGGCGAGGGTGTCGCCGTTGCGCATGTGCCAGTAACAGCAGACGTCCACGCTGAGGATCTTGCCGAGCCGCCCCTCCTTGATGACCCGGTCGCGGGCCTCGATGAGATGCGGCGTGCTGCGGCGTTGGGTGTTGACCTGCACCACCCGGTTGTATTTGCGCGCGGCGGCCACCATCGTCTGGCTCTCGATCACGTCCGTGGCGGTGGGTTTTTCCACGTACACGTCCATGCCGGCCCGCATGGCCTCGATGGCCGGGACGGCGTGCCAATGGTCGGGCGCGGACACCATCATCACATCCACGTCCTTTTCCGCGATCAGCTTGCGGAAGTCGCCGTAGGTGCGCGGCTGCTTTTTCGAGGCCTGGCGTTCGGCCACCATCGCGGCGGCGGCGGCGAGCATCCGCGAATCCACGTCGCAGAGTGACACCACCTCCGCCGGCGCGACTTGGAGCAGGCGGAACAGGCTGCCTTTACCGTACCAACCAGTGCCCATCAGGCCGACCCGGAGCGGTTTCTCGGCGGCGAAGGTGGTGGGCACGAAGCGACTGGCCGCGGTCAGGGCGAGTCCAGAGGACGCGGTCTTGAGGAAATGGCGGCGATTCATGGGCTCGTTAAGCCACAAACCGGGGAAAAACTCAATGCTGCAGAATTCCGATGCTTCCGCGTTCAAGTCCTCACCCGCGTCAGGGCAGTTCGACGAGCCGATAATAGCGTTCGGCCACGGACTCCGGATCCGGATCCTCCACGGTGATTTCCCGTCCCTCGCCGGTCACAGGATTGGGGCTGAGCTCAGTCCAGCATCCACCCGCGAGGTTGGGAGCCGTCTGAACGACATAGGTTCGGCCCGCAAACGCCCAGAACGACAGTTGCGGTCGATCTGGCTTCTCGATCCGCGAGAGTCTGAGCGGTAGCCGGAGCGCGTAATCCCCGTCATTACCCGCGGCGATGGCCACGATGTCACGGATGTGTTCCGGAACCACGCTGCTCACACTGCTGGGTTTGCCCCAACGGACGACGGTCCCATCCCGCTTGAGCGCCAGTGCATGTGAGTCCGTCATGGCGATCGCCACTACCTGCTCAATGTCGGCGGGTATCGTCCTGACCAGCACGCCATTGCCCCAACCCGCGACCTTGCCCTCGGCGGTCACGGCCATCGAGTAGTTACCGGCCGCGGCCAGAGCGGTGACGTTGGTGAGATCCGGTGGCGGGTGCGCCTGGCCGACTGAGTTGTTCCCCCAGCCCACCACCGTCCCGTCCGCCCGGAGCGCCAGGTTGTGTTCGAGTCCCGCGGCGATCGCCACGACGTTGCTAAGCCCGGGCGGTTTGGTCTGGCCGCCAAGGATGTCCCTCCCCCAATCCTCGACCGTGCCATCGGACTTCAGAGCCAGGCGCTGGAAGGGTCCAGCAGCCAGGGCGACCACGCCGCCAAGCCCTGACGGTTGGGGATACGTATCCAGCTTTCCCAAGTCGCGCCAAGTCGCCACCGTCCCGTCTTGCAGGAGCGCCATGCCATAGGTGACGCCCGGCGCGACGGCGACCACCTCTCGTAGATCCGGCGGCGGGCGGACCTCGATGCCTGACTCTCCGGACCAGCGAGATACCACCGTGCCATCCGGGCGGACTGCCAGCAGGTGATTGGCGCCGCCTTCGCTGCAGTTGGCAATGCCCATGAATTCCTCGGAGGCCAGGGCGTACTCATCCATCCCTGCGGTGCTTTGCGCCCACGGCGTTAGCTCCCCCTCCGGCCGCACGGCGAACGCGGGGCTTATCCCGCTCGCCAGGGCGACAACGGGGCCCACGTCATCGCGGACTTGCTGGATCGACGGGTCGAACAGGAAGCCATCAGAGGTCAGCCCGTATGTTAGGCTGTCCCCGGCCGCGATCGCGACGACGTTCGTCGGCCAGCGTGGACCACCGCCGCCGCCTTTCCACGCCACGAGCTTGCCGTCGCTTTGGAGGGCCGCGCTGTGATTCGGTCCGGCGGCAACGGCAATTACATTGCTGAGGCCGGCCGGGACGCTGACCTGCCCTTGCCTGTTGTAACCGAAAGCGCGGACGGTGCCGTCGGCGAGGGCCACCAGGCTGTGTCGTCCACCGGCCGCAATCGAAACGACATTGGAGAGATCCGCTGGCAACGCCAAACGCCCGTCGGCCGAATTGCCCCAGCCGACTACCGTTCCGTCGGCGCGCAGCGCCAGGGTGTGCGACAGGCCGGCGGAGATGGCGACGACATTGCTCAAACCCGGAGGCACTGCCACCTCCTTTGTGGAAAACCCACCCCATGCTAAAACCGTTCCATCGCCCCGGAGCGCAACACTGAATGCGCCGCCTGCGCTCACTGCAACGACATTGGACAAGTCGGCAGGCGGCACTGCCTGGCCACGCAAGTTGTCGCCCCACCCGATCAAAGTGCCGTCTGTCTTTAAGGCCACCGAGTGGCTTGGACCGCACGCTACCGCTTTGAACCGGGTTCCCGGTTCAATGTACGGAACCACCCTGCGGCCGAAGGCAACAAGGTGTGCTGTCGTCGCCGACTCGGCAGTGGCGCAACCCCGCAGGAACAGGATGCCGAGTAAGACAGAAGTTCCCGCGGTACCAAAAGACAAGCATCGTTGCCTTGAGGTGTCCCCGCACACGGACCTTGAGGGAGAGTGAATCGCTGGCGTCATGAGAAATGTGATTGCTATAAGGGTTGGATTCTCGATCACGGCCCAGCAGAGTTTCCTGCAGCCGCCGACATGGAATGGACATCCCAGCTCATCTTCAGGAGGCTGGGTGTATCAGGTGAAGAAGCCACCGGCATTCTCCGTTGGAGCCAAGGTACGCCCGCCTTGGTAGAACGGTTCACTTCGGCCGCCTTTCCATTGCCGGACGCGATACAGGGTGGCAAAGGTGAAGTCCGGGGCGCCGCCGCCCTGACCGCCCACCAGTTCGGCCCCCCGCCGCACGTTGTCCATCATCCAGGCTGGTAACAAAACGTGGTAGGGGTTGCGTTTGACCTCGCCCACGTGGAACGAAATGCCGGCGATCAGGTCGGCCACGTCCGTCTCGGTCGAAGCCACCAGGAGGTTGGGATCGTCGCACTGGCCCCAAAACTCGGTCTCCACCGTGTAGCAGGTGAAGTCGGGTCCCAAGCTTACCAAGGCGTCGTCCAGCAGCCAGTGGACGCCGACGTGGGTGCTGTTCCAGTCCTGTTCGTGCGGATAAAACACCACGCGCGGGCGATGCTCGGCGAGAATGCCGGCGATGATTTTCACTTTGTCGGACCAGCCGGCGGTGTCTTGAGCGCGCGCGTCCAGGTTCACCTCCTCCAGACCGTTGGGTGCGGTTTGGACCAGGTCAAAACCGAGGAAAGCGCAGGCGTTTTTCAACTCGGCGAGCCGCCCGGCCTGGCGCTCGCGCTTGCTGCCCTGGGTGACCGCCACGTTGACGACGCGGAAACCCGCCTCGCGCATGAGCCGCAGCGCCAGCGCGCCGATCACGCATTCGTCGTCGGGGTGAGGCGAGAAAATGAGGGCCTTGGGCGCGTCCGGCGCGAGGGTGGGGCGGGGCAGGGGAGCGAAGCCGCCCCAAGGGAGTGCGGCGCCCCGGCGGGAGAGAGCCGCGAAGTCCGAAGTCAACTGTCGGTATGGATGCATAGCGCAACCCCGACGAAAAGGCGCTCGCGGAATTGCGGCAAGAATATTCAGCCGACGTTCTCAATTTCACGACCACGGCCTGGAGTTTGACGGGGACGGGCGCGCTTGCCACAGTTCGCGCCCGACATGGCACACATCCATGAACAGATTGATTTCACCGTGGTCGTCGTCGTCGTGCACGACTCCCGGGTGTTGCTCGTTCGCCACCGGAAACTGGACCGCTGGCTGCCCCTGGGGGGCCACATCAATCTGGACGAAGACCCGGAAACCGCGGCCTTGCGGGAAGCGCGGGAGGAAAGCGGCCTTGAGGTGGAGTTGCTGGGAGAACGCCCGCCCACGACCGGCGAGGGCACCCGCGCGTTGATCGCCCCGCGCTTCCTGGACATCCACCGCATTTCGGACACGCACGAGCACATCGGCCTGATCTACTGGGCGCGGCCCAAGGCGGGCGAACTGGCCCTGGCGCCGGACGAACATCACGACATCCGCTGGGTGACGCTGGCGGAGATCGACGCGTTGAGTCCGCCCGTTTCGGCGGCGGTGAAGTGGTATTGCCGCCAGGCGCTGGCCGAGGTGCTGCCGAGCGCGGAATCGGTTGCGCCCGCGTGAGCGTCCCGGTTCGTCCCGGGCCGCGCCTCGATTTCATGTTTTCCTCCCGCGTCAAGGTCGGCGTGTTCGTTCTCGAAGGTCTGAACGCCCTGGCCACCACGCTTTATTTCACCTACCTGTTTTTCAACATGCGGGACCGGTTCGGGTTCTCGAACCTGCAGAACCTGGCCCTGGCTGCCACCAGCGGTTTGGTGTACACGGTTGGCGTCTGGTACGCGGGCCAGTTCGCCCAACGGCGCGGTTACTTCCTCGCGCTCAAACTGGGTTTCTCCGTCATGGGCGTCGCGATGCTCCTGGGAAGCAGCCTGCGGACGGTGCCCGGTCAATACGCGGCCATGATCCTCTGGACGCTGGGGATGTGTTTTACCTGGCCGTGCCTTGAAGCGATCACCAGCGAACGCGAGTCGCCGACGCGTTTGAAGCGCCTGCTCGGCATTTACAACGTGGTTTGGTCCACCGGCGGCGGCGTGGCCACGTTTGTCGGGGGCGCGGTTCTGGAACACCTGGGCGCCGCCAGCATTTACCTTGTGCCGGCGACCTTGCACGCGATCCAAGTCGCCTTGGTGATCGGGCTGGAACGGTCGCATCGCGGGCGGCCAGCACCCACCGCCGCGGCGCCTGGCGGGCCGTTGCTTGCGGAGACGGAAGCCCGGCGATCGCCAGTCTCGCCGCGCGCGTTTCTCCTCATGGCCTGGGTGGCGAATCCGTTCGCCTACGTGGCGATGAATGCGGTCATCCCGGTCATTCCGGGCCTGGCGCACAAGTTCGCGCTGACGCCGGCCCAGGCGGGCGTGTTCGCGTCGGTGTGGCTGCTCGCGCGGGCGGCGGGGTTCCTCCTGCTCTGGCAATGGACGCGCTGGCATTACCGTTTTCGTTGGCTGCTCGGCGCGTATCTCGCGATGGCGGGCGGCTTCGCGACGATTCTGCTGGGGGGCAACCTGTGGCTGCTGGTCGCGGCGCAAGTGGGCTTCGGCATCGCCGTGGCGCTCATTTACTACTCGTCGCTGTACTACTCGATGGACGTGGGCGAGACCAAGGGCGAGCACGGCGGCTTTCACGAAGCGGCGATCGGCGCCGGCATTTTCGGCGGGCCGGCGGTGGGCGCGGCGTCGCTGTACTTTTTCCCGGCACAGCCAAACATGAACGCCTGGGCCGTCACGGCGTTGCTCATGGTGGGCCTGGCCTGGCTGGTCCGACTTCGACGCGGTGGCGCGCGCCGGGGCCGCTGATCCTCCGATTTCACTAAGTTCGGGCGGCGCGCCGGCGGGGTGTGATTTGGCGCCAAACCGGTTGACGCGAAAAGGAAGGTTGGTACGTTGCGCGGACTCTATGCTTCAGCGCACCCCTTTGTTTGCCGCGCATCAGCGTCTCGGCGCGCGGCTGGTTGAATTTGGCGGCTGGGAAATGCCGGTGCAGTACACGAGCATCGTGGACGAACACCTGGCCGTTCGATCGGCGGCCGGTTTGTTCGATATTTCGCACATGGGCGAATTCATCGCCAGCGGGCCCGGCGCGGAGGCGTTTCTGAACCACACGCTCACCAACGACGTCCGCAAACTCGCCACCGGCCAGGGCCAGTACAGCGTGTTGTGCAATGAACGCGGCGGGGCGGTGGACGACCTGTACGTCTATCGCACCAAAGACCAGGAATACCTGCTGATCGTCAACGCCTCGCGGATCGCGGCCGATTGGGAATGGCTGCAAACCCAGGTGGACCACGCGCCCACGCGCGACGGCTTCAAACTCCGCGACGCCTCCGCCGAGTTCGGCGCGGTGGCCGGGCAAGGGCCGCGCGTGGCGGAGTTCGTGAATCGCGTCATTCCCGGAGGCTCGATCGGTGGCACCTTGGCGGCGCACGTCACGGAGCTGCGCAAAAACCAGATCGGCGGATTCGTCTTCCGCGGCGTCTCGCTGCTGGTGGCCCGCACGGGCTACACCGGCGAGGACGGGTTTGAGATTGTCGCGCCCGCGGAACACATCGAGGCGGTCTGGAGCGCCTTGCTGGAAACGGGCGCCGCGTTCGGACTCAAGCCGGCGGGCCTGGGCGCGCGGGACACGCTCCGCACCGAGATGTGTTACCCGCTTTACGGCCACGAATTGAACGAAGACACCACGCCACTTGAGGCGGGCATCGGCTTCTGCGTGGCGCTGGACAAAGGCGACTTCGTCGGGCGAGCGGTGCTGGCCGAACAGAAGGCGAGCGGAGTCGCGCGCAAGTATGTGGCGTTTCGCATGACGGGAAAATCCGCGCCGCCGCGGCCGGGCTACGCCATCTGGAGCGAAGGCAAAGACGCCCAACCGCTCGGCCAGGTCGTCAGCGGCACCCAGAGTCCGTCGCTGGGCGTGGGCATCGGCCTCGGTTTTGTGCCCGCGGCAAGTGCGGCCCCCGACACGCGGATCGAGATCGAAATTCGCGGTCGCCGCGCACCGGCGGTGATCGTGCCCAAGCCGATCTTTCGGCGTGGGCAGTCAGCGCAGTGACGGTCACGTCGGGCTGGCCGAACGCACCCGCAAACGCCGAACACATGGCGCTCGCTCGCCCGAACGTTTGCCGAATGTCTCGCGCGATCAGTTCCCCGGCCAGAGAGCGCCGCTCGGTTTTAAGCCTCGTGCCCGCCGGCGCATCCACGCGAAGGCGGGCGGGCTTTCCAGGCTGATAGCTGCCACTGCTACCGATTCTTCTACGCGCTCCAAACGGCGGAGGAGTTCACGGGACCGAGGTCGGCCCCGGCGCTGCGGACTCAGCGATCCACCTCGCCCATCACGATGTCCACGCTGCCGAGGATCACCACCGCGTCGGCCAGGGTGTGGCCCAGGCACATGTCCTCGAGGATCGTGAGGTTGACGAAACTCGGCGGGCGCACGCGGTAGCGGTAAGGATTCGGGCTGCCGTCACTGATGAGGTAGAAGCCGAGCTCGCCCTTGGGCGCCTCGATCCGGCCGTACGCCTCGCCCGCCTTCGGTCGGAAGCCACGCAGCTTGGCCTTCGGGTCGATCACCGGTCCGGCGGGCAAATCGCGTAACGCTTGCGTGAGGATCTTGTGTGACTCCCGCATTTCCAGAATGCGGATCATGTAGCGATCGTAAGTGTCGCCGTGGTCGCCGAGCGGCACGCGGAATGGAAAGCGGTCGTAGAGGCCGTAACGGTCCACCTTGCGGAGGTCGTAGTTGACGCCGCTGGCCCGCAGCATCGGGCCGGTGACGCCGGCGTTGACCGCGAGTTCGGGCGAAAGCACACCAATGCCTTGGGTGCGGGCGAGCAGGATTTCGTTCTCGTTGAGCAGCCGCTCGAATTCGTCCAGGAAAGCCGGCAGGCCGTCCACGAACCGTTGGGCGACCTCGACCCAGCCGGGCGGTAAATCGCACCGACACCCGCCGAAGCGAAAATAATTGCACATCATCCGCGCGCCAGTGAGGGACTCGAACAGGTCGAGGATCTTCTCGCGCTCGCGGAAGGCGTACATGAGCGGTGTGCCCATCGCGCCCATGTCGTGGACGAGGAACCCGACCAGGCACAGGTGGTTGAGCACGCGCGTCAGCTCGGCGGCGATCACGCGGAGGTATTCGGCGCGCTCCGGCACGGCCAGCCCGGCGAGCTTCTCCACGCTGAGCACGTAAGCCCAGTTGTTCGTGAGCGAACAGAAGTAGTCGAGCCGGTCGGTGTACGGAATCGAGCCGAGGTAGCTGCAACTCTCACCGAGCTTTTCGTGGTTGCGGTGGAGGTAGCCGAAGACCGGTTTGAGCTGGCGCACCCGTTCGCCATCCAGCGCCACGTCCATCCGAAACACGCCGTGGGTCGATGGGTGATGCGGGCCGATGGAGACTTCCAGCAACTCACCTTCGTCGGACTCGGCCACGCCGGGCTTGGGACGAACCTCGAACAGCCTGGCGGCGGGGGCCGGCGGCGGCGGGGTGTCAGGAAACTCGTCCGGCACGAGGTCGCCCGTCGAAAGGGCGGCGATCGATTCCGCGTCGGCGGTCGCCGGGGGGGCGTCGCTCATGCCGCGCCCTCCACGGGATAATGCCGGCGGGCCTTTTCCAGTACGGCGTCGTGCGGCGTGGGCTCGTACTCGTAGTCGTCCGGCTCGACGTAGTCCTTCCGCATCGGAAAATCGGCGAAGCCGTCCCACATCAGGATGCGGCGCAAATCGGGGTGGCCGGTAAAGACGATGCCGAAGAGGTCAAAGGCCTCGCGTTCTTGAAACTCGGCGCTGCGCCAGATCGGCGTCAGCGAAGCCAGCCGCGTGTCCTCGACGCGGTTGGCGGTGCGCTGGCGCAAGATGAGCGGGCCATGCCGGAGCGCCATCGAGTACAAATGGTACGCCGCCTCCAGGTAACCGGGGCGGCGGCGCTCGACGGTTTCCTCGAACTCCTGTTCCGCGCCGTCCACCACGCGCTTCACGCGCACCTTTTCCTTGAGCGTGGCGTCCAGCCAATCCACGCCGGTGACGTTCGAGCAATAGTCGAATTGCAGGCCCGGTTCGTCGCGCAGGAATCGCGCCACGGCCAGCGCGTGGTCGCGGCCCACAACCAGGGAAGACTGCGCGCGGACAGCGGGATTGGTTTCGACGCTTGCCGCAACGCCGGGAACCGCGGCGGCGATCCGGGCGGCGATTTGTTCCAGCGTTTCCACGATGGCGAGGGCGGTGGCTTGGTCTGAGTTAAGCCGCGTTCTGGCGTTCCAATGCGGCGGGGCGCCAAAGGGTCTCGTTCTTGGCCGGGGTAAGATCGTACGGGCCGTAGGCCGGCACGGGGAACTCCGCCGGCGCGTCCGCTTGCAGGTGCCGCGGGCGGCCATCCCCGGTGAGAGGTTGCGCGGCGATTTTTTCCTGCAGCTTCATGATGCCGTGCAGGAGCGCCTCGGGCTTGGGCGGGCAGCCGGGGATGTGGAGGTCCACGGGCAGGTAGCGGTCGATGCCTTTGAGCACATTGTAGCCTTGTTTGAACGGCCCGCCGGAGATGGCGCAGGCGCCCATGGCGATGACGTACTTCGGCTCGGGCATTTGGTTGTAAAGCCGCACCACCATTGGCGCCATTTTCTTGGTGACCGTGCCGGCCACGATCATGAGGTCCGCCTGGCGCGGCGAAGGCCGAAACACTTCGGCGCCGAACCGGGCGATGTCCCAACGCGACATCGAGGCCGCGATCATTTCGATGGCGCAACAGGCCAGGCCGAAGTTGAGCGGCCAGACGGAACTCCGCCGGCCCCAGTTGTACAACTCCTGGAGCGTGGTGGTGAACACGCCTTGCTTGCTCAGTTCGCTGCGCAGTCCTTCGTCCATGACCGAATGAACCTCATCCTGGCGGGCGCGCAAACGGCCGGGCTATTGCCACCGCAGCACGCCTTTGCGCCAGGCCCAGACGAACCCTTCGACCAGCAGCAGCACAAAGACCAGCATCGCGACCACCGCGCCCGTCGGGAGCTGCGTGAACGCCACGGCGAAAGGGAGGAGAAACAGCGCCTCGACATCGAAGATCAGAAACACGATGGCGTACAGATAGTAGCCCGCATGGAACTGCACCCAGGCTTCGCCCCTCGATTCGAGGCCACACTCGTAGGCGGCGTTCTTTTCCGCACCGGGCTTCCGGGGGGAGAACCAGGCCGCCCAAAGCCGCGCCAGCACGAGCGGTGTCAGGCAGAACGCCGCCGCCACGAGGCCCATGACGAGCAGGAAAAGATGAGGATGCCCGGCAGCGTGCACGTCAGTTCACTTCCGGTTCGTGCCGGCGCAGGCCGACCGCATGGGCGATATCGTCGAACTCCTCGTGAGTCACGTCTTCGAGACGTTTGCCGCGCTCGTTCAGCTTCTCGTTGATCTTGACCGCCTTTTCCGTCATTTCCTCGTGAGTCTGCTGGCTGCCGCCGACGAGGGCGAAGTTCGGTCCGGTCGTGATGCGCTTGTGGCCATCGGAATCCAATCCGATTCCGAGCAGCAGGGCTGCCTTCTTGCCGTTGCCGGCGCGCTTCGTCATGTATGCAGGTTAGGGGTGAGGCGGGGGCCTTCCAAGTGAAAACTCGGCGAGGCGGGCAGTCAGCCTTTGGGCGACAACCCGAGTTGGCCGAGTATCCGGGTCACGGGCCCCGCCTTGTTCAGCGAGTAAAAGTGGAGGCCGGGAACTCCCTGACGCAACAGGTCCGCACATTGCGCCGTGGCGAATTCGATCCCGAACTCCGCGGCGGCGGCCTCGTCGTTGGCCAACCGGTCCAGGCTGGCGGCGAGGGCGGGCGGAATGGTCGCGCCGCAGAGCGCCACGAATTTGCGAATCTGCCCGGCACTTTGAATCGGGATGATGCCGGGGACGATCGGCACGCGCACGCCAAGCTGGCGGGTCAAGTGATCGCGAAACTCGCGGAAGAAGGCGTTGTCGAAGAAGAGCTGGGTGAGGACAAAATCCGCGCCGCAATCGATCTTGGCCTTCAACCGTTGCCAGTCCACCGCCTTGCCTTCGCGGCATTCCAAATGGCCTTCCGGAAAACCCGCCACCCCGATCGAAAAGCCGCCCAGTTGGCGCGTGAGCGTGACCAGTTCATGCGCGTACTGAAAACCGCCTGCCACCTTCTGAAACGCCGTGGTGCCGGCCGGCGGATCGCCGCGCAGGGCCAGGACGTTTTGGATTCCGCGCGCCCGCGCGTCGGTCAACAAGGCCGTGATTTGTTCGCGGGTGGCGCCGACGCAGGTCAAATGCGCCATCGCCGGGATGCCGAATTCGCGCTGGATGCGTTCGACCATGCGGAGCGTTCGGTCGCGCGTGCTCCCGCCGGCGCCATAGGTTACCGAGCAAAAGCCCGGCCGGAGCTGGGCCAAAGCCGGCATCGTTTTCTCGAAGAACGAACGCTCGCCCTCGTCGGTCTTGGGCGTAAAGAACTCGAACGAAATGACCGGCCGGCTGGCGGCGGCGGCCGGGGCGTAAAGGTCACGAATGAACTGCATCGGGAGGCAAGAGTGGTTCACCCGGCGCGCTCGCGCAATCGCGCCGATGCCAAACCGCTGGCCGGGCGCGCTCCACTGCAGGGTTTGGATGCCGGTTCGCGAAATCGCCGGCGGCGGTCGATCCGCCAAGAGCCGCGATCAACGCTTGTCCAGCCAGCCTTGGGCGCGGAGCCAGTCGGCGCAGCGGTCCGGCCAGTCGTTGACAGGCTTGCCTTGACGCAACATGCCGAAGCCGTGGCCTCCCTGCTGATAAACATGGAGTTCGCCCAGCACGCCGGCGCGCTTCAAGTCGAGGAAGAATTCGAGGCTGTTTTCCGCGCCCAGTTTGTCGTCCGCGGCGTGAACGAAGAAGACCGGGCCGGGCTTGTCGTCCGGTCGGATGCCGGGTTTGTCTCCCGGTCGTCTGGCATCCGCCAGGTAGGCGGGATAGAGCAGGATGCCGAAGTCCGGACGGCAGGGAGGTTCGCCCGGTTGGGTCGGATAGGCCGGCGGGTGACGATTGCCTTCGCAGAGCAACCAGGCGGCAAGGTTGCCGCCCGCCGAAAAGCCCAGCACCCCGATCCGGTTTGGGGCCACGCTCCATTCCCTGGCATGGGCACGGATCAGACTCGGCGCGCGTTGGCCGTCCAGGAGCGGTCGCCGATAAGGCGGTTCGTCCTTGGGTGCCGGCACGCGGTATTTGAGGACGACGGCCGTGACGCCGATCGAGTTCAGCCAGTCGGCCACCTGCGTGCCTTCGTGCTTCATCGCGAGGATGTAATAGCCCCCACCGGGGCAGATCAGCACGCAAGCGCCGGTGTTCTTGCCAGCGGGCGGGCGGAAAACCGACAATGAAGGTTCGGACACGTTCGCCAGGCGGATGATGTCCGGATCCTGCCCGGCCTCGAGCGGCAGGTAGTGCTCAGGCGTGTCGCTGGGGGTTGCGAGCGGCGGAGCGCCGTCCCAAAGGCGAAGGGTTTCCGGCTGGGCGGCAGGGGAGCGGATCGCCCACGCAACAAAAAGGGCCGCAGAAACCCAAAGCCAGATTTTCATGGCAGGAAGAACGCCGGGTTCCTCCGCTGCGGGAAGGGGAGAACGGTGTCGATCATCATGGCTGGGGCGAACTACGGGCCGGCGGGTTTGGGAGCGGGCGCAGCGTCCAGTTGCGGCGCTGTTTTCTCCAGCCATTCGACCTGCACCGGGAAGAGTTGGGTGGTGTCGATGGCGCGCAGTTCGCTGCGCGCTTCCGCGATCCGGCCTTGCTTGAGGCGAAGTTCGAACAGCATAAGGTGGTACTGGGCCGCGGTGGCGGTGTCCAGCGGAGCGGTCGCAAGACGCAGGAGCAGTTTATCGGCGTCATCCAGCCGGTCGTTCATGCTCAAGGCGGTCGCATGATTCAGTAACACCTCCGAATTCGGATAGGCCTGCATGAGCTGCAGCGTGAGGCGGACGGCTTCTTCAGGCCTTTTGCGGTAAAGCAGCAGCGTGGCCGCGTAGTTATTCATCGCCCGCGGTTCTTTCGGCGAGAGTTGATAGAGTTTCGTGACCGTGTCCATCAAATAGTCGGACTTGTGCAGGTAGTACGCGCACTGCACGAGGAGGTTCAGGAAGCTTGGCTCGTTATCCAGTTGCGCCCGGCGGGCGAGCAGGACCGGCTCCGCGTATTTCGCTTCCTTAATGTTGAGCAGACTGCGGGCTACCTGAATTGCCAACCGGGGATCGCGAAAGCCCTCATCGACCGCTTTCTGGAACGCGCGCTCCGCATTGTCGGTGTACCCCTGCGACCACTCGGCCATGCCTTCGATGAAGGAACTGAACCCTCCGAGTGCGCCCATCACGTCCGGGTAACGGCGAATCTGGTAGGCGAGGAGCCGGAGGTCATCCCACCGCTTCATGCGCATCAAGAGGTCGCTCCGCATGAGGGCGCCTGCCTGAACCCAAGGCGGGTCGCTGAAGTAGCGTCGGCACAACTGCTCGGCCTCATCGTACAGCCCGAGGAGCGTGAACGTGCCCACGAACCGCATGACATCGTTGCCCGTCTTGGGGACGGGATTGGCCTCTTTCGCGAGCTTCACGGCTTCCTCTTTGCGACCTTCGAGGGCGAGCAGCGTCCAATATGCGGTCATGTGCCAGATGCCGATCCGGCCGCTGTCCTGGAGGTGTTGGAAGGCTTGCTCCATGCCGATCATATCGCGGAGTTGGAGGTACACCGTCATCTCCAACTCGTAAGCGAGCACCTCCGATTGGGGCTTTTGCTCCATTTCCTGGAGGAGGCGCAGGGCCGTCCCGCGTTGCTCTGGTGGTCCCCAACCCGCGAGATACGCGAGGCTGACGGCGCGAAATTCGGCGTCCGAATCCTTCATGGCGGCATCCGCTGCCATCGGGTCGGTCGCTTGGTTGACAACCGCCGAAAGCGCGCTGTTGCCGCTCAAAAGCCTTTGAAGAGCCGCATAGCGGGCGCTCTGAAATAAAGCGATGGCCAGCAGCCGGTCCAAGGTGGCGGAGTGAACGTTCGTAACGGTCCTGGCGATGGCGGCCGTGCGCTCGTAGAGCTGACACCGGTTCCACACCGTGGCAATCAACTCCAGGTCCGCCACCTTGGTGTGGCTCAATTGGATCAACCAGGATCCCATGCCGAGCGCAGTACTGGCGTAATCGGTGGGCTTGGGAAGCCGCGGGATGACCCTCAGGCCACCCCGCAAAGCCTGGTCGTCCACCGGAATTTTCGCCACGGCAGCGCGCCAGGCCAGGTTGGCCGTCTCGAAATCACCCCACGATTCCGCGGCGCGGGCATTGCGGATGAGTGACCGCGCCTGAATGTGGTCGAGCAGGCTGACCCGCACCAGCGGCCTGAAGTCGGGCGGTGTGACCCGCCAGATTTTCAACAGGAGGAGCGGCCCGGCAATCGCCACGAGTACCGCCATCAGCACCACGACAAGGAAGGGCCGGCTCCGCGCCATGAGGCGTAGCAGCGGCCACCTCGCCAACCGGCGCGTTACCCAATTCCTCCGCGAACCCTTGGTGGCCGACCGCGGCGATGTTGTGGATTCCGCGCTGCTCATTGTGTCGTCAGATTTCACCAAACGTCCAACTTACAGGGCTGTCGGATCAAAGCCGCCCTGCCCAACCCCGCGCCTCTCAGGATCCCGAACTCCGCGCTCCGCTGACGCTCGCGACTGCGATTTTCGGCATCTCGCTTAACGGAGCCGGACTCTGATGGTTGTCTCTCAAGCCTGTCAAAACGCAAATGGCCCCCCCCCAACGGGCCTTCTTGAACCCGCTTTTCCTTTGAGATGGCGCACTCGATGGGCAACCCCGCCGTGGATTACGCCATCCCCGCCGGGGCGCTTTCAAAGTTGACAGCGCGGCGCGGAACGTCAAACGATGTCGCCATGAAAGACATCCCCAGTAAAATGACTTCTCGTCGGGAATTCCTGAAAGACACCACCCGTCTGGCCGCGACCACCGCCTTGGCGGGGCTGGCGCTGCCCCGCGTCCACGCCGCCGGCAGCGACCTGATCCAGGTGGCGCTGGTCGGTTGCGGCGGGCGCGGCACCGGTGCCACCGCCAACGCGCTCAGCACCAAGAGCGGGCCCGTCAAACTCGTCGCCATGGCCGACGTGTTCCCGGAGCGGCTTGCCAGCAGTTTCGAAAATCTGAAAAAGCAATTCGGCGAACGAGCTGATGTGCCAGGCGACCGCCAGTTCATCGGCTTCGACGCGTACAAGAAGGCGATGGACTGCCTCAAGCCGGGCGACGTTGCGATTTTCGCCACGCCGCCGGCGTTCCGCTGGGTCCACTTCACGTACGCCATCGAAAAAGGGTTGAACGTGTTCATGGAGAAGCCGGTCACCGTGGATGGCCCGACCAGCAAACGGATGTTCAAGTTGGCGGAGGCGGCCACGGCCAAGAACCTCAAGGTGGGTGTCGGCCTGATGTCACGCCACAGCCGGGCGCTCCAGGAACTCGCCAAGCGCGTCCATGACGGCGAAATCGGCGAGCTCATCCTCCAGCGCGGCTACCGGATGCACGGGCCGGTCGGGTATTTTTCTTCGTTGCCCAAGCCGGCCGGCATCAGCGAGTTGATGTACCAGGTCCAGCGTTTCCACAGTTTCATCTGGGCGAGCGGCGGCTGCTACAGCGATTTCTACATCCACATCATTGACCATCTGGGCTGGTTGAAAAACTCCTGGCCGGTCAAGGCCCAGGCGCTCGGCGCCCGCCATTATCGCACGAGTCCCGAAGGGATCACCTACGTGGACCAGAACTGCGACGTGTACGGGGTGGAATACACTTATGCCGACGGCACCAAATTCAACTTCGACGGACGGTGCATGACCGGCTGCCAGGACATCTACGCCAGCTACCTCCACGGCACTAAAGGCAGCGCGATCGGGTCGAAGAACGGCGACTGCGGAATGCCCTCGAGCCTCTTCAAAGGCCAGATGCCGAAGCGGTCCGAGATGATTTGGGAGTCCAAAGTCAACGCGGGCGAAGGCGATCCCTATCAGAACGAATGGAACGATCTCGTGGACGCCATCCGCAACGACCGGCCGTACAGCGAGGTCAAGCGCGGCGTCGAGGCCAGCCTCGTGACGAGCATGGGCCGCATGGCCGCGCACACCGGCCAGGAAATCACCTTCGAGGACATGCTCGATTGCGATCACGAAATGGCGCCCGGTCTGGACAAACTCACCTCCGATTCGCCCGCGCCGTTGCAGGCCAAGGCCGACGGCCGGTACCCGGTGCCGATGCCCGGCATCACGCGGAAGCGCGAGTATTGAGCCGGTTCGCTTCGCCACGAGGATCGGCCGGACCGGCGCCTCGCGCCTCCGTGGTGTGGTCTTAAGTTCAATTGCCGGACAGCGGGTCAATTCGCTGTCCGGCTTTTTGTTGGGAACGTGGCTTGCGCTTTTCGCGCCTTCATGGCATGAGCCATCCCATGAACACACGTCGCACCGCCGCCGCCCTCGTTTGGCTGCTCAGCTCCCTCTTCACCGCCGCCGGTCTGCTCGCCGCCGAACCGGAAGGCAAATGGGTCTCGCTTTTCAACGGCAAAGACCTCGACGGCTGGACCAAGGTCCACGATGTGGACTTCCAGGTCGTGGACGGCAACCTGCGCCTCGTCAAAGGCATGGGCTGGCTGCGCACCGACAAGGAATACCAGAACTTTGTGCTCGAGTTCGAGTGGCGCGCGCTGGTGGACAAATACGACAGCGGCGTCTTCCTCCGGGCCGGACTCGAGGGCAAACCCTGGCCCAAGGACGGCTGGCAGGTGAACCTCCGCTACGACGCGTTGGGCGGCCTGGTCAAAGGGTATTCGCCGATCGTGCCGGCGGAGAACCCCAAGATGCCGGTCAACCAATGGGTCAAGTTCCGCCTCGAAGTGAACGGCCAGAAAGTAACCCTGACCGTCGATGGCGAGGAAGCCTGGTCGTACGACAAGCTGGACGCGGAGAAGGGCTACCTCGGCATCCAGGCCGAGAACTTCGCCTTCGACTTCCGGAACATCCGGATCATGGAGTTGCCGTCGGTGAAGTAGGATTTGCTTCAACCGGTGGGGCGAGACTCCGTCGAGCCCTAGCAGCCCGTCAAAAAAGTCGCCCGGGGGAGTGAACATTTAAAAGGGGAGAGCGTCCAACGAGGAACTTCATTATGGCGCTGGGTCGACGCACCC
>JAKANS010000114.1 GCA_021823625.1 bacterium | reverse complement strand
GAGCGGGAAGGGCTCCGGGCCTACTTCGATCTCCTGCCGGCCGCCTTCGCCCACTCCGGCCGGCCGCGGGCCCTCTTACGTAGATTGCCACAGCTTCTGCCTGGCCCAGCCCCCCGACGCCCTCACCCAGTTGGGCGCGGCGCTCAAGGGCTACGACATCTCCCTCTTGTCCGCGCCCAGCGCCCAGGCGAAGGACAAGGTCGAGCGCCTTGCACCTTTTCTGGCAGAACCGGCTGCCCGCCCGCTTTGCCGCCGAGGGCATCCGCGCGGTCGCCCAGGCCAATCCCTTGATCGCGCCACTCCGGCATCCTCACAACGTCCACGAACCCCACCGGGAGTGGGGCATGCCGCCCCACCAAGCCGGGTCCCGCGCCCGGCAGCAGCAGTGTTCCGCCCTGCGTCCCCAACCCCGCTGCCCTTGGTGGCCGTATGTCTGGAGCCTGCGAAACCCGGTCAAGATCGCCCCAGAGGGGACTGTCCCCCTGGGCAGTCAACGGCTCAAACTGTCCGTGCCCCCAGCCCCCCGGGTCATTCGTTGCCAGCACCCGGACGGCACCTACTCGGTCCTCGCCGCCCCTCCGCGCAAGAATGCCAAACCCATCGTGCGGCTCCGCCACGGCCCTTCCCTCCAGCAGCCTCGATCCTGAAGTGCGGGAAGAAACGCAATTCGGATGTTCCGCCAAAGTGCAATTTTGAAAGATCCACGACAGCAAAATTGTTTTGGGTCGCCCTGTTCGTGGGTTTGACCGCGGCCCGCTGTCCGGCCGCCGACGCATCGGCCTCCAGGGACCAAACCGGTTCGGCCGGAACGTTGCCCAAGATCGACACGGTGTTGGCCCGCTACGTCGAGGCGTTGGGCGGCAAGGCGGCCCTGCAAAAAGTCACGTCCCGCGTCGTGAAGGGCGAGGGCGAATCCGCGATGCTGCCGGCGCCGGCCCCCTGGCAATTCTTCGCCAAGGCGCCGAACAAGCGGTTGTCGGTCCTGACCGTCGCCGGCTTCGGCGATGTGCTCGACGGCTTCGACGGCATGCATGGCTGGATGAAGAATCCCACCTGCCTGCCTCCGAGCGCAGCGGTGAGGAACTCGCCAAGATCCGGCGCGATGCGGATTTCTACCGCGACCTGAAATTGAAAACGCTCTACCCGGCCCTGGTGTGGAAGCGTCTGGCCAAGGTCGGTGAGGCGGAAACCTACGTCGCCGAATCGAAGCCGTCCCCGCAAAGCCTCGAACGGTTCTATTTTGGGCGGAAGGGTGGCCTGCTGTTGCGCCAGGACACCGAATCCGGCGCGCCCGGCCGGCGAATCCGGGCCATAATGTACTTCAGCGATTTCCGCGCGGTGGACGGCGTCCAAGTGCCGCATTCGGTCCGGATCGAAGCCGCCAACGGGACCGACGGCACGCCGGTGGTTTTCACGCTCAAGTACACGGAGGTGAAACAAAACGTCTCCATTGAGGATGCGAAGTTTTAGAAACCCACGGAATGAGCGTACGGCTTCAGGCGGCCGAAAATCGCCCGGCGAGGCCACAGGCCGAACCACGGTGGCGACCGTGGCTACGGTTCAGCGTTGCGCGCGAAAATGCCGGTCTTACACTGAACAGCAGAGGCGAGCGCCGAAAGCCGCCGCCCACCGCGTGCCGTTGGCACGCCGATGCGGCCGTCGCGCCGCCGTCAAACAAATGGCATTCAAGAACCCGGGCAGAACATTGGCGACCGAGACGGGGCCGGAGTATCACCTCCAATCCGACATCGCGCAGTTCTGCCTGCCGGCGGCCTCGCGCGACAGCTACGCCAAGTACGCTTACGCCAACTCCCTGTTCGTGGCGGTCCTCGTGGTCGGCATTATCGGGATCGTCAAGACGCCGATCATCACGGAAAAGACCCTCCCCGATCCGGCCGAATTGATTCCGGTGGAGCTCACCCAACCAGCGGAGCCTCCCCCGCCGGTGGACCAACCGGAGAAGATCGAGGAGGCTCCGCCCGATGCGGCGCCCAGCGATTACACGCCGATCGTGGTGGCGCCCGCGAATGCCCATGTGGCATTTCCGGTTCAAGTCGAAGGCAACACCATTGTCTCCGCGAACATTGCCGTGGCCGAGCCGCCGCCCGCGGTTTTGAAACGGCCCGAGCGACCACCGACGGCGCCCAAGCAGCCTTCCGTTTTGCGGATGACTCGCGGCAAGGGGGGACCGCCTGGCATCTTTCCCAACCCGCCTTTCATTCCCAACCTGCTGCGCGCCGGTCAATCCGCCTCGCTGGAGATCTACCTGGAGGTGGCCGCCGACGGCGCCATGACCAAGGTCGAAATCACCCGCAGTTCGGGCGTTTTTGAGTTGGACCGCAAGGTGCTCCAGCACGTCAAGTCGCGGTGGCGATTCGATCCGCCTGGTGAAGAACGGCGGTACACTTGGGAATACGAGATGCGGGCGCAGTAGGCTGGCAATTCCGGGGTGGACAGCGGTCGCCGACCGCGGCTAGGTTTCGCGCCTTCGTCGTCGGGTGACGACGCAACCCAAGAGCCAGGCCCTGATCCGGTACCGGTTGGTTTGGAGAAAAGTCTATGTTCGCGAACGTGGTAATTGACTGGTTCAACAAGGGTGGCCCCATCATGTGGCCGATCCTGTTGGTCGCCATCGTGGCGATTTGCGTGGTGGGTGAACGAGCGATCTGGTGGTTCCGTCAGGGGCTGCGACGCGACCCGGAAAAGCTCGAAAAAGTGCTCGCCGCCTTGGAAAACGCCGATTTTCCCGAAGCCTCCCGGATCGCCAGGGATTCCACCGACCCGGTGCTGCGCATGATTTGGCACGGGCTGAACCACATCCATTCGTCGCTCCAAGGCGCGCTCCAGGTCGCCGCCGGCGTGGAACTGCGGATGGCGGGCCGGTTCCTCACGGTCATGGACACGCTGGTCACGCTGGCGCCGTTGCTGGGCCTGCTCGGTACGGTGACCGGGATCATGCGCTCATTCGGCACGCTCGGCGACCGGGAGGTCAACGTCGCGGCCGTCAGTGGCGGCATCGGCGAGGCCCTCATCGCCACCGCCTGCGGCTTGGGCATCGCCATCATCTCCCTGGTCCCGTACAACTATTTCACCAGCAAGACCACCAAGTTGCAGTTCGAGCTGGAGACCGCCGCCACCAACATCGAGGTGATGGTCAACGCCGTAAAACAGCGGAACGCGACCGGCAAGTAGTCCCCTCGCCCCGCCACCGGCCCCAGACTTGCGATGCCATGAGAATCGGCTCTCCCATTCCGCACAAGAAAGCGCGGATCGAGATCATCCCCCTGATTGACATCATGTTCTTCCTCCTGGCCTCGTTCATGATGGTCAGCCTGAGCATGATGAAGCTCCAGTCGATCAAGGTGGACCTGCCGACCGCCACCCAGGCGCGCAAGGACATCAAGCCTGACATTCTGAGTCTTTCCGTGGACCGGCTCGGCGACGTGTACATCGACAAGGAACGGAAGACGCTGACGGACGTTTTCAACACCATCACCAACCGGCTGCAGTCGAACACAAACCTGCCCGTCTATATCAGCGGCGACAAGGACGCCACCCACGGCGCGGTGATCGCCGTGCTGGACATGGTCCGCCGCGCCGGCGTGCAAAAGGTCGCGTTCGCCGTCTCTCCCCCGCCGGAGAAAAAGTGAGAAGCCTTGGCGGGTGAGCCGGTGGGGTTGCTGGCTTTCCTTTCCGCGCTTCGGGGGCGGGGCCTCCTACTTGGCTGTCCGACCAGGATTCGAACCTGGACTAAGGGCTCCAAAGACCCCTGTGCTGCCATTACACCATCGGACAGTTCCGCAACGCCCGCACCCTAGCCGCCCGGCCCCCGCCACAAAGGCCAAAACCGGTTCCCGGACCCGGCCGCGCTCCCTCAGCCCCGCACCCGCGCCACAAACCGCGCCATCCGGCGCATCGCCTCTTCGATCCGGTCGAGCGCCGTCGCAAAACAGCACCGCACAAAACCCGCCCCGCCCGGCCCGAACGCGTCCCCCGGCACGCACGCCACCTTTTCCTCCCGCAGCAACCGCCCCGCGAATTCCTGCGCGCTCAGGCCCGTCGCCCGCACGCTGGGAAACGCGTAGAACGAGCCCCGCGGCCGGTGGCAGCTCAGCCCCATCGCGTTGAGCGCCCCCACGATCACGTTGCGCCGCGCGCGGTACGCCTCCCGCATGTCCGCCACGGCGCGGTCCCCGTTCCCCAGCGCCGCGATCGCCGCCTCCTGGCTCACGATGCTCGCGCACAACATTGAGTACTGGTGGATCTTCATCATCGCCTCCACCAGCGCCGCCGGCCCGCAGGCGTACCCGATCCGGAACCCCGTCATCGCGTACGCCTTCGAGAAGCCGTGCAGGAAGATCGTCCGCTCGCGCATCCCGGGCAGCGCCGCCACGCTCACGTGCTCCCCCTCGAACGTAAGCTCCGAGTAGATCTCGTCGGTGATCACCAGCAGGTTGTGCCGTTGCGCCAACTCAGCGATGCGCTCAAGCTCCGCGCGCTCCATCGTGCCGCCCGTCGGATTGGTCGGGAAATTGAGCATCAGCACCTTGCTGCGCGGGGTCAGCCGCGCGGCAATGGCCTCGGCCCGCACCGCGAACCCGTCCTCCGCCCGACACGGCACGGCCACCGGCACGCCGTGGGCCAGCGCCACGCTGGGCGAATAACTCACATAACAGGGCTCGTGATAGAGCACCTCGTCGCCGGGGTTGAGCACCGCCCGCAACGCCAGGTCCAGCGCCTCGCTCACGCCCACGGTGACCAGCACCTCGCGCCTGGGCTCGTAGCCGACGCCGAACTGGCGCCGGACGTAGTCACAGATCGCCTCGCGCAGCCGCAGCAAACCGAGGTTGGAAGTGTAACTGGTTTTGCCCCGTTCCAGGGCGTAGATGGCGGCCTCGCGGATGTGCCAGGGGGTGACGAAGTCCGGTTCGCCCACGCCCAGCGAGATCACGTCGGGCAGGCCTTGGACGAGGTCGAAAAACGCGCGAATGCCCGAGCGCGGGAGGCCGCGAACGTGCTGGGCGACGAAGCCGGTAAGCGGGTCAGGACCGTTCATGGGGCGCCTAGGCAACGGGATTGCCGCCCCGCCGGAAAGCAAAAAATCACGCTCGCCCAGCCCTTTCGCCCCGCCGCCGCCCGCTCAGCGCAGGTCAGGTTCTTCGAACCGCACCGGCGCTTTGAACAGCGGTTGGCCGTCCGTTGTTTCGGGGTACTCGAAGATCTTCCCCTCGTAGTTGCGGATGACCACGCGGTCGTTGTTCCGGCTCAGCACATATTCGGGGCTGACCGGCACCTTGCCGCCGCCGCCGGGTGCGTCGATCACATAAGTCGGCACGGCATAACCGGTCGTGTGGCCGCGCAAACTGTCCGTGATCTCCAAGCCTTTGCGAACGCTCGCCCGCAAGTGCGCCGAGCCGGCGATCAGGTCGCACTGGTAGATGTAGTACGGCCGCACGCGGCACATCAGCAGCTTCTGAACGTGCGCCTTCATGACTTCCACGTCGTCGTTCACCTGCCGCAGCAACACCGATTGGTTGCCCAGCGGAATGCCGGCATCAACCAACCGTCCCAGCGCGTCCCGGGCTTCGGTCGTCAGTTCGCGCGGGTGATTGGAGTGAATGCTGACGAAGAGCGGATGAAACTGCCGCAGCATCGAGCACAGTTCGGGGGTGATCCGTTGCGGCAGAAAAATGGGAATGCGAGTGCCGATCCGCACGAACTCGACGTGCGGAATCGCCCGCAGCCGGCTCAGCAGGTACTCGAGCTTTTCGTCGTTGAACAGCAGCGGGTCGCCGCCGCTGAGCAGCACGTCGCGAACAGTCTTGGTCCGGGCGATGTAATCGATCTGGCGGTCGAATTCAGGATGGAAGTCGTACCCGCTGGCGTTGCTGACCAGGCGCGAACGCGTGCAATACCGGCAATACGCGGCGCAGCGATCGGTGACCAGGAAAAGCACGCGATCCGGGTAGCGGTGGACCAATCCCGGCACGGGCGAGTGGCTGTCTTCGCCGCATGGATCGCTCATTTCCCAAGGCGCGGTGTCCGTTTCCTCCAATCGCGGGATGACTTGGCGCCGGATCGGGCACTGCTCGTCCGCCGGGTCGATCAGGTTAAAAAAGTAGGGCGTGATCGCCATCGCCAGCTTGTGGTCGACGAGGACGGCGCCGGCGCGCTCCTCCGGCGTCAGGGTGGGCATTAGCCGTTCGAGCTGTTCGAGCTTGGTGATCCGATGTTTAAGCTGCCAGCGCCAGTCATTCCAATCGGGGGCGGAAACGTCCGCCCAAAAGCCACGGCCCGCGGGCTGGAACGCCTTCAGGGAGTGGAGCCGCGCTGACGATGGCGGCTCCTCGCTGTCAGCAGGAAGCGCAGAATTCGACATTGCGCGAACTATAGGAGGGGTCAGGGGGGTGTCAAGGTGACCGGCCGCGACCCATGATCGGCTGGTATCTACGAAGACACCGCCGGAAAGAACCTTCCTGGCTTCGAACCGCCTTGTATGGCACACTATTTGTCGCAATTGCGACAAATAGTGTGCCATACACGCCAAGTCTTGAATAGGGGCCTTGCCCTCGTGGTGTCCCGAATATGTCCCGGATTCGAGGGTCTCCAGCACAAAAGAAAGACGAAGAACTTGACAACAAACTACCAAGGTAGTACTAACGCGGTCGTCAAACGCGTTTTGTCATGAGCCAAACCCAAGTCCATCGTCTCGGCGATCTGCAACTCCAGATTCTCAAAGTGCTTTGGCAGCGCGGCGAGGCCAGCGTCGCCGAAGTCCACGAGCAGCTCCCCGGCGGCGCAGACCTCGCACACACGACGATCGCCACCATGCTCCGCAAAATGGAGGCGCGCGGGTTGGTGACTCACCGCGCCAACGGCCGCACTTTCATCTATCGTGCCGCCGTCGCCGAAGACCAAGTCAGCCAGGGCATGGCCGAGCATGTGCTTGACCGGCTCTTCGAAGGCCGCCTGGCCGACATGGTCAGCCACCTGCTCACCGCGCGCGAGGTCAGCCGTGCCGAACTTACCCGCCTCGAACAACTCATCGCTGAAAGGAAACGCCAGTCATGAATCCACTACCCGATTTCGCTTTCTGGCTGCGCACACTTGGTGTGCCGGCCCTGCAAGTGACCGCCCTGCTCGCCGTGGCTGGCCTGCTCACGGCGAAGCTCCGCTCGGCCCGCAACCAGCGCGCCGCCTGGCTTGCTGCGTTCACCGCCACCGGTCTGCTCGTGGCGGCGAGCTTCTTCGGCGCGGATCGCGAACTCGCCGCCTGGCTCAAGCCGAAGCCAGCGCCCGAGCACGTGATTCGCGTTCGGACAAACCTGCCGGTGGACGGAACGAGCGCCGCGCCTTTGCCGGCGAGTGCGGGCGAGGTCACGCTCAGCAGCGTGGCCTCCGAACCGAGGGCCATCGAAGCAGTCGTGAGCCCGCAACCGGTGTGGTGGCCAGCGTGGTTGTGGTTGGCCGGCGGTGCCGCACTCATCGGGCGCAAACTGATCTGGCGTGGTGTGTTCGCCTGGTGGTGGCGAAGCCGGCAAGGGCTTGCCGGCCCGGAATTGGGCGCGCACGTCGCTGAAGTTGCCCGCCGGTTGAGCGTGAGCGGACGCGTACGCGTGATCGCGTCGCCGGCGCTGGTTTGCCCGATCGCGTTCGGCGTGCTCCGGCCGACGGTGGGATTGCCGGCGGACTTCGCCGCCGCCAACGGCACGCGCGAACGCGAAGCGATGCTGGCTCACGAGCTGGCGCATCTGTCCGCGCGTGACCCGCTCTGGCTGGGCCTGGCGGACCTCGTGGCGGCGGTGCTTTGGTGGCACCCACTGGTCTGGTGGGCGCGCCGGCAGCTCCGCGCCGCGTGCGAAACCGCCGCCGACGAAGCCAGCGTGCTGGTCGAAGACGGCCCGGCGGTACTGGCGAACTGCCTGGTAACGCTCGCGGCCCAATTGCCGCGCCGCCGCGCCTTCGGCTTGCTCGGCATGGCGGGTTTCCGCTCCGACCTGGGCCGGCGCGTGGAACGCTTGCTCGCGCTGCGCAACCACGGTCTCCAGCCCACAGCGCACGGTCGGCTGGTGCTGGCGGCGATTGGCGGAACGACGATTGCCGTGGCCCTGGCGTTGGCCTCAACGGCCTGGGCATTGCCCCGCAGTGCAGGCGAGCAACCCACGCTGCTTGCCTTGGCTGAGCAAGCTGTCGCCCAAGCTGACCTGCCCGGAACTGACCCGGCGGGCGCTGCCTTACCTGCACCGGCGTCGAAGCCAGCCTCGGCAGTCCCGAGCCCTTCCGCTGACGACCCGCGTCAACAATGGCAACAGTGGCAGGCAACGCTGCTACTTCAACTTTCCGACACAAATCCATCCGATCGAACATCACAGACGCTTGCATGCATCGACGCCCTGTTGCGCCGCTTGTACGCCACGCGGCAATTCACGTCCGTGAAGGTTGAGCCCGTGGAGCCAAACCGCATCCAGGTTTTCCTGCGCATGAAGGACACGAACGGCTGGGGCGCGGTGAAGACACTGGTCGAGCGGCGCGGCGAACTCGAGTTCCGCCGGGTGCATCCGGCGAGCGACGAGCTGGTGCGGCAAGGCCAATGCCCGACCGGCTATGAAGTCTTGGGCGAAAAGACAGGGCCGGGCGAGGCGGCGCGGCCTTACGTCGTTGCGCGACTCCCAGTAAAAGGTCTCACAAGCCGCGAGATTGCCCAAGCGGAAGCCAAAATAAATCCGCTGGATTCGAAACCGCGGGTTTTGGTGACTTTCACACCCGAAGGCGCGACCGCCTTCCAGAATCTCACTCGCGAGGCAATCGGGCAGAAGATTGCGGTGGTTGTAGATGGCGAACTGCTGATGGCACCTATTGTTAATGAGGAGATTGCGGTCGGCGCTTGCGAAATCAGCGGCCGTTTCTCGATGAACGAAGCGGGCCGGCTGGCCGCCTTGCTGCAAATTCCGTTGCCTACCCAGCTCAAGTTGGTGAGCGGAACAGTGTTCGGGCCGAGCGTGCCAGGCGGCTCGCCGGACGCCCGTGCGGCGACCACGCCGGTCGAGCCGGCCAGCGTGATTTCGATCTGGGTGACTGCCGGCGGCCAAATCCTGTTCGCTGGTCGGGAAACCACGCTCGAGGCTGTCAGAGGCGAACTGGAGAAGGCCAAGGCGAGTGCGCCGGACTTGGTCGTGCGGTTGATCGCGGATACCCGCACTCCCATGAACCGGTTGGTCGAGGTGCTCGACAAGTGCCGCGAAGCTGGCATCACGCGGATTAGCCTTCACACGATCGACACAACACGACCAGCGACCAATGCGCCACCAACCTCGAGTATCAGCCCGCCAGCCAAGAGCACCGAAGGTGACGCGTCCGCTCGCGCCGCCACCTTGGTTCAGGATGGCAAGATTCTGTTTGAAATGGGCAAGCTGGACGAGGCTTCGGTGAAGCTGCGGGAGGCAGTCAAAATCGACCCGGAAAACCTCATTGCCAACCATTACTTCGCCTTGGTTATGAACCAAAAGTTGACAAACATGGTCGAGGTCGAAACGGCTTGGCGCCCTCGCCCGTCTCCTCCCGCTCAACCGCCCTCGCCGCTGACGTGGGTCGAGTTCCCTCGCGCTCTTCATCAGTACTTTTGGAAGGAGCTTGAACGGACCCAAGGTGCGGAGGCGGTGAAATCCCGCCCCATCGAAACTCTCCGCGAGTACTTCGCCGCGGCCGGTGCCCCGTTCGATGGCACCAACGTCTTAGCCAATCCATCCGACGGACGCATCATTGCATTTCAAAACCGGGAAGGCAAAGCGCTCTTACTGGACAGTCGCACCGGTGACCTCACGGTGCGCACGACTCCGGCGGATTTCCAGAAAGTTCAGAACCTATTGGATCCTGCTGGCTCGCTAGTCATGGAGGGGAAGGAGCTTTACGAATTGGGCAAGTTCGATGAGGCAAAGGCCAAACTCGAAAGCGCATTGAAGCTGGAGCCGGACAACGACGCTGCTCGGTACTACTTGAAAAGAGTCGGGGAGGCGGAAGCAGCGAAGGCGAAAAATGGTGGAACCCAATCGGGCACCCCGTACCTCCCACCCTCGTCCGGGAAAACAAACCGCTTGGAAGAAATCAAATTCGATCCGGGCGCGGAGCAGGGAGCGGTGGCCAAGATACTGGCTAAGCCTGTTACCCTGCATCTCGAGAATACCACGCTCCAGGACATTCTTTCTGAAGTTGGCCGTGCAGAAGGCGTTAACTTCGTGTCCGACCAGCCGCTCTCGGCCTTTCAACAAAGGCTCAGCATAAACCTGGAGCAGGTAACCTTCCAGGAGCTGCTGAGTTACCTATCGCGAAACCTCGACGTCCAGTTCCAGGTGGGCGATAAACTTGTCCGGGTTGTGGATGGAAGGGCCTCTGCGAGTACCGGCCCTGCGTCAGGTGATTCCAGAACAGACGATAACCAACTCTTCACCCGTACCTTCAAAGTAAATCCAGAAACGCTCCGGCAGAGCCTCGAAGCCGTGGCCGGAAACGTGCCGACGAACCAGCCGCCGGCCCAACTACTCCGGTCCTTTCTCGCGGCGGCGGGTCTGGACCTCGGCGGGACAAATGCCTTCGCCGCCGGCGCGGCTGCCAACGGTTTTCAGAGCCAGTCGGGCAAGGCTGTGTTTTACAATGACCGCAACGGGATGTTGCTCGTTCGGGCTACAGCGCGCGATTTGCAGACGGTCGAGACGGCGCTGCAAATGCTCAACACCTCGCCGCCGCAGGTGGTGATCGAGGCCAAGTTCGTCGAGGTCACCATGGACGACAACAAGGCGCTCGGCTTCGACTGGTATCTGGGCAACACTTTGATGACCACGAATGGGCCAGTCGCGACCGACGCGGCGGGCACAACTAATGGCGTGGCGACGATCACCGGCCTAATTAAGACCGACCCGCAGTTTCGGTCCGTGGTGGAGGCCCTCCAGCGGGGCGGCACCAACGGCGTTCATGACCTGCGCGGCGACGAGCTGGACTGGTGGCCCGGCCGGGAGGCGACGAACGCCCATAACGTCCGCGTGACGGCCGCGCTGGGCGCCTCGATGACCGGCGTCCTGACCGATCCGCAGTACCGCGCCGTGCTGCGCGCGTTGGAGCAACGGAGTGGCGCGGACGTGCTTTCGGCGCCTCGAGTCACCACGGTTAGCGGCCGGCAAGCCCAGATCCAAGTGGCCGACATGCGGACGGTCGTGAATGGCATCGATCCCACAGCCTTGATTCAACTCGGCGCCCAGCCGAGAACGAATGCCGTGCCGTTCCTGACTTCCACCATCCCCGTTGGTCCCACGCTCGACATCATCCCCACCGTGGCGGCGGACGGTTACACGATCGAGCTCAACGTCATCGCGAGCACCACGGAATTCCTGGGTTACGACCAGGCGCCGGCGAACGCCAAGGTCACGGTTTGGCAAGGCGGCAAAGCCAGCGAGGTGGCGGTGCCGTTGCCGCGCTTTCGCGTGCGCCAAATGACGACGAAGGCCCGTATCTGGGATGGGCAGACGCTGGTCCTGGCCGGGATGCCGGTGGAGGATTCGGTGACGATGAAGGACAAGGTGCCGGTGTTGGGCGACCTGCCGGCGGTGGGCGGCCTGTTCCGCAGCGAGTCCAAAGGCACGGTGAAGAAGAACCTGATCGTTTTCATCACGGCCACGATCATCGATCCCGCCGGCAACCGGGTGCACAGCGCGGACAACCCACCGTACGATCCCGCGCGCGTTCCACCGCAAGCAACCCGTTGACGCGCGAATCCCGCACCCGGCGACATAGAACCTGCAGCACCACAATTTGCGGCGCGGGCGTTGCTTTCGGCGGCCGGATCGCGGATGCTGGCCGCCATGAAACGCCGCACTTTCCTCACCTCTTCGCTCGCGGCCACGGGCCTGGCGGGCTTCCGCCTCCGTGCCGCGGATGATGCCGCCCGGCCTGCGCGCGAGTTTTACGAACTCCGCCTTTACCATTTGCGCCGCGGGCCCAAACAAAAGCTGTTCGACGATTACGCCCGCGAAGCCGCCATCCCCGCCTTGAACCGGATCGGAATTGGGCCGGTGGGGGCATTCCAGGTCGCGACCGGCCCGGACAGCCCGACCGCGTATCTGCTGATCCCGTACAAGTCGGCCGAGGACTTCGTGACCGCGACCAACCGGATGCGCGCCGACGCGGGTTACCAAAAGGCGGGCGCGGAATTCATCAACGCGTCCGCGTCCGACCCGGCGTATGTCCGCGTGGAGAGCTCGTTCATGGTCGCCTTCGCCGGCATGCCCAAACTGGAAGTGCCGGCGGGAGCTAAGACGAATCAGCCGCGCCTCTTCGAGTTGCGCACTTACGAGAGCCACTCGAAGAAGGCGAACCAGACCAAGATCAAGATGTTCAACGAAGGCGAAATCGCGATCTTCCGTCGGACCGGTTTGCAGCCGGTGTTCTTCGGCGAAACGCTCATCGGCAACAAACTGCCGAACCTGACTTACATGCTCGTCTTCGACAACATGGCCGCCCACGACAAGAACTGGGGCACCTTCGTGAGCGACCCGGATTGGAAGAAACTCAGCACCACGCCCGGCTACACCGATCCCGAGATCGTCTCGAACATCACCAACCTGTTCCTCCGCCCGACGCCGTACTCGCAAATCTGAGTTCGTTCCGCTGCCGTCGCGCCGCCACCACACTTCCGGTTATGAACCTGATCTTCGACCTCTACCAACAGTCCTGCATCACCCAGGTCAGCAACAAGGCCGCGGAAGCCAAGGACGAGGCGTCGCGCTTGCGCTCGCAGGTCGAAGACCTCCAGCGCCGCCTCGACACGCTCATCCTCGCCTCCCAAGCGATGTGGGAACTGCTCCGCCAGCGGTGCCAGCTTGGCGATGCGGACCTGATGGAGAAAATGCAGGAAGTTGATCTCCGCGATGGCGAGGCGGACGGCCGGATCACCACCGGGGCCGTGGGCTGCCCGAACTGCGGTCGCCGGAGCCGCTCCACTCGGCGCCTGTGCGTTTATTGCGGCGCGACGCTGCCAGCACACCACATGTTTACCAAGGAATGAAGGGCTGAAGCTGGCGCGGGGAAGCCGGGTAAGCGCGATAGAAAGCTCACCCTTTGTCAGGCGCTTTCACGAGGCTTCAACGCACCACTTCGAGTTTGCTCACCGGATACCAGCCCGCCGGGTCGCGGTCGGCGATGGCCAGCTTGACCGCTGGTTCGCGCGACTCCGGATCCACCACGCCCACCGCCAATTCGTAGCCGCCAACGGCGAGCGAGTTGGGCAGTTGGAAGGCTAGGTCGGTGATTTCTTTGCCGGGCAGCCAGCCGCGGATCGAGGTGTCGGTCACCGCGACGAAAGGTTTCGCGGAAGTTGTGTCGCCGGCCCGCAGCCGCAGTGCCACGCGATAATCTCGGTACGGCGGTGCCACGCCTACGTTCTCCCAGGCAATCTTGACTTCGGTTCCCGCGCCGGCCGGCACCTTTGCCGGATGTTCCACGCTGCGGATGACCAACCGGTACCCGAGCCGGCGGAGGAACCACTCGACCTCTGACCGCGTGCCGGCAGGGAGGGGCGCGGATTTGTTGTTGAGGTAACTCCCGTGGCAACGCAGCGCGTAGTCGAAGATGGCGTGGATGTCCCAGCCAGCTTCCTGCCACTTGCGCATGTCCCAGCAACTCTCCCATGCCACGGGCGCGCGCTTCCAGGCGTCACCGGCGCCGGTCTTGGCCAGTTGCTGGAGATAGAAGTTGTCCATGTGATTCCAGGTCTTGGAGAACCCGCCCATGTCGCCCAGGCAATCGGCGCGCCAGCCATAGCCCGCCTTCACGGCGCGGGCCATGCCTTCCACACTGCCGATGAGCATCACCTTGCTGGTCTTGGGAAAAGCCCGGCACCACGCGTCGATGAGCGCGAGCCGGATCTCCAAGGAGGGCAGCGGCACTGGCTGGCCCGAATCCAAAGCTTCTGTGCCGCTCATGTGCCATTCCCCCCACAAGCCCACCGAGCCGATATCGACCAGGTCGAGGTCGGGGTGACCGTCGTAGCGCCGGCCGAGTTCGCGGATCAGGCGGAAATGCGTCTTCTGGAAAAGCGGATCGGCGAAGTCGGGCACCCAATGTTTGTTCCCGCCGTAGTTGAACTCGACGCCGCGACAACCTTGCTCCTTAAGCCACGCGGGCACGTCCAGGTATTGGCCGGAACCGGTGCACATGACGCGGAACGCCAGCTTCTGGCCCGCGCGCCGGGCGTGGGCGAGCAATTCATCGAACTTGGCGAAGTCGATCTCGCCGTCGCGCGGTTCGATTTCCCGCCAGTAAAAGCGGAAGTAAGCACTCGTGCTGGGCAGGCCCTCGAGCGCGGGGTCCTCGTCGGCAAAGCGATGGAAGGTCAGCCAGCCCATGCCGGGATTGGCCAGGAGTTCATCGGTTTCCCGCGGTTCGACACGCACAGTGGACGCCGACGGCTCGGCGGCATCAAGCGACCCGACCAGCAAGCAGATCGCGCAAAGGGTTGCCACGATACGCACGAGAAAGGCGGGGCGTTTCATGCCTGCACTTGTAAGGTGGACCCGCCGCGAATGCAAGGCCGCGCGACTGTGGCGGTATCGTGCGGTCCGAAGCGTGGCGGGGCTTTGACAGGTTTGATCAGCGTACGGTGGAGAGCAAACCGCAAGCAGTGGATTGTCAAAATTCTGTCACAATTGCGACAGTTTTTGTGCCATCAGCACGCGGTTGCGGCCCGCCACGCAAGTAAGTATCAATGGTCGGTCATGCAACGCCTCTTCACCACTCTCGGCGCCGCCGTCCTGGTGTGTTCCTGGCTCCCAGCCGCCGAGGACTGGCCGCAATTTCGCGGTCCGCGCGGCGATGGCACTTCGACCGCGACGAACGTCCCACTGGCCTGGAGCGAAACGAACAACCTCGCTTGGAAAGTCAGCCTCCCCGGCCGCGGCCGGTCCTCACCGGTTGTCTTGGACGATCGGATTTGGCTGACCACGGCGATCGAACAGGGCGTGCAGCGGACGCGGATTGGCCCTGACGACATGCAGACCGCCGAGCATGTCAGTCTGCAGGCCTTGTGCCTGGAGCGGGTGGATGGCCGCATCCTCTGGCAAACCACGCTCTTCGACGTGGACAAGCCCGATCCGGTGCACTGGCTCAACAGTTGGGCCACACCCACGCCGGTCATCGAGCCGGGGCGGTTTTACTGCGACTTCGGAACCTTCGGCACCGCGTGCCTGGACAGCGAAACGGGGAAGGTCGTCTGGCAGACACGCCTGCCATTGGATCACCAGGTCGGGCCGGGGAGTTCGCCGGTCGTTTATCGGAACCTGCTGATCCTCGTCCGCGACGGCCGGGATGCCCAGTACGTCACGGCGTTGGACAAAACGACGGGCAAGCCGGTTTGGAAGACCGACCGGCCGCCGCTGCAAGCCTCGAGCCCAAACCTCAAGAAGTCGTTTTCCACGCCGCTGCTCATCCACGCCGCGGGCCGCACGCAACTCGTCTCGACCAGTCCGCAGTGGGTGGTGGCCTACGATCCGGCGACCGGCAGCGAAATTTGGCGGGGGCGGCACGGGCAAGGATTCTCGATCGGCACCTGCCCGGCGTTCGGCGACGGGTTGGTCTTCATCGGCACAGGCTGCATGAAGGCGCAATTGCTCGCGGTCGGCGTGGACGGCCAGGGCGACGTCACCGACACGCAGGTCCGCTGGAAATCGCTGCGCCAGATCCCGATCATGTCTTCGCCCGTCCTCGCCGGAGCCGATCTGTACTGGGTTTCGGACGAAGGCATGGCGACCTGCGCCGACCCGCGGACCGGCGATATCTTTTGGCAGGAGCGCCTGGGCGAACCGCACCTCGCGTCGCCGCTCTCCGCGGAAGGTCGGATTTATTTCTTCGGCCAGGCGGGCAAGACCACGGTGGTCAAGGCCGGCCGGCAATTCGACAAACTGGCGGAGAACCGGCTCGACGGCACGGTCATCGCCACTCCGGCGGTCGCGGATAACGCGCTCTTCCTCCGCACCGACACGCACCTTTACCGAATCGGAAAGGAATGACATGACGACCACCGCTTGCCGGGACCGCGTGTCACCGGCCACCCACGCTACACGCGCCAATCACATCACGATTCGGCGTGCGACCTCAACCGCCACACAACCTTCGGTTTGAATTCTCCGCCATGAACACACTGCGTTTTCTGTGGATCGGACTGCTTGCGTTCGCCGGCGCGACCCGGGCCGCCGACGTGGACCAACTCCGCCTGGTCCCTTTCCCGAAAGAAGTCCGCTTGGAATCCGGTGGCTTCGCGCTGGACGGGCCGCTCGTCTTGGAAGCGCCACCGGCTCAAGCCGAAGTTTTCGGATGCCTGCTCAACGAAGAATTAAAGCGCGCGGGCCTGAGCGAAGCGCGGGTGGAGCCACTCGCCTCCGACCAGCCTGCGTTTCGCCTGGCGACCGGTACAGGCGCACTCGCCTTGCCGAGCCTGCCGGCCACGAACGCGGTGGAAAGTTACAGCCTGAGCGTGCGGACCAAAGAGATTGTGGCCGCGGCGCGTGAGCCCGCCGGCTCGTTTTACGCGCTGCAAACGCTCTGCCAGTTGATCCGCGCCAATCGCCTGGGCGGCACGCTCCCCTGCCTGACCGTGCAAGACTGGCCGTCGCTGCGGTGGCGGGGTTTCCAGGACGACCTGACGCGCGGCCCGAGTTCGACCTTGGACACGCTGAAATTCGAGGCGGCGCAGGGCTCTTATCTGAAGCTGAACCTGTTCACGTATTATATGGAATACCAGTTCGCGTTTCAGAGGCATCCCGACATCGGCCCGCCCGACGGCTCGTTGACACCGGAGGACTTGTCCGCGCTGGTGGCGTTCGCCAGGCTGCTGCACGTGGACATCCTCGGCAACCAGCAGTCCTTCGGTCACTTCGGCCGCATCCTCGCGCACCCGGAATTCGCGGCGCTGCGGGAAACTGCGGATGTGCTGACGCCGGTTCGCGAGGAGACCTACCGGTTGCTCGACGTCTTTTACTCCGAAGAGTGCCCGCGGCTGCCGTTTCCCTGGTTCAACGTCTGTTGCGACGAAACCTACGGGCTGGGCACCGGGCCGGCGCGCGAATTGGTGGCGAAGATCGGCCTGGGCGGCGTCTATGTCGGCCACATCCGCCGCATCCACGACCTGCTCCGCGACAAGTACGGCAAGCGGATGATGATGTGGGGCGACATTATCCTGCAGCACCCCACCAACCTCACATCGGTGCCCAAGGACACGATCATGCTCACCTGGGGTTACGACGCGCGGCCCAGTTTCGAGGATCAGATCGTACCGTTCGCGAAATCCGGCTACGAATTCTTCGTCTGCCCCGGCGTGAACAACTGGAGCCGAATCCTGCCCGACTTCGGAGTTGCCGCGACGAATATCCAGCACTTCGTCCGTGACGGCGCCAAACACGGCGCGCTCGGCATGATCGACACCGACTGGGAGGACGACGGCGAAGCCATCAACGCCGTCAAATGGCACGCCGACGCCTGGGCCGCCGAGTGCGCCTGGAACGCTTCGACCACGCCCTTGAAGGCTTTCAATCGCCGCGTCGGCGCGGTGTTGTTCGGTGAGTCTGGCGACCACTTCGCTCAGGCGATCGCGTCGCTCACCCAAACCCATCGGCTGCCGGGGATGGATGGCATGTTCAACGCGCGTTTTTGGAAAGACGACGTTGCGCCCAAGACCAGCCCGGCCGCGATCCGCGCGACCGCTTCCAACCTGCTCGCCGTGGTGCGCCCGGCCATCGAGCATCTCGAAGCCTGCCGACGCGAGGCGCGCTGCAACCAGCATGTCCTCGACGCCTACCTGTTCGGCGCGCGCCGGATGGAACTGATCGGCCAGCGGATGCTCGATGGAGTGGAAGCCTCGGAACTCTACGCGCAGGCCCGCGCTGGCACCGACGCCCAGAAGTTGGCGAAAGTCGAAGCGCTGGTTCGGAAAAACCGCGATGCCCACGAAGCTTTGCGCAAGCAGTTCGCGTCGCTCTGGCTCTCCGAAAACAAACCGTACGCGCTCGATTGGACCCTGACGCGCTATACAAACGTAGTCAGTGGATACGACGGTTTGTTGCGCAAACTGGCTGCTGCCCGCACCGCCGCCGTGGAAGGACGTCCCCTGCCCTCGCCAGCCGAAGTCGGTTTGGCGCTGCCGTGAAAAGGACGATTGCTGCCAGAAGAGGCGAGGCTGCTGGCGAGCCGCAAGTTTTCTTTCGATTGGGGCGAAGACTTCTGCGGTGGTGGCGATAATCACTGCTGCCTCAGACGGAAGAAGTGCGTCTGGTCACTCCACGATTCGTCACCACGTATCGGTCGCCGAGGATCATGGGTGGATAGGTTACGACCGACCACTGCGGCGGCGTGAGCATACTACGGAGTCATTTAGATAGACTACACCGAGTGAGATTGATAGGGTGGTGGGGTGCCAAAGATTGAGGGACGAAAATTATCGCCTAAGGCGCTGGAGCACATGCGAGTGC
>JAKANS010000290.1 GCA_021823625.1 bacterium | reverse complement strand
AACTTCGGGCCGATCCCTCGTGAGTGCCGCCGTAATGATGTCGCCGTAGGTGGCGACGATGTTGGTTTCGTACCCGTACCACTTGTCGCCGCGCCGTCGCCCGGAAGCGCTCTGGTAATCAGTCGCGAACGGCGGCAGTATCCAGCCTCCGCCCTTGCGCGGCAGCAAATACTGGTAGCCGCGATTGAATAGGCGCGCCTCCCAGGTCTGCTCTACTTCCCACCTGCGAGCGGCAACGTCTTTGTTCCCAACGAGATCACATAGCTCCTTGACGGCGAGCTTCTCCGGCTCGGAGAGATCAAGCGCCGGGAACGGGGATGCCGGGAACGGAGCTAACTCTCCGGGATCGAAGTCGGGAGTCTGTGGCGCCTCGACCGCTGGCTCCGGCGAGTTGCCGCCGCTTCCGATCATGGATGCGAGGAGCTTTGTCATTTGGCGACATTCTTGGCGAAGTTAGCCTTTTTGACGGTGGACGCCGGGTAGTGGTCCTTGTGCGCCATGATCTTGCCGGCGGCCGCCTCCGTGCTCATCCCCATTCGTTTGGCGATGCGGGTAAATGAGCCCTCCGTCCCCTTTTCCTTCATGCGCTTCGACGCCTTCTGAATCCATTTGGCCATGTCTACCTCCGTGAACGTTCCACATGGAACCTTTTATTTAGGCCGGAAATACTCGCAGCATCCGCCGGGCTCGATCACCGCGTTTCCGTTGGGTCCCGTCTTCATCCCTGGCGCGCCATTGCTGGCGTCTGCAACAACCTTGGGGTGGTCGCAGAGGTGCGGCCAGCGGTAATGCGCGCAGGCATGACAGGCGAACGGGCCGAAGGTAGCCGGCGAGTAGCGCGCCCTCGGGCTACCGATTGGTTCGTTTGACGCCACCGCTCTTCCCCCACTTCCAGACGGGCAGTCTCGGGGAGCCCGTCATCGTGCGAACATTCCCGGTCGATCCCGGCTTAGGCATCGCCCGCTGCGGCAACGATTGCGGTGCGGCGGTCCCTGCGCCACCGGGCCGCTGCGCCGCGGCTTGTCCCAGGTCACGCCCGGCCAGCAGCCGGCGCGCTTCGCCGCCATTCATGGTTAGCTTGAGCTTCACGGTTCCTCCTCGGAACGGCGGCCATCTTCCGAGGCCAGCCGATCGCTTTCCTTGGGCCCGGTCGGATGTGCCCTGGCCCTGGAATGGGTCTGAACGGCGGCCGGCGCCTCGATGCCGAGCAGCGCCGCCCCCACCTGGTGGGCACGGAACGCCTCCGGGTGTACCGACTGGTGCTTGAACCCGTCCACGTGCTCCGATGTCACTACGTGGCGACCAAGACCTTCGCGTTCAATCGTCACGCGCTTGGCCGGCCCATGGAGCCGTGCCGCCTCGTCGTGAGCTGTTCCGCCCGGTGCGCGGTCCTTTTCGTCGAGCCAACGCTCATACTTCGCCGCCTGCATCGGGTGCGAGAATGTCTTGCCATCGCGCGCGGTAATCATCGCTGAACCCTCGACCAGTCCACATCGTTGGCCCAGGCCTGACCGGCGAATTCCGCCGGGGGGAGGCTGGGATCAAACCGGATCGGCGCGACGGTGGACCTCGCGGCCGGCTTTTCGACCGGCTCCGGTTCCTTGACCATTTTCGCCGTCATCTGCGCGAGCATCTTCCGTTCCAACTCGGCGATGTCGGCCTCGATTCTAACCAAACGAGCGCGCAGCTTGCGATCTTCAGCTTGTAGAACTCGGCGCACGATGCTTTCAACCCACCCGCGAATCATGTCTGGCTCCTTGAGGCCCACATTGGACCCAACTCAGTGCCGATATTTTTCCATTTATCGTTTTCACCTATACCAGAATTGTGGGCGCGAAGGAAGAACCATTTTTTCACGGGGTCTTCAATTGCCTCGGCGCGGCTTCTGATTTCGTCCGCCAGTGGCTTCGCCCGGCCGCGGCGGATGCTCAGGACGCCATGCTTGAGCGAGTCGAAGATATCGTCCTCCATTGTCTCGGTCTTCTGCACGTCCTCGATGTCGGTTTCGCTGCGAGCGAGCATTGGAAGCGCCGAAACCGTGCGGTGGCAGCTCGCAAGAAACACCAGTTCTCCGGCTTCTAGGTCTTCGTAGATCATGGCGGCGCCGGTACGGCGTTCCTGCGTCGATGCGGATCCGGCGGCGCGCTGCGGGAAGGGCAGGTGTCGGCGCTTGAGAGCCCGTCCAAGCTCAAAGGCAACGGTCTGGTCCGGGCTGGGGTCGCTGCGGCGCGCAAACAGTTCGTGGCTCACAAAGACGGCCGTGACTGCCTCTTTCTCCTGCGCCGGCGAGCCATGAAAGCGGCCATCGCACATCTCGGCCATGAGTCTTGCGAAGTCCTTGATTCCGGTCTCGCGAACGATGAGTTCGCGGTAACAGACCACGGTTTCGGACCGGGTGCCATCCGGGCGCCGAACCAGCGCCCGCGTAAACCAGTGGGCGCAGGCGAAGTGAGCCAAGCCCCAGTCGAGCGAGATCCAGACGGGCTGCCATGGCTGCCACTCGACACGACCGGGATCGGCGTCAAGATCGACGACGTGGCGCTCTCGCGTGAAGTTGGAGTAATACTGGCCGCTCACCAGGTTGACGTCACCATCGAGCAGCTTCTTGCGCAGGTCCTCGGGCAGCTTCTTCAGCTTGTCGAGGTAGCCCGGATCGCGGTCCAGGAGCCGCTGATTGTCCAAAATTGTCGAGTGGACGTGAAAATATTCATCCGGGTTGATGAGAAAGCTGTCGCCGGCCTCCGGGGGCGCCGACAAATCCAGCCACATCCGCTTAATCCATGGCCAGCCGGGCCCCATAGGATTTGTCGCGCCGGCCATGCACGGTGCCGGCATGCGTCCCTGGGCATTCGGTTCGCAACCGACGTTGATTCGGTTACGGCTAGACAGAAACTGCCACGCCCAAAAACTGAACTGTCCCATCTCGTCGATGCCGATGAACGGGAAGGCCGAAGAAAGGTATTGCGAGAGGCTTCGCTCTTTCCCGTCTTTGCAGTATCCGAAGAAAATCTTGGACGGTGCGCGACCGGCGGCCATCGGGAACGTTGCAATGTGGTCGGAGTCGTCCCAGTGGTAGGTGTGGGGCGGCAGCGTCGATCGCAGGTCGGCGATTAGTCCCTTTTCCAGTTCCGGGTAATTTCGCCGCAGCAGGAGTGCCTGAAACCCCGGAAACGAGTAAACAAAGTCGAGAGCCTCCCAAAGCAATGCCAGCGACTTGCCGGAACCGGCGCCTCCAACCATCAGCCGATATGGAGCCCTCGAAGAATGAAACGCCACTTGTTTTGGCTGAGGCTGGTAGAGCGCCGATAAATCGACGCTCTCCTTCGGGTTGATGATTTTACGTGGAACGGCCATGCTAGTTCTTGACGATTCGCGGCGCCAGCCCCCCGGCTCCGACGATTCCGCTCGCTCGTTGGACCGCCTCATCGCGCAGGCGAATCTGTTCCGCCATTAGGGCCTCGCTCTCGCTCAGCCGCACCACACTGCGGAACATTTCGATCACAAAGTCAGCCTTCCACTCCTCCGGCAACTCGCCGGCGGCGACGAGCGCGTCCGCCCGTTCCGCCAGAAACTTCAACGCCTTAGCCGAACAGTCCACATCCAAATTTGGCATTTCTATTCTCCTTTCCGTCCCATCCACGGTGCCAGCACGATCGTCGTTTGGTTCCCGCCGCCCTGTTGCTTCTCCTCCTCCAACCCCATCAGCGCCGCGGCGGTCTCAATATATTTCCGCCGCTCCGCGAAGTCCACTAGCTCTCGCTCATCCTTCACTTCCCCTTGGAACGCGAAGTGCTTTATCTCCGTGGCATCCAGCCCTTCAGCCAGCCGGTCGGCAATCTTCTCCAGCTTCACGCGCTTGTACAACAGCCGGCGAAACCTCCGGCGGATAATCGGGACGATCAGTTCCTCCGCCTTCTTCGCCCGTGGGGCCGAGTACCCCGCCGCCAGGGCCGCCTGCTCGGGAGTCTTGCCCTCGGCAATCGCCCCCAACATGCGGGTCTGCCGCTTCGTCAGCAATAGATCGTTGCCATCATTCGACAGCGTAACCGCCGGCTGCTCG
>JAKANS010000289.1 GCA_021823625.1 bacterium | reverse complement strand
TCGCGCTTTGCCAAAGGCAAAGTGTGGGCGGCGCACGGGGGGAAGGCGCAGCGCCAGCCGGAGCGGGTGGCCGCATGGCTGCCGATCGAGTGGGCGCCGGGCGTGCCGGCCCCCGGCGACTACTGGCTGGCGGATTGGGGGGCGCAACCGGCCGGACTGCGAAGGCTGGTGCGCATTGCGCGCTCGCGCTGGCGGGTGGGATTGGACGACCGGGAACTCCAGGCGGAGCTGGGGTTGGATCGCTACGAGGGGTGTCCCTGGCTGGGCTGGCACCCTCATGTGACGCTGGTGTCGCTGGCCTTTGCGTTCCGGCGCCAGGAACAGGTGCGCGCTAAAAAAAACTTCTGGTGCGACGCTGCCGCAAACCCGCCGCGCTTTGCAGGCGGCGCGGATTAGACTCTCCGGCTGCTGCCTTTGGTTTGGTGTCAGACCCAGTTCAGGGATACAGGGTAACTCTTAACCTGGTATTAGTAGGGCGATTGCAACACCCCGTCCAACCGGCGCGCCAATTCTTCGCCCGCGGGGATTTCGAACTGGATCCCGGCCACGCGGATTTTTTGTTTCGCCCGCGTCAGCCGCTTGGCGACAGCGGCCTCGGTGGTCAGGAGCGCCTTGGCGATTTCGGCGGGATTGAAGCCGCCAAGGGTCTTCAACGCGAGCGCGACCTGCGCCTCCACTGGAATTTGCGGATGGCAGCACACGAACAACAAGCGCAACCGGTCGTCCGCGATTTCTTGCTCGGAAAAAATGGCCGCATCCGGCGACGGGCTTTGCCGGTCCATCAGCCGGATGATTTCGGGTTCTTTGTCGCGAAAGACCTTTTCGCGCCGGACGACGTCCAGCGCGAGGTTGCGCGAAGCTCGCATGATCCACGCGGCGGGATTGTTGGGAACGCCGTAAAACGGCCACGTCTGCAACGCCCGCGCGAGCGCCTCCTGCACCACGTCCTCGGCCAGACTGAGGTGTTCGATCCCGAAGATTCTCGTCAGCGTGGCCACCATCTTCCCCGCCTCATGCCGGAACAAATGCTCCACCACATGGAATACTTCGTTTGGCCGCGTGTTGTTAAGTTCGGGTGGATTCACGTGTTGCGATTGTTGCTCTGCCGTAATTTCAAAACAAGCGGGAGCGCGTGCCGGGGACAACGCGCGTCGCCGTGTCATCCTCAAACCACAGATGTTCGCCGATGAACGCTGATTTCGCTTGGCCTCACAAGTGAAGGCCGGCGGCCTTCATCGCATCGGCTGGCGAATCACGGTCTTCCATTTTGTCGGATCGGCTTTCCGAATGTCGCTCAGATAGATTTCGTGATGCTTGCCAGCGGCCTTGAACCCGCGGCTTGCGATAAACTGATGGAGCTTCTCGACCGTGGGGCGCTCTTCAGAAAACGGGCCGATGTGCATGATCTGTGCGCTGCGGCCCTCGGTCAGGGATTCAAATCGAATGGCGGACAGCGCGGGCAAAGCTTTCTTTCGATTCGCTTCGGCGGCGGACTGCTTGACCATCTCGCGGGTGATGAAATCCGGCTGCCTGATCATCGTCGTCCATTTCCAACGCGACTTGTCTCCTGTCGTGAACGAGGTCATGTCATCGGCCCACCAGAGTCCTTCCAGTGGCAGCACGCCGTAGTCATGGCCCGGCGCGCTTTTCCTGGCCATGGACTTCAGCGCGTAGGAGAGCGCAAACAATGCCTCGACGGCTGCCTTGTAAGATGGCGCGGTGTTCGGGTCGCCCTCGCCATCAACCATGAGGTAGTTCATGGTGGGCACGTCCACTTCAACGGGGGCCTTGGCTGGAGGTTGATACAAGTGCTTCAATCCCTTTTTGAAATCGATCTTTTTCATGATGGGTGGTGTAGGGGATTGCCCCTGGATTTAGGGAGAATGGTGCGGTTAGCCCGCGTAACGGAGCTTCATGTGTCGTCCGACACGATGATCGACGTGCCAAGGAAACGGCCGTATCGTTCCGCTGCGACGGCGAGGGCGCGCGCTTCAGTCTGCTTGAGGCGCACGAATGAAGCCGGCGCGACAACGGTCGCGGCCGTTTTCACCGATTGCTTCCAAGTGCCGGTCACACGGCCCCGCGTCACGATGGTGCGCAGAAACATGCCATTGCCGCCGGGCACGACGAGTGGCGCGTGCTCTGGCGCCAGCACGGCGCTGCGGTCTTGGTAGCCGAGCAGGTATTCATCGAACCCGGGTAGCAAATGGATTGCGGGCGCGGACTCTGGCTCCGCTGGGGGTTGCGCCGCCATCCAGTAAGCGACGCCGTCGATTACCTCGCGCGTCAATCGAGGCGAGGCGCCGTCGAGACCGGCGCGCGCATCGGCGGCCTTCAGCCCCGACCACCAGATGAAGTCTTTGAGCGTAGCGGGGCCGTGGCCGCTGAAGTAGCGACGCGCCAGTTCCGCGAGAGTCGCATCGCGATCCAGCCGCCGCGCCTTGGGAATCCATTCATCCAACAACGCAAAGGTCGGCTGCTTGCCCGAGCGCACCGCAAAGCAGATCAGCCCTTCCTGTCCGAGCCGTGACAGGATGTGATAACCACGCTGGCTGGCAGTGGAAATCTTCGCTTGCTCCAGGGCCTCCAGCATCGCGGCGCGGGTCAATTGCCGGCCTCCGTTCAGCGCGCGGGCGAAGGTTTTTCGCGCGCGGGCAAAGACTGCGTCATCGAGTCCGAGTTGTTGGGCGCGCGAAGCCATGCCCGCGATGATTCGCGGGGTCAGCAGGTCGAGCATCCAACGCACGTCTGCGGCAGGGACGAAATGCAGCGTGCCGCGCATGGGCCAGGTGCGGACGATGGTTCGATTGCGGATGGCCTGCTCGATGTCCGTCTCCGTGCTTGATGGCAGTCGAAGTCCAATCGCCCACAACGCATTGGCATGATCCTGTGCCTGCACCGCGCCGAGCGTCGCCACCACCTCCGCCGCAGTGGCGCAACGGCTGGCCGCGATCTGCTGACTGAGCAACCGCTGCCGGGCAATGTGTGGCGCGGTCATGGACGTTTGTTCCGCATGGCAAAAAGCAATTGCGGGCCGCCTGACTTTCCGCTGGCGAACCGCGCATACTCCTTGGAATCCACCGCCCAAAGCGCGATCCGGCCCTTGTGATCGTAATGGACTCCCCATCCATATCGCTTCGGTAACATGGAAGCGCGCAGGCAGGGATGCGGCTTCTGGAACAGTTCTTTCCAAATGGCGGATCGGCGGCGTGGCACTTCCTCCTTGGGGATGCCCTTATGGCGAACATGCACCTCGAAGATCAACTCGTCCTGGATGAATCGGTAGGGATGCCGCGATAGCAGATCATACTGAATGGCCGGGACGGACTGGGCCTCGCCGCGCGCGACGGGAACCTCTCCGGTGGTTGCCGGACAGTCAGGAGCGACCTGGATGAATGTGTTGGTATAGCACATGTCGGGACGCGCCAGCGTCGCCTAACACTTTTTCCCCATCGCATCCCAGCGCCGCTGCATTTCTTCGGGCGAGACCTTTTCAATCTCGTGCTGGATCATCCATTTGTGGCCGAAGGGGTCGCGGATCGCGGCGCAGCGGAAACCGTAGAACATATCGCCCGGTGGCATCTCGACGGTCGCGCCGGCCGCGGTCGCGCGGGCCACGGCGGCGTCGGTATTCTCCACCATGAGGCAGAGCTTCACGGCGGTGCCACCGAGGGCCAGCGGCGATTTATTGCCCCAGGCTGGATTTTCGTCGGCCAGCATGATGTGGCTGCCGTTGACCATGATTTCGGCGTGGCCGATGGTTCCTGATGCCGAATCGGTGAGCCGAAAAAGCTCCGTGGCTCCGAATGCGGCCTTGTAAAACTCAATGGCCTTGCCCGCGTCCTTCACGGTTAGGTAAGGACTCATGGGCGGATAGTCGGTTGTTTTCTTGTTCATGGTGTGGGCTTCATGTTAGTTGAATTCGGTATCGGATCAACAATCTTTTCAATGGCGAGTTCAGCGGGGGCGCATCTCAGTTTCTTGCAGGGTCGAAGGCGGGGTGGGGGAAGAGGAGTGACCAGCGCTCGTTGCGCCAGAAGGTTTCCAGACACAGGAGGGCTTC
>JAKANS010000288.1 GCA_021823625.1 bacterium | reverse complement strand
CCAACGCACACCGGCGACGACCGACTGCTCCCAAAACACGCCGATCACTTCCTTCTTAAGCGCTCTTTTCCCCGCAGGCTTTCCCTCCGCCTACCCACTAAAATGTCCGAAGCGCCCGCAACCGGATACCCGGCATGCTGGACGCGCCGGTGTACGATTTCGACGAGGTCACACGGTTGGGTGCGAGGGAGGGACTGTTTCTGGCCGCGCTCTACGTCTCGGCCTCCTCGCCAGACAGTCTTACGCCGGTTGGTCAGGTTATGACCTTTCTGACTGGCACCAACGCGGGTTATTGGGGTTATGAACCACCGCAGCCGGTGGAGGTTACACTCTCGGGAGTCTCTCTCGGCCAGCGTGTCTGGTACAAGGTGCTGGTGTTGGAAGACCTTTCCGGCATTGAGGAGCAACGGGTATTCCTTTTAGGACAAAGCAAAGTTTACAGCATGGTGGTGACCAACTCGGTCATGCCGCTGGTTGGGTTCGAGAGTTTCAGTCTGACTCCGGAAGAACTGCGCATTCGGCGCCAGGGCGATCAAGTGATGATCGAATGGGATTACCGGGGCGCGCGCCAGTACAACCTGGAGGCGACCGGCAGCTTGCGACCGCCGGTCCAATGGCAGACGGTGTTCACGCGCGCAAGCTACGGCGATCCTTACGAAGTCATCTCCGTCACCAACGCGCTCACGAGCACGCCCCAGTTTTACCGCCTCGAGCGCTGGCGGTGAGTGTGGCAGAGCGGCCGGCAGTCTGCAGGCGTTTCCTATCGTGCGCTCTGGGATCGCCGGGGTGCGGGACGCGAGGCGCCTGTCTGCATGCAGCGCACAGGCAGGCGTCCCGTCACATCCGAGGGCGGGTGTGCTCCCCAATCCAGTCTTTCGGGTTGAATCCTATCGCGTGACTGGCTGACAGGCTATTGCGTGAACTCAGCCGTGGCCTGCAAGGTGCCCACGCCTTTAGGCACGGTGGCGTTGATGGTCACGGCGCCGCCGACCATGTTCGCCGGGCCGGCCACGATCACGGAGTTGCCGGTGTTGATGCGCAACTTGACCGGCGTGTTGTCGGGAATCCCCTTGCCAGTGATCTGCACGGCGATGGAGCCGGCTTGGGAGAAGATCACGTCTGGCGTCTGCGGATTGCCGGTGGGTGGCTGCACCACGTTCTGGCCAGCCACGCTCGTGATGGTGAGCGTGCCAACCTGATTGAGTTCGCCATTGGCCGCCGGCAAACCGACGACCGCGATCGGGTTCTGGCTACCGGTGAGGGCCCGCGCATAAGCCTCGACACGAATCCGGCCGTTCGGGTTGTTGCTGTCGCCACCGTAGGCTTCGACGGAGCCAGGTCCGCTGATGCGATCCGCCCGCAACAGGATGCCGCCGCCCGAGCCCCGGCCGCCCTGGCTGGCGCCGCTCCACTGCCGGTTGCCGCCGTTGGCACGAATCACACCGTTGAGCGTGATGTCCCGCGACGAAGCGATCAGGATCGCGCCGCCGCCGCCGCCGCCGTTGCCGCCGTTGGTGTTGTCATTGGACGCGCCACCCCCACCGTCCGAGCCACCCCCGAACGGATCCAGTCCTTGCCGGACCGCAGCTCCGTCAGAAATGCCGTTGCCCGGCGTGGACCAAAGCGTGGACGAGGTGCCAATCACGTCTTCCGCGGCGTCCGGCAGCCCGTCGTTGTCGGTGTCTGGCGATGAAGGATCCAGCGGGAGGAGCATCGGTCGCGGCACTTCGGTGACGAGGCCGGAATCCGCACTCTCAAACGTCACCTGGCCAAAGAGGTTTTGCTGGGCTTGGTAATACCGGGCGCGATACAGCGTGTTCGGCGTGAGCGCGGCGATGGGAAAATGGCCTTCGCCGTTCAACTTGCCCCGCAGCACCTGGCCGGTGGTTTCGTTGCGCAGCCAGTACCAGACCTGGCGGCTGTCCCGCCTGCCGGGCGTGGTATCGCTGTAACTGTTGACGTTGTACTCGTAGAACCGCCGGAAAGCGCCGCCCAGGTCCACCGCGTCGTAGCCCAGTCCCTGCAAGGTGCCGAGGGCGTTCGTCCACCGTTTCATGGCCGCGATCAGTTCGTCACGGTCCATGAAATCGGTTCGCCCGGCCTGAGTATGGGTAAAGACCTTCGCCTGGTATTCCGTGAAGGTCTAGTTGAAGTATGCCGCCACGGCGCGCACGTCCGCGTCTGCGATCGAGTTCGGGCGAGGCAGCGAAAGCAAGGAACTCACCTCCGGGTCGGTGACGGTGATGCCGCCCGGCGAGCCCGTGCCGGCGGCGTTGTGCAACGCGGTCAGCACATTCAACACCTGCTGTGCGGCGGGGCGATAGTCGCCGTTCTGGAGGTCCACGGCATTGTACCAGATGCTCGAGCCGTACATCACTTGCAGCACGTTCGTGTAAGCTTCAAGCAACTCGAGGTGGACCTGGAAATCCACCTGTTCCGGCGACAAAGTCGGATCGTCCTGTCGGACTGGCCGGCCCTTCAGACTGATCTGACGCGCGGAGGCCCACGGTCCGCCGTAAGGCACGTCGCCCGCGTACAAGAAATCGGTGCTCAACGAACTGGCCGACGATCCGCCGAACAGGCCGAAAATGCAGGGCGCGCAACTCTTGCCGATCGAAAAGCCCGCCGCTCCGCACGCGATCGCCTGGCCCACGCCGGGAGCGGCCTGCGCCAGACAGGCGGCGATGCCGGCCGCGTTCGCGCCCACCGAGACGGCACAGTCCACGCTGTCGCCGAGCGAGCAATCCATGACGTTCCGTGCGCCGCCGTAACCCAGTCCCATGCCAAGGCAGAAAGCGGTTCCCACGCCCGGCACAAACGAGAGGCCGCAGTCCAGCGCCCCCGTCAACAGGCTCAGACCGCAGCTCGCGCCCTCACTGGAACTGCACGGCCCGGACGGCGGCGGACCGCCGGGCGGTGTGCCGGGCGCCGATCCGTGCCAGCCGGGCTGGCGCACCCCCACGCCGGCGTCGGAGACCACAAAGTTGCCGTCGGCGGTGACCGTCATTGGGCCTTGAATTTCCCATTTGCCGGACTTGTGGTTGAAGCTCCACAACGCGCTCTTGGCACCGGGCGGCAGCTTTTGGCCGGTGACCGGGTCGGGAAGATTCGGGAAGCGAACGGGCACCGGCTGATCGAAGTTCAGCGGGCCATCGGTCTGGATCGTGATGACGAGCGGGAGCTCCAGCCCTGGTGGCAACGGCTCCGGGAGGCGATCCGGCGAAACGGGCGCGATGCCGACCCGCCCGCCGCGCTGCCCGGAATTATCGAAGAGATCGTTCGGCGGAACTGTGATCGACACGCCGTTGAGCACCGCGTTGTTCGCGATGACCGAAGGCGGAAAAGTGATTTCGGTGGACACAGTCGCGCTGACCGGCTTGAGCGTGTCGGCGGGAATGAGCGGCAGGTAGATTTCGCCGCTGCCGCCCGCAAGGTTGGTTTCCACGCCCGCCGTGGCTTCCCAGGCTTTGCCGACGAAAGGATAGTACTGCCCGGTGGGCCACTGGCTCCCCACCGCGGTCCGGCCATCGACATGGACGAAGAACCGCCCCGAAGGCGACGGCTGTAATTTGAAGAAACCTTGCGCGTCCGTGGTCGTCCGCAGCGTTTCCTCGGCGCCATCCACGGTGATGGTCACGCCTTCCAGCGGCTGGTTCAGGGTGTTGCCGGTTCCGTTCGGGTCCGGCACCAACTGCGACGCGTACACGTGGCCGATCACGGCCGTTTGCCCCACCGAGACGGTGCTGAACGTGTCGAAGAACATTTTGAAGACGCCGCCCGCAACACCGTTGCCGTCGGCATCCAGCACATTGCCGTATTGGTCCTTCACCGCGCTGCCATCAAACGTGACTTGCACACGCGAGCCGGCGGGGAGGTTTTCCAAATAGAAAAGGCTCACCTTCCGACGATCGGACGCGAGCTCGACGCGGGACAGAATCTTTCGGCCGGCCGCGCAATTTCTTTTCTGTAAATTCTTTGAGCATCAAACTGAGGACTGGGTTTGGCATTCCATGTTGAGGTAAACTTTTCCGGTTTCCCAGGCTTCGCTGGTTTCCTGGAGCAGGGCCGAGA